>JAIXUT010000110.1 GCA_027483385.1 Alphaproteobacteria bacterium
GTGCGAGCAGTATTTTGGGCGCGATTAACTTCATCGTGACTATTTTAAACATGCGTGCCCCTGGCATGAGCCTGTGGCAGATGCCACTCTTTGCCTGGAGCATGCTCGTCACGGCCTGGTTACAGCTAGTGGCCACACCCGTATTGGCGGGCGCCGTGACGATGCTGTTAATGGACAGAAACTTCGGCACCGCGTTTTTTAACCCCGCAGGCGGCGGCGACCCGGTGCTGTTCCAGCATATTTTCTGGTTCTATAGCCACCCGGCCGTGTACATCATGATTTTACCCGTGTTCGGCATGATTTCTGAAGTGCTGGCCACCCATGCGCGGAAGCCATTGTTTGGCTACCACAGCATGGTCTGGGCGATTATTGCGATTGCAGTCTTGGGCCAAATGGTTTGGGCCCACCACATGTACAGTGTGGGCATGGATATTGCCGCACAGCTGGTGTTCATGACCATGACCATGCTGATTGCCGTGCCCACGGGGATTAAGGTCTTTAACTGGCTGGCCACGCTGTGGGGGGGACAAATTTCCTTCACGGTGGCGATGAAGTTTGCGATTGGCTTTGTGGTGCTGTTTACCATCGGCGGGCTGAGTGGCGTGGTGTTAAGTTCCGCCCCCGTGGATTACATGATGCACGACACCTACTACGTGGTGGCGCACATTCACTATGTGTTCGTCACGGGCAGCTTCTTTGGCATGATGGCGGGGCTATACCACTGGTTCCCGAAAATGACGGGGCGGCTGCTGAGCGAAAAAATCGGCAACTGGCACTTCTGGCTCAGCTTCATCTCCGTCAACCTCACCTTCTTCCCGATGCATTTCCTCGGCATGATGGGGATGCCGCGCCGCATTGCCGACTACAACCCGATTTACGCGGATCTCAACATACTCTGCACCATCGGCGCGTTCCTGTTCGGGATCACCCAGCTGCTGATTATCTGGAACGTCTGGTACAGCGCGAAAAAGGGTGAAAAAGCCAGCGATAACCCCTGGGGCGGCGTGACGCTGGAATGGACGCATACCAGCAGCCCGCCGCACGAGCATAACTTTAGTAAGCTGCCCGTGTGGACGCATAAAGAGGCGTACCCGCACCATTAGGTGCGCCACCCAAACAAACCCCGCCTTGGCGGGTTTTGTCATCCTGAGCGCAGCGAAGGACCCAGGTCTTTAACGGATTCTGAATTATTTAGATGAGGAAATGGTAAGGTGAGGCTTTTAAAAAAATTAACTTCTGGTTTGTATTGGTCAACAGCTATTACCTTTAGCTTGTGTTTCTTAATTTGTGTATTCGCTGTAATGATTGACCACAACAATGAATTCTATTTCACTTACAGCTGGAAAGAGGTGGGTATAACTGAAGGTGTTCAGTGGAACGCTCTTACTGAACTATTTTTGAATGCATACACAAGAATATTTATTTTTATAGTAATGCTAACCACAGTTATCATTATTTTTAATAGTTTATATTATAAAATGAGAGGTAAATAAAAACGGTTTTGTTTAAGACAATGCCTATGATTGAAACCTTAGACCTGGGTCCTTCGCTGCGCTCAGGATGACAGAACGCGCCTCTGTGGCTAACGCTTCATCCCCCCCAGCATCTTCGCCATTCCCGCCAAGCCCCCCGCCCCTTTCATCATCTTCGCCATTTGGTTCAGCTGCTCGAGCTGCTTGACCAGCTTATTCAGTTCCGAAACCTCGCGGCCCGCGCCCTTGGCAATGCGCAGGCGGCGTTTGCCATTAAGTAATGCAGGGTTTTTGCGTTCCTTGGGGGTCATGGAGTCAATCATCGCCAGTTGGCGTTTTAGCTGTTTTTCCGCTTGGCCATCGGCCATTTTTTCCTGAATTTGCGCCTTCATACTGCCCATGCCGGGCATGAGATCCAGCATGCTGGCAAAGCCGCCCAAACGGTTAAGCATTTGCAGCTGCTTTTTCAGGTCATTGAAGTTCAGGCCTTGGCCGCTTAAAAACTTTTTCTCTAAAGCCGCTGCTTCATCTTGGTTGGTGGCCGCCTGCACCTTTTCCACCAGCGCCACCACGTCGCCCTGGCCCAGAATCCGCCCCGCCAGGCCTTCGGGGCGGAAGGGTTCCAGCGCGTTAAGCTTCTCGCCCACACCTATGTAGTGAATCGGCACGCCTGTAATAAAGCGCAGCGAAAGAACCGCGCCGCCACGGGCGTCGCCATCGAGGCGCGTCAGAATCAGCCCCGTCAGCGGCACCGCCGCCTTGAACGCTTCGGCCACGGGCACCGCCGCCTGCCCCGTTTGCGCGTCGGCCACTAGCAACGTGGCAATGGGTTTGGCCAGTTTGTGAATGGCCTGCAGCTCGGCCATCAGGGCGGCGTCCAGCACCGTGCGGCCCGCGGTATCGAGAATGAGAGCATCGTAGCCTTTGGCCTCTTGCAAAGCAGCCTTGGCGCGGGCCAGGGGGTCGGTGCTTTCACTCATCAATACCGCGCAGCCAACGCGTTCGGCCAGCTGCTGCAGCTGCAAAATCGCGGCGGGGCGGTACACATCCAGGCTGGCCAGCAGCACTTTTTTGCCTTGCTTTTCCTGCAGTACTTTGGCCAGCTTACCCGCACTGGTGGTTTTACCGCCGCCTTGCAGGCCACACAGCAGCACCACGGCGGGTGGCGTAGCGCGCAGCTCCAACGGCGCTTCGGTGCCCAACAACGCCACCAGCTCATCGTAAACAATTTTTACCACCTGCTGGCTGGGGTTGATGCCCTTAAGCACACTATCGCCCACCGCCTTGGCCTTCACCGCCGCCAGTAGGTGCTTGATGGCGGGCAACGCTACATCGGCTTCCAGCAAGGCAATCCGCAGTTCGCGCAGGCTGGCGTCAACATCGGCTTCAGTAAGCACCCCTTTGCCGCGCAACGCGCCAAAGGCATTGCTGAGTTTTTCCTGCAGAAAATCTAACATACCACAAGATGTAACAAATTGGCTGCTTGGCGGCAAGCGCGGCTTTGGGTAGGTTGTGGCCATGCGTTTGCTCTGGCCCCTCTTGCTTCTTGCCGCACCGCTTTATGCGCTGCCCAATGTTGGCCCGCTGGATGGCACCCAAGGCCCTTCACTCCCCGCCGTGGGGATGCCCATGCTGGCTGCCGAAGAAGAACTCCCCAACACCACGCTGCCACTGCGCTTGGAAGAACTTGGCCTGTACGATGCAGCCTTGTTGGAATGGGCGCGGATTGAAGCCAGTACCCGCGGCCCCGAACGCACCCAGGCGCTGCAAAGGCTGATGATTTTAAGCGAATTAATAGGCCAGCCCACGGCCGCCCAAGCCTATGAAACCCAGTGGCGCGAACTTAACCCCACTGCGCCGCTGCCGAGCGAGCTTTACTACGTACGCTACCTCATGGGCCAGCCCAGCACCGACGTGGAAGCCAGCCTGCGCACGCTCGCCAGCACGGCGCCAGACGATTATTACAGCGTGCTGATGCGCTGGGACGCGGTATGGAACGAGGCCATACTTACAGGGAAGATTAACCGCACCTATAACCTGCCCGCCGCTGCGCAACTTCAAGAACGCCTGAAATTCCTCCACGCCAAGGAAGTGGCCGACTACATGCTGGCCGTCGGGCTGGCCGTCATTCCGGGCTTAGGGCACCTGTTCTTGCAGCAATGGGCGCTGGCGGCCGTGCTGCTGCTGGGCTGGGCGGTGTTTGGGCTGGCTTTCCTTTCAGCTTGCCGCCACCGCCACTATGCCTATGCGTTTGTCTGGGCGTTGCCGTTTGTCGGGCTATGGCTGAATTCGCCGCTTGCCGCCGCACAAGCGGCCGAAGCGGCTGCCCGCCAAGCCCGCGTTAACGCCATGACCACCTGGCAGGATTTGCGGCCGACCTTCATTCCTGCTACATAAACCCGCATGAGCTGGTTTGCCAAAATTTCTGCGGGGTTAAAGCGCTCGGCCGCCGGTGTGGCGCAGGCCGTGAAAGTAAGCCTCGACCTCCACGCCAAACTAACCCCCGAACTGCAAGCAGACATTGAAACCGCCCTGTTGGCCGCCGATTGCGGCCTGTCCAGCACCACCAAAATTTTGGCCCAGCTGGAAGCTGGCGGGCTGCCCTCACCACTGACTGAGACCGCCCTGAAAGAACGGCTGGCCGCACTGCTTGGCACAGCCTTACAGCCGCTAGAACAGCCCTTCATCTGGCAGGCCGCTGGCCCGACAGTGATTTTAATGGCGGGCATTAACGGCAGCGGCAAGACCACCACCATCGGCAAGCTGGCCGCCCAATGGGCTGCTCAAGGCAAAAAGGTGGTAGTGGCCGCCGCCGATACCTTCCGCGCCGCCGCCGCCGAGCAGCTGGCAACCTGGGCCGACCGCGCCGATGATGCCGCCAAAAAGCAGGGCTGGGTTGAGATCGTGCAGGCCGAACATGTTGGCGCCGACAGCGCTGGCGTGGCGTACCGCGCAATAGAACTGGCATTACAAAAACAGGCTGATGTGGTGCTGATTGACACCGCGGGCCGCCTGCCCAACCGCACCGACTTGCTGGCCGAGCTGCCAAAAATGGTGCGCGTGGTACAAAAACTGATTCCCGCCGCCCCGCACCATACGTGGTTGGTACTCGATGGCATGCTGGGCCAGGCCACCGTGCCGCAGGTGGCCGAATTTATAAGGCATCTGCCACTCACGGGGCTGGTGGTCACCAAGCTCGATAGCAGTGGCAAGGCCGGGTTTGTAATGGCTTTGCCCGATAATTTTCCCAAACTTCCCGTGCATTTTATTGGCTTTGGCGAAGCCTTGGCCGATATCGGCCCCTTTGCCGCCACCGCCTTTGCGCGCGGCCTGGTGGGGCTGCCCGAGGACTAAGCGATGCTGCCCGAAATCCGCCAACTCCCCAGCACCCTGGCCAACCAGATTGCAGCTGGCGAGGTGGTGGAACGGCCCGCCAGCGTGCTGAAGGAACTGCTGGAAAATGCCCTCGATGCGGGCGCGACCGCCTTACATCTGGTGCTAGAAGATGCGGGCCTAACGCGCCTGAGCCTGACCGACAACGGCCACGGCATGCGCCCTGACCAGCTACCCTTGGCATTAAGCCGCCACGCCACCAGCAAATTGCAAACAGCGGCAGGGCTGTTTGGCATCCGTACCTTTGGCTTTCGCGGCGAGGCGCTGCCAAGTATGGCTTCGGTCAGCCGCTTAACCTTGACGAGCAAAACCGCCGAGAGCACTGAAGCCTGGCAAATTACCCCGCAAGGCGAATTGCGCCCTGCTGCGCACCCCAACGGCACCTGCGTGGAAGTTGCCGACCTGTTCTATGCCACCCCCGCCCGCCGCAAGTTTTTAAAAAGTGTGCGGGCCGAAAGCCTGGCGATTGAACAGGTCATCAAGGCCTTTTTGTTGGCGCACCCCCAGATTGCCCTGAAGGTGACTGAAGATACAATTGTGACATGGCACGAAGCCAGCGCGCAAATCGGCACCAACGAAGCCTGGCAGCAGGGGTTGCGCGCGCGCAGCCAGGCGGTGGTGGGGGCCGATTTTGCCAGCGCTGCCTTGCCAATCCAAGCCCAGAGTGAAGCGGGCCAGCTGCAGGGCCTGATTGGCCCCAGCACCCTGCACGCTGGCACAGCCGCCAAGCAGTGGCTGTTTATCAATGGCCGCCCCGTGAAGGAACGGGCCTTGCTGCACGCCCTGAAACTGGGTTATGCCGACCGCCTCCCGCCCGGACGGCACCCCTTGGCCATCCTGTTTTTGCAGCTGCCGTTCGATGAGGTCGACGTCAACGTCCATCCCGCCAAAACCGAAGTGCGGCTGGCCCAGCCCGACGCCGTATTGAAACTGGTGCTGGGCGGCGTGCGGCAAACATTGGGCAGCAGCAGTGCGCCGGCCTTCATGCCCTCCCAACTTACCCCTACCAACCCCTTCCCCGTACCCAGCAGCCAAGCCAATCTGGGCTTCCACACCCCACCGCAGAAATTACTCAAGGGTGAAGAAGATAACCAGCCCGACAACCACCAACCAGCCACCAGCAACGCGCCATCAGGCGTCCTTGGCGCCGCACTGGGGCAAATTGCCAACACCTATATCGTGGCGGAAACCAGCGAAGGTAACCTGGTGCTGATTGACCAGCACGCCGCCCACGAACGGCTGGTGTACGAAGATCTTAAACGCCAGCTGGCCAAGGGGGTGGTGGCCAGCCAGCCGCTGCTCATCCCCGCACCCATTGCGCTGCCGCCCGCCAGCGTGCAGGCCCTGTTGGCCCATGCCGCCGAACTGGAACGCTGGGGGATATATGTTGAACAATCCGGCCCCAGCCAAGTGGTGCTGACCGCTCTGCCGCAATTAATTAAAGACGCAAACCCCAGCCAGCTAATTGCCGACCTGTGCGAAGATTTGCTGCTGCTGAACCCGCGCCAGACCCTCGCCGACAAACTAGGCCGCGTGCTGGCCACCGTGGCGTGCCATCATTCCATTCGCGCCCACCGCCGCCTAAGCTTGGCCGAGCAAAACGCTCTGCTGCGCCAGATTGAAGCCGAGCCCTTGGCCCACACCTGCAACCACGGGCGGCCGACGGTGGTGCAGCTTGGTTTGGCGGAACTGGAACGATTGTTTGCACGGAGATAGCCAGCTATATTAGCACTTTAGACAAGTCAGTGCCAAACGGGCACCATCGCCACACCCCGTGCCTGTGGCTCAGGCAGTGGCAAGAAAAGGCTTTGTCAGAGGGGCTGGAAGTTGGCAATATAAATATATGGACGCGGAACAGGCCGCGACCAGGGGACCCAGCAAGAAAGGGCAACCGATGAAATTAATCAGTACATTGAAAGGAGGTGATCCAATGCCGCGCATCACAAATGGGGATATCTCGGGGCTACGGATTACTTCTGCCGCCACCTCCTAGGTTATCGGTGGCAGAGCCGTACGCTCTGCCCAGAGATGCAAAAAGCCCTTCTTCGGAGGGGCTTTTTCGTGGACATTAACCCACCTCTATGTGTACTTTACGCCCATGCAACGCCATTTAATTACGAGTGCCATCCCCTACGTCAACGGCGTTAAACACTTGGGTAATATTATTGGTAGCATGCTGCCTGCCGATGTGTTTGCCCGTTTTTGCCGCGCCACGGGGGCCGAGACCCTGTACATTTGCGGCACCGATGACCACGGCACGCCCGCTGAAATTGCCGCCAAAAAGGCAGGAATTCCGCCGCATGAATTCGTCGCCCAATGGTACGCGGTGCAGAAACAAATTTATGCGGGCTATGCGCTTAGTTTTGATTATTTCGGCCAATCTTCCAGCACCGCCAACCATGCGCTCACCCAGCATTTTGCCCGCGCTTTACACCAGGCTGGGCTTTTGGAAGTCCGCACGCAGCGCATGTTGTACAGCGCTGCCGATGGCCGCTTTCTGCCCGACCGCTACGTAGAAGGCACGTGCCCCAAATGCGGCTATGCCAAAGCCCGTGGCGACCAATGCGACGGCTGCGGCAGCGTCCTCACCCCCACCGAGCTCATCAACCCCTATTCCAGCATTTCGGGCAGCCGTGAACTGGAACTACGCGACAGCCCGCATATTTTCTTCAAGCAAAGCCAACTGGTACCCCAACTGCGGGCCTGGATCGACGCGCAGGACTGGCCCAACCTTTCCAAATCGATTGCCTACAAGTGGCTGGATGAGGGCCTGGAAGACCGCGGCATTACCCGCGATATTGCCTGGGGGGTGCCTGTTCCCGCCGACCTCGCCACCGCTTTAGGCGAACCCGAGCTCGCCAACAAGGTGTTCTATGTCTGGTTCGATGCGCCGATTGGCTACATCGCCATGACCCAGCAATGGGCCACTGCCGTGCACGGTGAAGCCCAGCCTACGCAAGGGCTGCCACTTTCCCCCCAAGCCACCCGCTGGTGGTATGGCGATGCGACCAGCGACGTGACCTACACCGAATTCATGGGCAAGGATAACGTTTATTTTCATACTCTCTCGTTTCCGGGGACGCTTATTGGCAGCACCGAGCCGTGGAAGAAAGTTGATAGCCTCAAAAGCTTCAACTGGCTGACCTATTACGGGGGTAAATTTTCCACCAGTCTGGGCGTGGGGATTTTTAGCGATACCGCGCTAGAGCTGCTCCAAGATATCCCTAATGGTGCCGACTACTGGCGTTACTACCTGCTGGCTCGCGCCCCCGAAGCCGATGACAGCGAATTTCGCTGGGCCGATTTCCAGAGCGTGGTAAACAAAGACTTGGCCGATGTGCTGGGGAATTTTATCAATCGTACCACCACCCTGGCGCAGAAATATTTCCCCGGCAGCTTGCCGCCGCTGGGTGAACTGACCGACGCCGATCAGGTTATGATAGGTAAAGTGAATGCCGCATTGGCTAAGCTAACTGCTGCGCATCAGCACACCGAACTGCGCCGCGCGGTGGAAGAAACCCGCGCTCTGTGGGTGCTGGGCAATGAATATCTGGCGCAGCAAGAACCCTGGCAGGTGATTAAAACCGACCCTTCCCGCGCCGCCACAATCCTGCATGTGGCGCTGCAACTGATGCCCTTCTATGCCGCCGTGGCCGCCCCGCTGATTCCGCTTTCGGCAGCGATGATTGCCCAGCGTTTTGGCTTGTCTGCGAAAGATTTCAACCCCCTGCCATGGCCTGAAAAATTTGAAATCCTTACAACTCTCAACTACCAACCACCAACCACTTCGGGGATTCTTTTTCCCAAAATCACTGATGAACAAATTGCGGATTGGGAAGTACGATTTGGGAATCAGAAAGTTTAGGTGTCCCACCCGCGGGGGTGTCATCCTGAGCGTAGCGAAGGACCCAGGTGTGAAATCTTGAACGGGCATGTTGGCTTAAACGAGGCCGTGTAAAATAGATAAAAAGACCTGGGTCTTTCGCGTTGCTCAAGATGACAAAGAAATTAAAACCCCCAAGCCAGCAACGCCAACCCTGCACTGCCCACCACAATCCGGTACCACGCAAACACGGTGAAGGTACGCCGCGCCACAAACCCCACCAACCACCGTACCACCACCAAGGCCACGATAAACGCGGTAACAAAGCCCACACCAATCAGTGCCAAGTCTTCTATCCGTAACAGGTCACGCTGTTCCCAGAGGCTTAAAGTCACCGCCCCAACCATCGTTGGAATTGCCAAAAAGAACGAAAACTCAGTGGCAATGCGGCGGTTTACCCCCAGCCACATTGCGCCCATAATCGTGGCGCCACTGCGGCTGACGCCCGGCACCATCGCCAAGCATTGCAATGCGCCGATTTTCAGCGCCAGCTTCCAGTCAATCGCGTCGATATCGTACACGCTGGCCGTGGCGCGGCGCACCTGTTCCAAGTACAAAATCACCAGCCCGCCCACCACCAGCATTGTGCATACCACCACCGGGCTAAACAAATACGCGGTAATGAAATCGTGCAGCAACAACCCCAAAACAGCCGCGGGCAAAAAACCTGCCAGAATCGCCAACGTAAAGTTTCGTGCCTGGCGGCCTGCGGTGTTCTGGCCTGGCAGGTCAATCAGCACATGCCAAAGTTTATGGAAGTAGAGCACGCAAATAGCTAAAATGGCCCCTAGCTGAATCGCAATTTCAAACACCTTGCCGGGCGGGCCCGCAAAGCCCATAAAGTGCCCCGCCAGCAGCAGGTGGCCAGTTGAGGACACGGGCAAAAACTCGGTGGCGGCTTCCAGCACTCCAAGCAGCACGGCCTGGGTAAAGAGTTCGGGGGTCAGCATGGGAGTATCTTACGTTACGAGGTTGCCCGTGGCTAAACAGCTTTTAAAATCGTTTTCAACAGGTTGGGAAAGCGGGCCTCAAGGTCATCGCGGCGCAGCGTGTTCATGACCTCTTTGCCTTCAGGGACGGCCCGAATGACACCTGCTTCGCGTAAAATCCGCATATGGTGGTGGCGCGTAGAAAGGGCAATCCCTGCCATCACCTCCCCCACCGTGGCGCAGTTCATCGCACTGCCCTTGGGGCAGCTGGCCAACTTTTGCACGAAGGCGAGCCGCACCGGGTCGCCCAGCGCATGCAACACGCTCGCCAGTGAAAGCTGTGCTCGGGCAGGATGGTGCAGAATGCGCGGCATAATTATGTAGTCTGCCATAAAAAATTATACATTTCAATACTTCATTTTTCTTGAAATGATGAAAAATCTGTGTTAGCTCTTATGCCATGAGAACTTTCTACTTCCTCCGCCACGGCGAAACCGACTGGAACTTGCAAGGCCGAATGCAGGGGCATACCGATATCCCGCTCAACGCCACGGGTGAAGCCCAAGCGGTGCGGGCCGCACAAGCCCTCATGGGCCTTGGCATCACCCGGATTGTCAGCAGCCCCCTTATCAGGGCGCGTCGCACCGCCGAAGTGGCGGCCGATGCCCTACAGCTTCCCCTCTCCTTCGATGACGCCTTAAAGGAGCGCACCTTTGGCAGTTTTGAAGGGCAAATTACTGCCGAAGTTCGGGCTGCCCACGGGCTTCGCCCCGAACAAAGTATTAGTGAAATCCTGCCCCCGGACGCCGAAGACTGGCCCACCACCATGGCCCGCGCGCAAGAATTTACCGAACGCCTATTGGCCGCCTACCCAACCGATTGCCTGTTATTTGTTAGCCATGGGGCAGTGTTTCGGGCCTTATACGAAGGCTTGGGCGGCCCGCGTACCGAAGCCGCCAACGCCACGCCCTACCGCTTCGTGCCGCCCACGCAAACGGGTGAAGTCTGGCAGCTGGAAACGCTGGGCCCAAGCTTGGGCGCCAAGCCCCATGGGTTTGCGTAACAATTTACCCTGTTCCAACCAACCTCAACCGAAAGAAAAAATCATGTCCTACACTCTCTATTCCAGCCCTGGCGCCTGCAGTATGGCCGTCCATGTGGCGCTGCACGAAGTTGGCGTGCCTTTTACCTATAAACCCACCAGCATTGGCGCGGGCGACACCAAAACGCCCGAGTTCCTCAAGCTCAACCCCCGTGGCCAAGTGCCCGTGCTGGTCAATGCCGAAGGCCAGGTGATGCTGGAAGGTGCCGCGCAAATGGCCTACCTGCTCGATAAACACGGCGATGGTACGCTGCTGCCAAAAAGCGGTTGGGCCCGCGCCCAAGCCCTCCAAGGCCTGATGTTCGGCAACGCAACGTTGCACGATGCCTACAGCCGCTGGTTCTGGTGCATGAAGCAAGGCGCGCCTGCCGACCTCACCGACAAGGCCAAGGCCCACATCCAAACCCTCTGGAACCAAATCGAACAGCAACTCGAAACCTCGGGGGGGCCGTATTTGCTCGGGGCCGAGTGCCGCATCGGCGATATTCTCGTCACCGTCATCGCCAACTGGAGCGACCAGTTTAGCTTCGGCCCACACACCGTGAACCTGTTCAAGCACGTGCGTGCCCGCCCCGCGTTTGAAGCCACCCGCGTGGCCGAGAGCGTGAGCTACAAATTGGCGGCTTAAGCAACCAAAATAAGCGGGGGGCGCAATGGCGCCCCCCTTCGTTTAGCGTTCCCGCTCCCGTTCTTGTTCGTACTCTTCGGGGGGGTCGGGAACCTCCACCTTGGGAGGCGGAGATGAATCCGTCTCCCACCATTCCCGCACTGGCGGGCTTGGTGGGGCAGGTGGCAAATCCTGCCACCACTCCCTTGCGGGTGTGGTAGGAGTTTTTTTGGTGTTATTGGTCATGATAACCTCCATAGAGCCTCAGGAGAGAAGTCTCCCGCACAAACGGCCATGTGTGCCAAAATTAGCTGATTTAATATGCGTATATGGGGGAACTAAACTGACAGGCTACCGACAAGGCTTCGCGGCGTGCTGGTGGTAATTTGTACCTGCACCAGCTGCCCCACCAAGGCAGCTGGATCCGCAGCCCCATAGCTAAAATTCACGGCCAGGTTGTGGGGGCTGCGGCCACGGAGCTGATTGGCTTCCTTGGCAGGCCCTTCCACCAGCACGTCCAGCACTTGCCCCACAAATGTGGCGCAGGCGGCCGCCGTACTGGCATCAAGCACCGCTTGCAAGGCCGCCAAACGGTTCTTTTTGGTAATTTCATCCAACTGGTCGGGTAAGTCGGCGGCCGGGGTGCCGGGGCGCGGCGAGTAGGCAAAACTGTAGGCGCCCACGTAGCCCACATGGGCGGCCAGGGCCAGGGTTTGTTGAAATTCCTCTTCCGTTTCGCCCGGGAAGCCAACAATAAAATCGCCACTAATCGCCACATCGGGCCGCACGGCACGCACGGCGGCGATGATGTCGAGGTAGCTCTGTACCGTGTGGTTGCGGTTCATGCGGGCCAGGACACTATCGCTGCCAGCCTGCACGGGCAGATGGAAGTAAGGCATCAGTTTGGGGTTACCGCCTTGCGCGGGCGGGGCAAAGGCAGCGATGAGCTCGGGCGTGGTGTTGTTGGGGTGGCTGGTGGTGAAGCGCACCCGGGCAATGCCCGGCACGTCCCCAACCACCCGGCAAAGTTCCGCCAACCCCACCCCAGCGTGCTCATAGGCATTCACGTTTTGCCCGAGCAGCGTCACATCCTTCACGCCCTGCGCAGCCAGCGCTTGAACTTCGGCCAAAATATCGTCGGCAGGGCGCGAAATTTCGGCGCCACGCGTGTAAGGTACCACGCAGTAGGTACAAAACTTGTCGCAGCCTTCCTGAATGGTCACAAATGCGCTGGCGCCGTAGGCGCCGGGGGTGGGGAGCGCATCGAACTTTTCCAGCTCGGGGAAGTCGGTATCAATCGCCCGCTCGCCGCGCAGGGCTTTACTTAACAGCGCAGGCAGGCGCTGAATGGTTTGCGGGCCAAAGACAATTTTTACCGCCGGCTGCTGCTGAAAAATCTGGGCCCCCAGCGCCTGCCCCGTGCAGCCACCCACGGCCAGAATGGCCTGCGGCGCCAGCCGTTTGTAGCGGCCAAGGTCGGAAAACAGTTTGTCATCGGCCTTTTCCCGAATATGGCAGGTGTTCAACACAATCAGGTCGGCCCCCGCAGCCTCTTCCACCAGCGCGTAGCCTTGGGGCTTCATCAGGTCGGCGAGCCGAATGCCATCATACACATTCATCTGGCAGCCGTAGCTTTTCACAAACAGCCGCTTGGCACCCGCGTGCGGGGCTTGGTCAACGGCATGGGCAATCCGGATGGGCATAGGAAGCGTTTAGAGAACATAGGCATAAAACGCAAGCACCCCTGCACTAGGCAGGGGGCTCTAGTTCCAACATGCTAATGCGTACTTGTTCGAGTACGCGTATGTGATCTTCTAGGTTCAGGTTTTTTTGTTTCAACTTCTCGTCGAGTACCTGAACCAAATTAAGCCAGCCCTCGAAAGGTAGGGAAAGATTTCTTAAATCTCCATCCTTTTGCATTTGCTGGTAAATTGCAGCGCGTGACCTACCGACCGTCTTCGAAAGATCGCTGACAGACATATCAGCAAGCTTAAGGGCAGCCAGAATTTCGCCAATTGTGCGTGGGTTAAACATGTTGGCCTCCTGCCAAGTGAGTCGCTTGAATCGTATGTATACTATAGGCTCTTAAAACTCAACCCCCAGCACAAGCGCATCAACTCCTTTATAATACCCCACCCGCCGGTGCTGGACTATAAGTCCCACCTTTTCATAAAGCCTGATTGCCGTCGCATTATCGGCCCGAACTTCCAAAGTCAGCCCCAAAGCCCCTTGGGCACGGGCATAGGCCAGAAAAGTCTCTAGCAAGGCCATGGCACGGCCCTGTTGGCGCAGTTCGGGCGGCACATACAGGGTGAGAATATCGGCCATACTGCCGTTAGCCGCCACCCCCAGCAAGTGCCCACCGCCTGCGGCCTGTAACACAACTTGGCCAGCTTGGCCCAACAGGCTTTGCGCCTGTGCCACCGAAAGGATGGGGTCAGCCCAATCGGCAGGAATGGTTGCGCGCGTGGAAATTTCCATCTCGCGTTTAAATTTTCGCCGTACGTTCGCGGTAGGCCAAAGGCTTGAGGTACAGCGCTTCCAGTGGCGCATGGCAATCTGCATCGTTCAACGCCGCCAGCAGTACCTGCCCTGAGAGGGTACGCAGGTGCGTCACGCCTTCCAGCAACGGCAAGCTGGCAGCATAGATGGGAATTTGATTGGTCGCGGCCTCGGCCAGCGGCACGCAGCTGGCAGGTGTCATTGGGTGCCCTGTGGGGTCAAAATCTTGGGCGTAAGCCATCCCGCCGGCGGCATCGAGCAGCACCCGAAAGCTCTCCGACTTCTTTTCCAACCCTTGTTCCTGTTGCCCGTTGCCTCTTGCCACCACCGCTTTTGCCAGTACCCGCAAAGTATCGAGCCCGACCAAGCGGCACTGGGGTTGCGCCAGCCCCCACGCTTCAGCCACCGCCACTGCCACCCGCGCACCCGTAAAGCTGCCCGGGCCAACGCTGACACCCAAAACATGAATTTCTGGGGGCATGAGTGCGGCCTCGGCCAATAGCTCGGCCAGCAGTGGGTGTAGCTGGCTGCTGCTGCGGGGGGTGGCAATGCTGCGGCCAAAATGGGCGCCATCAGCCCGTTGCAGGGCCAGTATTAAGCCGCTTAGGGTGGTTTCCAGCACCAAACAATTTTGCATAAATGCTTGTTAAGCATAAAGTGGGCCTGTCAGCAAGGTTGGTGCGGGGTGGCAAAAGGAACCGAGAGAGCCAACCGAAAGGCCGAAACGCCATGACCACCAACGCGATTACCAACAATGCCGCCGCCCTGGCCGCCAGCCAGAACGAGGCCAGCGCCGCCATGCGCCTGCGTGAAGACCAGCGTAAACCGCCCGTTGCCCCCTTACGCGAGAGTCAGCAAAGTGGCCCGCCCGCCAGCCGCTACGCCGAACGCCAACAGCTGAAAGCCGAAGGCCGTGGCCAGAACCTCGACCGCGAGGCCTAAGCGCTTGACAATTTGAATCTCTCTGCCCAAAATTAACCCAGAGAGCGAAAAATAAGGCTGCAAGTGCAGCTTAAAATACAGAGAGAGGATGTACCCCATGAACCCAATTCATACCCCAAAAACCAGTGGCCTAAATATTGCCCTGGGCGGGATGCAGCGCGAAGCCGCCAACGTGGCCAAAGCGGCGGAAAGTATTTCCAAAGCCTTTACCAGCGCCCAAAATGCGGCCCAGAATGCCCAGGCCGCCGACAGTGTGGCCATCAATACCGACCGTGCCCAGGTGGTGCCAGCGGTGGAAGATGCGGTGCGCGGTGCGATACTGCCGCCCGAAGGCGACCTAACCAGTGCAATTGTAAACCTGCTGCAAGCCAGCACGGCCTACAAGGCCAACGCCTTCAGTGCCCGCGTGACAGCCGACGTCGAGGCCGACGCGCTGAAAATTTTAAAGCGCTAATGTAACCCACTAAAGCCAATTCCATAAGCATTGCCATTGGGGTGGGGGTTGAAGCGAGGCTTCCCTGCGCCTAGCGTGGGCTATGCTTCCAGCCCTCCCTGCCACCCCTGCCGCTCTGCGCTTACACCAATTGGCCAGCGGCGCGCTGGCAATCACGTTTATCAGCCCCACCCCCCTGCCCCTCGTGCGGGCGGTGCTGTTGCTGGAAGGTTTTGGGCTCTATGCGGTCAGTACCGAAAACACCCAAAAAAATGGTCAGTTTCACCAAACGCTGCATACCACCCCCCTGCTCAGCAAGCCCAAGGCCGCCCAGCTGGCGGCACTGCAAAGCAACCTGGAAGCGGCATTGCAGCCCGCCTCGGCCGCCGAGACCGAACAGGATAGCCTCTGCCGTCTGGCCCTGAGTATTGCCGCCAGCCCTGCCGATTTAATGCTGCTCCGCGCCCTTTGCGGTTATCTGCAGCAACTGAACCGTAACGCGGGCCCGCGCCGCACCCGCCATTTGCTGTGGGGCAACCCCGAGCTCACCTTGGGCCTGCTCGACATTTTTAAAGCCCGTCTGCAACCGCGCGTCAGTGGCACGGCCCGCGCGGCCGCCAAGCTAACAGTGGCGAAGCTGGAGCGCATCATTAATCAGCTGCCCAATGCTGAAGAAGAAGGCCTGTGGCGGATGCTGCTGGGGATGGTACTGGCCACCGTGCGCACCAACCTGTGGGCCCGCAAGCCCAACGAGGCGCTGGCAATTAAAGTAAACCCGGGCCTGATTCCTGGGCTGGTGGGCCCACACCCGTGGCGCGAAATTTATGTGTACCATCCCGCCGTGGAAGGGGTGCACCTGCGTGGCGGCAAGGTGGCACGGGGCGGGATTCGGCACAGCAACCGCGCGGCCGACTACCGCACCGAAGTGCTGGGCCTGATGACCGCCCAGATGCGCAAAAATACCATTATTGTGCCGGTGGGCGCCAAGGGCGGTTTTTATCTGCGCGGGCCAGTGCCGCCTGCCACCACCGCCAAAGCGTGGGCCGAACTTAATTACCGCCGGTACATTCGGGCCCTGTTAAGCATAACCGATACTTTAGACACCGACGGCACCACCGTGCACCCGCTGGGCGTAAAATGCCTCGATGGCGCCGACAGCTATCTGGTGGTGGCCGCCGATAAAGGTACCGCCACCTATTCCGACTTCGCCAACGCCGAGGCCATCGCTGCCAGCTACTGGAACCTTAAGCAGCCAGGCTTCTGGCTAGCCGATGCCTTTGCCAGCGGCGGCAGCGCCGGCTACGACCACAAAGCGCTAGCCATCACGGCCCGTGGGGCCTGGCTTTCGGTGCTGCATCATGCCGGCGCTTTGGGCTTGCTGCCCACCGCCAAGCGGCCCCTGCGTTTGGTGGGGATTGGCGACATGGCGGGCGATGTGTTTGGCAACGGCCTGCTGCGCAGCCCCCATGTGCAGCTAATAGCTGCCTTTAACCATAGCCACATTATGCTCGACCCAACCCCCGACCCAGCCCGCAGCTTGGCGGAACGCCAGCGCTGCTACCATGCAGGCTTGGCCTGGGATGGCTACAACGCCAAAACCCTTTCCGCAGGTGGCGGGATTTACCTGCGTAGCGCTAAAAAAATAAGCCTAAGCCCCGCCGCGCAAAAGGCCCTGGGGCTGAAAGCCGCCAGCCTGGCACCCGAGGCCCTGATTCAGGCCATTCTGGCTGCACCTGTCGATGTGTTATGGAATGGCGGCATTGGTACCTACATCAAGGCCAGCGACGAACCCCACGCCGCCGCGCAAGACAAAGCTAACGACACCACCCGCATCGATGCCAAACAGGTGCGGCTGCGCATTGTTGGCGAAGGCGGAAACCTGGGCCTGACCCCCCGCGCCCGCGTGGAATTGGCCAAGCGCGGCGTCATGTTGAACACCGACGCCGTGGATAATTCGGCGGGTGTGGATACTTCGGACCACGAAGTGAACCTGAAAATTCTGCTGCAAGCGCCGCTGCAAAGCGGCAAGCTAAGCTTGGCCAAGCGCGATGCGTTGTTAAAATCGCTGACCGCGACCATTTGCCAACATGTGCTGCGCGACAACCACGCCCAGAACCTGCTGCTGAGCTTAGAGGCCGCCGCTGGGCCCGATGACCACGCCGAACTGATGGGCTGGCAAGACCTGCTGGTTCGCCAAAACTTTGCCGACCTGGCGCTGGATTGCCTGCCTTCCCGCCGCGACTTGCAAAGCCGCGACGGTGGCCGTTACACCCGCCCCGAGCTGGCGGCTTTAATGGCCGCCAGCAAAGCCTGGTTGCGCACGCAGTTGTTACAGGATGCCGCACTGTTGCAAAGCCCTGTCGCCGCCCCGCTGCTGCGCTGGTACTTCCCTGCCGCCCTGCATAAGCCCTATGCCACCGAAATTACCGCGCACCCGTTGGCGGCGGAAATCACGGCCACCGTGCTAGCAAACCTGATTGTTAACCGTCTGGGGCTGCTGGCCGTACCGCGCTTAATGGCCGACCACGCCGCCAGCGCCGCCGATGCCGCCCGTGCGCTCGCGCTGGCCTGCTGTGTGGGGCGGCTTACGGCCGTATGGCACCAGCTCGATGACATCCAAGAAGGCCCAAACCCGCTGGCAACGCCTGTGCAGGTGGCGGTTTACAACCGGCTGAAGGTGGTGGCGAATTTTATCGGCAGCTGGTTGCTGCGGCTGGGGCAGCCCGTGAACATTGAAAAACACTGGGCAACCTTCTTTGCGCCAACTGGCGAAGCACTGACAACTCTGCCACTGGCCCTGAAAAGCCGCCCCGAAATTGCCAGCTGGCAAATGGAATGGCAAGGCCAAGGCCTGCCACCCAAACTAGCCAAACAGCTGGCGTTGCTCTCGCCCCTGGTGGTGGTGCCCGATGCCATTGAAGTGGCGAGCAAACTGAAGCAACCGCTGGCCAAGGTGCTGGAACTCCATTTGCAAGTCGGCAGCGCCCTGCATTTGCCTGCACTGGTGGGGAAAATTCGGGGGATGAGCGTCCCCGACAGCTTCAGCCGCCAAGCCGTGCAAGCCTTGGTGCTGGAACTGTTTATGCGCCAGCGGCGCCTGACCACGCACCTGCTGCGCGAGGGCCTGAGTGTAGAAAAATGGCTGGCCAACTGTGGCCACGGCTGTGGCCGCTACGAACTGCTGGTGCGCCAGCTGCTGCGCGAGAAACATTTAACTGTGGCGATGCTGACCCTGTTGCTGGCCCGTTTGCGGGAACTAGAAACCTAGCCAAGCCAATCAAGCTCGGCTATAACGGGCCATGCAACCGATGGAGCTACCTGCCGTTCAACCTACCGTTCTTACTGGCATCCAGCCTAGCGGCGTACCCACTTTAGGTAATTATTTGGGCTTTTTTAAACCGGCTCTTAGCTTTCAGGCCACCCACCGCGCCTATTATTTTATTGTGGATCATCACGCCATTACTGCCCGTCAGGCCCCCGCCGACCTGCTGGCCAACACCCGCGAAGTGGCCGCCTGGTATTTGGCGGCGGGTTTGAACCCTGAAAACCCGAACAATCCCGCCACGCTGTTTGTGCAAAGCCACGTGCGGGCGCATGTGGAGTTGGGCTGGATTCTCAACACCTTCACCCAAATGGGTGAACTGGAACGGATGACCCAGTACAAGGATAAATCGGTGCAGCATGCCCAAAATATTAACGTCGGGCTGTTCGGTTACCCCGTGCTGCAGGCGGCTGATATTTTGCTGTATAACGCCACCGACGTGCCCGTGGGTGATGACCAAAAGCAGCACGTCGAGCTCTGCCGCGACATTGCCCTGCGCTTCAATCATCATTACGGCACCAGCACTTTTCATGTGCCCAAACATACCATTCCGCCACACGGGGCACGGGTCCGCGACCTCCAAGACCCGACCAAAAAAATGAGCAAATCGCGGCCAGGGCTTGGCTGCGTGCTATTAACCGATACGCCCGAAGAAGTTGAGAAAAAGTTCAAGCGCGCGGTGACTGATAGCGACACGGGCCCCGACGCCATTCGCTATGCGCCCGAAGAAAAACCCGGCGTGGCGAACTTGCTGGAAATTATTGCGGGCTGCCGTGACCAAACACCCCAGCAGGCAGCCGTGCAGTTGCACGGTCAGCAATATGGGGCCTTAAAGGCCGAAGCCGCCGCCGCCGTGAATGCCATGTTGCAGCCGCTGCAAGCCGCCCAGCAAGGCTGGCTGCAAAATACCCAAAAGCTGGATGACGTACTACGCCGTGGGGCGGCGCAGGCCGAACCCGTGGCCAACGCCACGCTGGCGCGGGTGAAGGCGGCCATGGGCTATTTACCCCCGTTATAAACTACGTTAGCGTGGGGCATGAAAAAACTTCTTGCCCTGCTTGCCCTGCTGCCAGCCACCACCTTTGCGACCAGCCCTGAACAGGAAATTGGCACGACCTACACGAAATCTAGCGCCATGGCCGACCGCCCGCTGTGGGAAGTGGGCGTGGGCGCGATTGGTGCCTACAGCGCCGACTACCCTGGTGCCGACCACAGCCATTTTAACGGCCTGCCGATTCCGTACGTGATTTACCGTGGCGACTTTTTACGGATTGGCGACGGTGGCGGCGTGCGCGGGGTGTTTATTGACGACAACCGCTGGGAATTTGACGTTTCTGCCGATGCCAGCTTTGACGCCGAAAGCGACGATAACGACACACGGCGCGGCATGGATGACCTCGATTTTCTGGCCGAAGTGGGGCCGCAGTTAAAGTACAAAATCATCAGCAGCCCGCTGCAAAGCCTGGAAGTACGCCTGCCCGTGCGGGCCGTGTTCAGCATTGGCGACGGCCTGGAAATTCAGGGGCAAGGCTACACCTTTGCGCCACGCCTGGCCGCCCGCCAGAGCGGCCTAGATTCGGGCTTTTTACCTAAGCCTGTAACAGTCTTTGCCAGCGTTGGCCCTACCTTTGGCAGCGAAGACCTGCAGGGCTACTTCTATGACGTGGCGCCAAAGTTTGCCAACACCAACCGCCCTGCCTACCGCGCCGATGGCGGGTACTTGGGCAGCGAGCTGACCCTGGGTGCCTCCAGCGAACTTACGCCCCGCCTGCGCGCCTTTGTGGGTGGCAACTTGGGCTATTACGGCGGTGCGGCCAATGCCGATAGCCCGCTGCACAAGCGCGACCTGAATGCGGGCGTGGCAGTGGGCTTTGCCTGGAGCTTTTACCAAAGCGATGAAAAAGCGGCCCCCCGCTAAGGCACCGTGCTTGCCCCCACCCGTGGCATAGGTTAACAAGGGCCAAGAACACGCGCCATGGCCCCCATTTCCTTCGATTTCAACCTGCTCAAGCGTGCCGAACGCTGGATCTTTGCGCTGGTCGGCATCACGGTGCTGGTGACGTTGGTGGGGACCTTCCTGACCACGCGCCAAAGCCTGGCCGACCACCTGTATAACTTTCCGTATATGGCCGTGGTGTGGTTGCTGGTGGCCACGGTGGTGGAAAGCCTGCTGCGTTTCTGGCGTTACCACACCGCGGGCAACGCCTTGGGCCTGCAGGTGCCGTTTTGGCGAATGATGTATTATTATACCGTGGGGTATGCACTCATTCCTACCCCTGGCAAGGTGGGCACAGCCATTCGGTTGTGGCTATTGAAAGTGAACCACAAGCTGCCCTACATCCGCACAGCACCGCTGCTGGCGATGGATTTAATCAGCGACAGCATCGCCCTCTGCGGGCTGGCAGCCCTGGGGCTGGCAGTGCTGGATAACCCCACCTTACAAAGCTTGGGCTGGCTGGTGGGCACGGCCCTGATTGTCGGCACCACCGCCACCCTGGTGGCGCCCAAGCTGCTGGAAGGCCTGATTGGGACCTTGTTTGTGTGGTCGGGGCGGCGCCGTAAGCGCCTGTTTGCGCGGCTGCGGCAACTGATTCGTTATACCAGCCGCGTACTGGGGCCGCGGGTGCTGCTGGTCACCACCGCGCAAAGCTTTGTGGGCTGGGCCTTGGTGGGGCTGGCAGTGGGGCACTTACTTACGGCTCTTGGCAGCCCCATGGGCATGGCCGAAGGCAGCGTGACCATTACCTTAGGTACCATGGGCGGGTTCCTGACCATGATGCCCGCAGGCGTCGGCGGGGCCGAAGCCGCCATGGGCTTTTTGCTTTCAAGCTTCGGTGCGCCATTGGCCACCGTGGTGCTGGCGGTGGCGATCATTCGCTTGATTGTGCTATGGCTAACCGTGCTGGTGGGGCTGGTGTTGTTACCTTTGGCTTTACGTTCGGGTTCAAAGGCTTAATAGGTTCTTCGCGGCTTTTTCGCCACAGGGGCCAGTGGCAGGCCGCACAGGGCCTTGCTGCCCCCTTGCAAATGCCATAAATCGCGCCATACTGTACGCATCAACAGGAGAATCCTCATGAACGTTTCAGTTACCCGTCAGGCTTTTTTCGCTTTTGCCGCTGTATTGGTGATGCTCGGCTTTCTGGCCGACCCAGCTTTGGCGCAAGGCGGTAACGTGACCAATGCGGGGCAAGGATTATTAAACACCCTGCAAACCGCCATTACTGGGAATATCGGTTTGTTTATTGGTTTGGCGATTGTGATTTTAGGCCTCTGGACTTGGATTATTAAACAGGAAACCGGTGCCGGGATTACCATGATTATTGGTGGTGTTCTTATCACTCTGGCGCCAGGGCTCTTCAATGGCGTACGCTCGTTCGTAGGTAATGCCATGCAAGGGTTTGGTGGGAATGTCAGAACTGTCGACCCCAACGTTAACTTTAACTAAACTACCTGTGAAAACGACTCTGTTAACTATGGCGCTCCTGGTGGGCGCCATGTGTATTTTTACCAGCACGACTTTTGCTCAAGGCCAGATGCCACTCGAACCCGTAGGCGGCAGCGAACTGCGGCTACTGCAATTGTTCCTAACGGGTACTTACGGCATAGCCATCGGGCTTGCGGTGGCGATTTTCGGTATTTTCCAGTTCAGCCAAAACAACACCGGGTTCGGGATTTTACTGATTGTGGTCGGCACGTGTATTACGTTTGCCCCTGGCATTTTGAACGGCACCCGCGCCTTTGTCTGCCCTGTGACCAAAGCGCTGGGCAATAACATTGAATGCCGCCGCTAACGTCAGCGGGGTTTGACAGACGCAGCAACTGCATGAAAGTATAATTTTATGCAAATGCGCCCGGTGCCCCGTAATATCGACCGCCCTAACCGCACGCCCGAGTTTGTGATGACCTACCTGACCGTGCACTTTGTCATCATGTTCTTTACCCAAAGGCCACTGGTAGCGATTACTTTAGGGCTGCTTTCGGTCTATTTCATGTATAAAGTTACGCTAGATAAACCCGAAGGGCTGGCGCTACGCCTCATTTACCGCAAAATCCCGCTGGGGAAAATGCGCCCCAGCCCAGCTATCTGCAAGCGGCTGGAAGTTTAAGCAACTTTAAGGGACCAAAGTCTTCCCAACCAGGCGCAGATAGGCGTAAATAAGGTTATGGATTTTGTCGCCCGCGCTGGCAGTTTTATCGACCGGGCTCACCGCGTGGCGGGGTTTTTGCTGATTTGCTGCTGCGTGCTAGCCCTGATGAGCCTTTGCCAATGGCAACGCAACATCGAACTTAACCAGACTCTGGAAAATTTTGCCCAGCGCTTGCCCGTGATTGTGGTACCCGGCGCCGTGGCCGGTAAATACGACCCACGCGAAGACGCCCAGCTGGTTGCCGCCTTTGCCGATTTTGTGACGCAGACCTTCAACACCTTTACGCCTGAAACGCTGCCCGCGCAGCTATTAAGCATGAAACCTTTTTTGGCCCCCGCCTTGTTGGTGGATAGCGAGCCGTACTTTGAAAAGAAGCTGCAAGATGCCACCAGTGTGAAGCGTAGCGCCCTGTTTGTGCCAAACCGCAGCACCTTAAAAGTACGTAGCTACAACGAAAATGGCGTAGAGCTCCGCGACGTTGAAATTACGGGGATGCTTAAAAATATGGCCGCCGGCACCTTGGCCGAGGACGTACCGTTGAAAATTAAAATGACCTTCCAGAAAGGCATCATTAACCCAAATATTAACCCCTACGGCTTTCAGCTGGTGCGTTACCTTGAAGCCCCGGTGGTCCGCGAATCGGCCCCAGAACAAATCGACACCACCGAACAGCCCGCCCAACCCGCTGCCCAACCCGAACCAGGAACAGTGCAATAATGCGCGTCTTATATTTTGCCCTCGTGATTGGTCTGCTGTTTGGTACGGTGGGTTACGTGATGCCTACCCAGGCCGATACCGTGGTGTGGCGCGGCCCAACCAAGCCGCTTACCTTGGGGTTAAGCCAAGATGACATTGCCCACATCGAGTTCCCCGAACCCATCACCAATGTGACGCTGGAAAACCCTGATTACGTCGATGCCTTGGTGGTGGAAGGGTACAACAACCGCGCCTTCCGGATGCGCAGCCTGTTGCCCAAAATGGCCACCCGGATGTTCTTAACCGGGGCCAGCGGGAATACCTATATTGTGATTCTCACCACCGATATCCCCTACCGTAGCTATGTGCAGATTGTGAACGGGCTGGAAGTGGATAATCTGGCCCGTAAGGCCAGCATGGGCTTTACCGCCATCGATATGGTCCGGGCCATGGCGCTGGATGCCGAAGTGCCAGGCATTACCCGAGAAACCTATGTGGTGCCCAACTGGTTTCGGGGCAGCCAGATGAGCTTTGACCTGGCCGAAGTGTGGCAAAACCCCAAGCTAACGGGCCTGGTGGTGCATGTGCGCAACGAAGCCAGCAACGTGCAGGAAGTGAACCTGCCCGCCATTACCATCCCGAAAACCAGCGAATGGGGTCAGCTGCGCCATGCCAGCATGGAAAATCTGCGCCTCAACCCCGCGGGCAGCCCCAACGACAAAGGCGTGATGTTTTTAGTCTTTGAACGCTAGGCCGCTTGGCAGCCGAGGCCTTTATGGCCTATACCTAGCCTATGAAGCGCGTGTTGACCCTCCTGCTGCTGGTCTGTGCCGCTTGGCTGCCTGCCACTGCCTTGGCTGCCGAAGATTACAGCCGCGACCCCTTCGACCCCGCCGTCGCCCGCGACGCCTGGCTGATGATTAGTGCCGCCGAGCGCCAGCAAGAAATCCCGAGCGGCTTGCTCCATGCCATGAGCTTGGTGGAAACGGGTCAAGGCGTGCGCGGCTGGATGCTGCCTTGGCCCTACACAGTGGGGATTAACGGCACGGGCAAGCAAAACTTCCGCAGTGCAGCCGCCGCCAGCAAGCAGCTGCAAAGCTGGCGTGGTTTGGGGTTTGTGCGGTTTAACCTCAGCATCAATGGCCGCACTGCCAGCAACATTAAGGCTACCGAGGTGGCCACCCGCCTGCAAGCCGTGCGCGAGGATTATGCCCTGATAACCCTGGAAGGCCGCAACTTTGCCCGGCGCTTTAACAGTGCCCCTGAAACCGAACGCTTTTTGGGCAGCCTGTTTGCCCGTGGTTACCGCAATGTGGATGTGGGGATGATGCAGATCAACTGGAAGGTGCACGGCAAGCATTTCCGCAGCGTGGCCGAGGTGCTGGAACCCGCCAATAACTTAAATTATGCCGTGCGGTATTTACTGAATCACCGCCAGACCCGCGACTGGTGGGGCAGTGTGGGCCGTTACCACAGCGGCACGGCGTTCTATGCCAACCGCTACGTGCGCAATGTTTATAACATGTACATGCGCATTCACCGGGCCAACAACAATGCTTAGAATGTTCATGATGGGCCGCTTTTTAATTTTTCCTTGCTCTCCGCTCCGCACGTACCCATACGTACGCTTGCGGTGCTCGGGCTGCGGAGAAAATCAAAAATCGTCACCACCTGAACATTCTATCTTAGGGCTTACCAATGCTTAACTGGAATCCGCCGCAGGCCGACGCCTTGGTGGCGGCCGAAAGCTTTTTGCTGCTTGGCACTGCGGGCAGCGGTAAAACCACGACCTTGCTGGAAAAAGCGCGGCGGCTGGTCGCGGCCAACCACCGCGTGGCGCTCACCACCTTTGCCTTTCGGGTGCTGGAACACTTGAAACAACAGGGCCAGCCACAGCTCACCCCTTTTGTCGCCACCGGACAGTTGCAGGTGGGCACGCTGTACGACTTGGCCCGCCACGCCCTGCAGCAGGCCGACGTAAACTTAACCTTTGCCAGCAACAATCAGGTGCGGCAGTTGCTGCGCCAGCTGATGGCCGAGCACGGCTTTATGGGCAGCCTTGAAGATGCCGAGCACCTCATCCGCACCGCCAAAGGCAAAGCCAAAAAACTGCCCGAGGCCGATAAATCCTACCCCTTCGTACAAGCCTACAAGGCCAAACTGGAAGGCTTGAATTTAAGCGACCGCCACGACCTTATCAGGCGCCATGTATTGGGCATGAAAGATGGCAGCGTGAAGCCGCTGGCGGTGGAATGGCTGCTATTGGATGGCCTGCAAGATGCCACCGAATTACAGTTAATCTGGCTACAAATGCACCTAAGCCACGGCGTGAAGCTGGGCCTGACCGCCGATGACGACGTCACCGCCTTTGGCCGCGACGGCGCCTTGGGCCCAGCCGCCATTCAAGGCGCCCAAGCCTGGGCTGAAAGCTATGAATTTGATACCTTTACCCTGCCCGCCACCCAGCGCGTCCCGGCCGTTCTGGCTGGCCAGTTGGCCAAACAGGCCCGTGGCCTGCGGGTACGGATTGCCAAGCCCGATGCCTCGGTGGCCAGCCTCACCAACAGCCCCCTGCTGCCACCGCTCAGTGGGCGCAATTTTGCCCACGTGCCGGCCCTGCACGCCGAGGTGCTGCAACTGGCCCTGCAACACCGTCAA
>JAIXUT010000157.1 GCA_027483385.1 Alphaproteobacteria bacterium
ATACCATTAAGTTGAGGAGCTTATCACTGAAGCTGCGACAAGATAAGAAATTCAGAACTACTACTCAAGTTGTCATCGGTATTCAATAGCGCCGGCGCAATCACGTGATTTTAGGACAATACACACTGTCTTTTTAGTACAAGAAAACGCGGGTTTGATAATACTTTTTTGCCTTAACTCCCAAACTCATAAAATCAACCCAAAACCAACCCATTTAGTAATAAAAACTTGTATATCAATCAAAGTATAATTAATTTTTAAAATCATTGATTAAACCTATACAAATGCTGATCGGTTACGCCAGAGTGTCAACAAAAGACCAAAATTTAGAATCACCCTAGGATGACATCACTAAAGCGGGTTGCGAAATGATCTTTCAGGAAAAAGCTTCAGACATCAAAGCCGACTGGCCTGAATTGGAGAAGATGATGTCCCAACTTCGCAAAGGAGATGTGGTCTGTATCTACAATCTCGAACGTTTAGGTCGTTCTCTAAAAAATCTATTGGAACTGGTAGCGGAATTTGAGAAACGCGGAGTAGGCCTGCGCAGCCTGACCGACTCGATTGATACCACTACGCCGCAGGGGCGATTGGTGCTGAATATTTTTGATTCTCTGGCCGAGTTGGAGAGGGACCAGATTCGGGAGCGAACCAAAGCGGGATTGGAAGCCGCTCGTGCCCGGGGGCGAAAAGGTGGACGAAGCAGCGGGCTTTCGGCCGAAGCGCAGAAAAAAGCGATGTTGGCCGAAATGTATTACAAAGAGGAAAAATTGGGCGTTGATGAAATTGCCAAAACCGTGGGTATTACCAAAATGACGTTGTATAAATATCTGCGACTTCGGGGGTAAAGATCAGTGCGTATCAAAAAGGAAAGTAAGCAAATAAGACGGCTGCTTTTAATCGCTGAATGCCTTGATTGAAGGCTTAGAACGGCCATGTTAATTTTATCATTTTTGCGTTTGTTATCACTGATACTTTCGATCTCAGTTCACTCATGTTGGAAAGGCCAGATCTACGTGTCTACGTGGCGGATTTACCGTAAATATATTAATTACCTTAATATATAGCATTGATAAGTCAATACTGTTATTGCTTTACTAAGCTGTCTTTTAGCTTTGCAAGAGACTGTAAAATAAGTATACTTACAGCTCTATTTGGAACTGCCACAATATTTCTCCTTATGTTATGAAAAAAATGCTGCTTCTAGCGTACCTTTTAGGAACGCTTATCGGTTTGAATGCCCAAAATGTAACCATTACTCCCAACGGCATTACACCCGCAGTTACTCACCCACGCCTTAGTTATGATGATATCTTGGCCTTGCCGAACCCGCAGGAAGGTGATATTGCTTACGATTTGACATTCAAATGTTTAAGGGTGTATACCGTTAATAAATGGCTGTGCAGTTATCAGGCGTACAGTGATAATTACAGTTCTCCCAATGCACAGGTATTTGCAGTTACGGGAGGAACCGAAGATGATTTACCGCAAGGTGTTGCCGTAGATGGCAGCGGGAATGTGTATGTGACAGGATATTTTAACAGCACCGCTAACATTGGCAATACTTCAATAACTTCTGTAGGTTTCAGTGATGTTTTCTTAGCAAAGTACAACAGCAGCGGCAACTTACTTTGGGTTCAATCTGCGGGAGGAGTTTTTGGTGATCTTGGTTACGATGTTGCCATAGACGGTAGCGGAAATGTGTATATGACTGGCTCTTTTCAGGCCACGGCAACTTTTGGCAAAAATACTCCTAACCAGGCAATTATAGGTTCTTCAGGGATTAGCGATATATTTTTGGCTAAATACAACAGCAATGGAGTGTTTCAATGGGTAAGATCTGCCGGAGGGGCGGCGGCGGATTATGGTCAGGCAATTGCACTGGACGCGAATGGTAGTGTATATGTAACAGGCAATTACCAGGGTACTGCCAGTTTTAATATTACACCAAACATTACCACATTGACCTCTGCAGGGATGAGAGATATCTTTCTGGCCAAATATGATAGTAATGGCACGTTTCAATGGGTAAAATCTGCCGGAGGTGCGTCTGATGATTTTGGGATCGACATCGGCATAGATAATAGTGGGAAAGTATACATAACGGGATATTATTCGGGTACGATCAACTTTGGTTCTATTTCTAAAACCGCTATGGGTAACATAGAAATATTTTTAACCAAATATGATCCGGTGACAGATGCTTGGGTTTGGGTACAGTCGCCCGGTGGTTCAAGCTCCGACTATGCCTATTGTCTTGCTGTGGATGGCAGCGGCAATGCCCATATCGCAGGCAATTATGGGGGAACGGCTGCTTTTGGTGATACGACGCTCAATTCTACTTCAGGCAATGCCTATATTGCTAAATATAACAGCAGTGGTATCTTACAATGGGTACGTTCGGCTTCAGGGTATAATCCTAAAATACCAGAAGGTATAGTATTGGATGGAAGCGGTAATGCTTATATGACGGGTTATTATTTTTATACCGCGAGCTTTGGTACCATCTCTACAACGGCTGCTGGGCAAAGTGATATTTTTGTGGCGAAGTATAATAATAATGGTATAATTCAATGGGTTAAATCGGCGGGGGGGACGAATTTTGAATATGTAAGCGGCATTGCTGCCAAAGAGAATGGGAGTTTATTTGTAATCGGTTATTATCAGGGAACTTCTTCCATCGGGACTTCCACTGTTACTTCAGCCGGCCTTAATGATGTGTTTATCATGCGAATGGATAAGTAAAGCCAATAATCGCTAAGTAGTTGTTCAAGAATAGTTTAAAGAATTAAGTTGCGCTCATGGGACATACTAATGAACCGATATTAAGCCAAGAAGAGCAGGCAGAATTAGAAAAAATGTTGAAAACAAGTGATAACCATATATGCGCAAAATTCTGTTATTTTTTCTGCTCTTAGGAGCCTGCTCCAAATCTAAAACTGATATTACACCTGAAGATTGTTTTGTTTCCTCAATATTTTCTACTTCCTCAGTGCTTTCGGGCACAGAAAGGTTTCTTTATAAATTTGATGAGCAAACGCGCATAGCATCTGTGGAGCGAGTAAATTCGTCAACCAGTACTACTTATACTTATGAAGCGTGAAAATTAGTTATTGTGGATAAATCGCCATCAGGCGCAACTAAAACATATCAATATACGATTACTAAAGACAGTCAGGGTCGAATCATTTCCATTTTTGAACCAATTTTTGGTAATCAACATGTAATTACCTACAACGCTGAGGGGTATTTGTCTACTGTAGAATATCGGGTAAATGGCAAGATGTATGTTTCATCAAAGCGCATTTATAAAGATGGCAATATGGTAGAAAATACAGTTACGGATGATCAGGGTAGAGTCAATGTTTATAAATACACCTATGATTTAACTAAAAAAAATTATTCTCGAATAGCTGAGTACGCTTTGGGTATTGAGCTTCCGGCATTCTCGGCAGGCAAATTTCTTTTGGGGCCAATGTTAGGGGAAAGTTTAAAAAATTTACCTGTCAAAGCCCAATTGGGTTCAGAAGAAAGCCCCATGACTTACCAATTCGACAGTCGCTCTCGCCCTACACAGCTTACCATACTTATCAAGAAAACTACTTTACAGTCTTTTTGGGAGTACAATTGCCCTTAGACCGTTCTCTAAAAATAATAATTTGTGTTATAAAAAACTCCAACTATGAGTATTTATAAATTAATTGGTCCGTTATTTTTGGGATGTGTGAGGTGGTCCATTTTAGACGGACAGTTCCTTGTAGCCAGCCAGCATCTTAGCGACAGTTTCTTGGCGAAAGGCTTCTTAATCAAGGCCGTTTATCCCCCTTTTACATCCATTTGAAAAAAGCTGTTGGGAAAATATAAGTAAGTTCATAAACACCATTAAGCCCTGAAATCTTGGCAAATACCAACATTTGGTAGAAAAAGGACGCTTAAATTTGCATCATAGTCGTCCACTAAGACCATGCAAACACAAACGATTTTTAAACGAATTGCTCAGGGGTTTATTCTTGTATCAGCAATAGCCTTATTGTCCGTTAGCCTCATGGC
>JAIXUT010000109.1 GCA_027483385.1 Alphaproteobacteria bacterium
ACGAAATCAAAAACCGAATGCTTTTGCTCGGCGAAACTGGCGAGTACGACGTAGTCATTACCGAAATCGGTGGATGTGTGGGTGATATTGAGTCGCTTCCGTTTCTGGAAGCGGTACGTCAGCTGAAGTTTGAATTGGGCGTCAACGACGCTCTTGTGATTCACCTGACGTTGATTCCGTATTTGAGTTCAGCGGGCGAGTTGAAGACCAAACCTACGCAGCACTCCGTCAGGATGTTGCAAGAGTCAGGTATTCAGCCCGACATTCTGGTGTGCCGTACGGAGCATCCGCTTCCGGTCGAAATGCGTAAAAAAATCGCGTTGTTCTGTAATGTTCAACCTGCATCGGTGATTGAAGCCATGGATGCTTCCACGATTTACGATGTTCCACTTTTGATGAAAAAAGAGCGACTCGACCAACGTGTACTTTACATGCTAGACATCTACGACGACAAAGACGTAGATTTGGATGCATGGCAGGTATTTGTTGATCGACTCAAGAATCCCAAAAGCACGATTCGCATCGGTTTGGTCGGGAAATACGTGGAATTACATGATGCCTACAAATCCATCACTGAGTCATTCATTCATGCGGGAGCGGTCAATGAATGTAAAGTGGAAATAGAATGGATTCACTCTGAGCATCTTACGCCAGATAACGCAGCCGAAAAAATGGCGGCGTTGGACGGAGTACTCGTGGCGCCGGGCTTTGGCGAGCGAGGTATTGAGGGCAAAATCGCGGCGGTGCAGTACGTACGCGAAAATAATATTCCGTTCTTCGGCATTTGTTTGGGAATGCAAATGGCGGTCATCGAATACGCCCGCAATGTGTTGGGCTGGGCCGATGCGCATTCTACCGAAATGGACAGCGAAACCGACCATGCCGTTATTGGGATGATGGAAGAGCAAAAAAGCATTACCAACAAAGGAGGAACGATGCGTTTGGGGGCATACGCCTGTAAATTGCAACCGCTCACGTTGGCGCATAAAATTTACGGAAAATCAAACATCAGCGAGCGCCACCGACACCGCTATGAGTTCAACAACCAGTTCCGGAAAGACTTCGAAAAAGCGGGCATGGTGTTGTCGGGGATCAATCCTGAGAATGACTTGGTGGAAGTGATTGAATTGCCGAAACACCCTTATTTTATCGGGGTGCAATACCACCCTGAGCTTAAAAGCACGGTGATGGCTCCGCATCCTCTGTTTGTTCATTTTGTAAAAGCGGCGTTGAACAATGCGAATCAAAAACGCGAAGTGGCTCAATTGCTCGTACCCGAAACCAACGAGTTGGTGGCCGAACAATAGACGTTTTGGTTTTAAAATATCTTAGTACTAAAAAAGCCGATGATACCATTGGCTTTTTTAGTTGGATAAAATCGGCGGATTGTCATTTTATCCCTCTTTTTCAAGATAGGACAGCCAGTCCACCCCAATTTTTTCTTGCGTCATGAACCTAACGCCTGGCGGCAAGAGTGGCGACGAGGTGCCTTTGCCGATGGGATTGGGGCTTTTTACAATACGGATTTCGTCAAAACGTCCATCATTCAAAAATGCTTGCAGTAATTGAGAACCGCCTTCTACCAGTACAGATTGAATTTTGCGGTGGTGGAGGTCTTCAAAAAAATGATCGAGGAACGTATCATCAAAATTGATTTGCACAAATGTGGTTGCGCCTGCTTCTTCGTTGGTGAAGGCGTTGTAACAAATCGTTTGTTGTGAATTATCAAACAAATGTAGCGCACGCGGCAGTCGTAAGGTGCGGTCAAGCACGATTCGGACGGGATTGTGCCCCGCCCACAGCCGGGTGTTGAGTTGAGGATTGTCGTTGAGGGCGGTGTTTGTTCCTACCAAAATGGCATCTTCTTGCGTGCGCCATTGGTGGCTCAACGTGCGCGATTGTCGGCAACTGATGGTAAGCGGTTGTTTGTCTTCGTCGGCGATGAATCCATCGGCGGTTTCGGCCCACTTGAGAATGACGTAAGGACGTTTCTTTTCAAAGAATGTAAAAAAGCGGGCATTGAGTTTGCGGCCTTCTTCGGTCAATACGCCCGTTGTAACGTCAATTCCTGCGTCTCTTAATTTCTGAATTCCTTTTCCAGCCACGAGCGGATTGGGGTCGTCGTTGCAAACAACAACTCGTTTTACCTGCTTTTCAATCAATAAATCGGCGCAAGGGGGCGTTTTCCCAAAATGTGAACAGGGTTCGAGCGTGACATATACCGTAGCTTCTGGTAGCAGGAGAGCATCGTGTCGTGTTAGTGCGTCATTGACGGCGTTGACCTCGGCGTGCCAATCGCCGTAGCGTTGGTGCCAACCTTCACCGATGATTCGGTCATTGTGTACTATCACGCAGCCCACCATCGGATTGGGACTTACGCTGCCGCGCCCAAGCGCCGCCAACTCCAACGCGCGGCGCATGTATACATTATCCAGCATTGATAAAGAATCGGTCATCAGACATCATTCGTTTTTGAAGGAGACAAATTAACGAAACAAAAAGCCGGATTAAAAACCAGAACTTTCTACTTTTGCATCCCAACAGGAGCAAGCGTCTCCCTGATTCTTTAATTAATTCAAAAATGGTTACCACAATTATAGGCATCGGTCTCCTTGGCGGCTCGTATGCGCTTTCGTTAAGGGATAAATATCCAAAAATGCATTTTATCGGGGTAGATGCTTCCGATGTTCACGGTCGTTTGGCGGTTGCCAAAGGTATTGTAGATGAGGTTCTTCCGATGGAAATGGCCATTCCAAACTCCGATTTCGTAGTGCTTGCCGTACCCGTCAATTATATCGTGGAGCTCTTGCCGACAGTATTGGATTTGATTTCTGATACCGCCACCGCGGTAGATTTGGGCTCAACCAAGCAGCTCATCTGTGAAGTGGCTGATGCGCACCCAAAACGCCATCGCTTTGTGGCCGCTCACCCGATGGCTGGAACCGAAAACTCAGGGCCTTCAGCGGCGTTTCGC
>JAIXUT010000214.1 GCA_027483385.1 Alphaproteobacteria bacterium
AGAGGTATTACCACAATCAACCTTCGACAAGGCAATCATCTCCTACCCCCTTTTTAATACTTCTTATGAGCGCGAGTATATTGAATTGTTAGAAATTGATTCGCACCGCGTAAAAGACAGTAGAAGCTATCGAATTACGCCTAAAGAATGTATACTTGGAAACAATGGGCATTGGTTTTATCCAAATGCGGCAGACATACACGCCCTTCGTAAATACATTCTGCCTAAGTTTGTCGACCCAAGTGGAATACACAAAGAAGCGCGGATTTATATAAGTCGTAGCGGTCGTCGTCGAATTAAGAACGAAAATGAATTGATTACTCTCTTAAAGAAGTATGATTTTCAGATTATTGAAGACCGACCACGGACGGTTTTCGAGCAAATAGCTCTTTACCGAAATGCCACTTTTATTATTGGGCCTCACGGCGCTTCATTTTCCAACATCATATGGTGTCGAACTGGCACACATCTTTTTGAATTATTTTCCAAAACCTACACCCCAGATTATTTTCGATATTTGGCAGAATTGTTGGGGCTTAAATACACTGCATATTATTATGATCAGGATGTTCCTCTCAAGTATTGGGCCGACGGATTAGAAGATGATTTTACGGTGAATATTGAGGAAATCAAACAAATTCTGATGAGAGTGTTGAAACAACTTTAGTGCTTATAACTGTCTTTCGTTAAGTGAAAGTGGCAAGAAGCCGCTGGAAATAAAGAAAGATTTTAGGCAGCCAAAATGCTCTGACAAATCTAAAGGCCGCAGCGATCAAACTTAGATTTGAGAACAGCTTCCTTTTCAAACAATTTGGCAATTGCCTGCTTAGTTTCAAGGAGCTGTTTATCATAAAGTTTAATTAACTTCTCTAAGTGGGGTAGTTCTGCGGAATGGGAGATAATTCGTCATTTGGCGGATTGGGTTGGCAGAGAAGGTCTAGATAAGGGGAAATTTAACAGAGCCACCAGATCAAAAACAGTTTCCAGGCTTTCAATCCGTAAAATCATATTCCCCTCTCAGATTGATGTGATGCCAGGAATGGGTCGACGATCGCAGGATGGTGCGCAACAACTCCTGCAGTTCACTTTCGGTCGAGCATTACCGTAAACGCTCCGATAGATACAACAGGTTGTGGTAGTTAATAGCATTCATTTGGACGGCCAAGAAACAAATCCAACTACCTGTGGCTCAACGTTACTACGACTGCCGTAAGCAGAGTGAGCGTTCTGCTATCATCAATCTACTGACAGACAATGATTTACTATCCTGTAAGATAACCCTTGATGCCTTGTACCTGACCCCCGGCCTAATGACACCTCTGTTGCGTAGCCGTATTGTTTGAACGCAGCTCAGGCCCGCCGAATTTGTCGAGCTTGATTCAGCTCAATTCAAGCATGGCCGCCATGAGACGTCAAAATCAGTATAACTCACTGGAGGGCTTGTCACTTGACAAGCGCTAACACAAGGCGGGCTTATGCACTCTGATTGAGGTAAAGCGAATGCGCTACGACGCCCTGGGCAAGCTGATGAGTCAGACCCGAAGTTTCTATTTCATCAGTGCCCCTGTGAGTTGTCAAAGTCAGGCCAACAACCTTTATGAGGCCATTAGAGGGCATTGGGGCGTAGAGTAGATGCACTACAAGCGAGATGTTATTTTGAGCGAGGTTGCGTTTGGGTGCCTCAAGAAAAGTGTGCAGAAGGTCATGGCTACCGTGAGTCCAATGGCATTGTGCCTACTAAGCGGCCAAAACAAGAGTATGAGCGCTCTTATTGATCTGTTTCTTGATAGAATCAAGGAGTTGTTTCAATTTTTGAAAATCAAAAAAGTTTTATGAAAAAGCCCTGCATCCAACTATTTTTTGCCAATTTTTAATCGTAATTGTTTAGGTACACTTTTTACTTAAAAAATACAATTTAAACACCCTGATTTAATTAGAAAAGTACAATTTCCCGTCAAAGCAAATCTTAAAACCCAAAAAGCAGTATTTTTCAGTAAATTGCTCAAGAACAAAAGAACCAACTACTTGATTAATAATCTTTAAATGGCCTGTGGGGTGCCAAAACAATTACTTTTAACCTAAGCATATTATGGCTAAATATAACTTAAAAATGCCCAGCAAGTGGAAGTTGACCCTTCTACTCTTATGATTTGGGTGCTGCGTGATCACCTTGATTTGACAGGTACTAAATAATGAACAACCTTTTGGGGATAAAACAACCTTAAACATGGAAAATGCAAAAACAACTTATAACAGGCGTTCTTTCCTAAAAGCCTCAGCCCTTTCGGGCGGAGGAATGCTGATTAGTATTGGGTGGTTATCAGGCTTTACACCTGCCGAATCGCCAGACCTAACTGGTCTTCCTCTTGATTGGAATGAACTGAATGGTTTTGTGAAAATTACGGCCGATAACGTCATCAAAATCATGTCGCCTAATCCCGAAGGGGGACAAAATGTAAAAACCTCCATGCCCATGGTTGTGGCGGAGGAATTGGACGCAGACTGGAAAAAGGTAGTTGTGGAACAAGCAGACTTAGATACTAAGCATTTTACCCGGCAGTTTATAGGTGGTAGCCAGGCGATTCACCAAGGCTGGCAGACTTTACGGATGGCAGGGGCCACCGCCAAACAGATGCTTCGAGAAGCAGCCGCCAACCAATGGCAAGTACCCGTGGCAGAGATTAGTACAGAATTGGGGGTTTTATATCACAAGAAAAGCGGAAAATCAGCAAAATACGGCGAAATGGCCACTGCCGCCGCTCAGATTCCAGTACCCAAAGACGTAAAATTGAAGGATGTAAAAGATTTTAGGATTGTTGGCCATTCTCAAAAAAATGTAGAAGGCCCAAAAATCATCACAGGAAAACCCTTATTTGGCATTGAAACAAAAAAAGAAGGTATGCTCATTGCGATGATTACACATCCACCAGCCTTTGGATTGAAATTTAAGTCTATCCAAAACGAGGCCGTTGTCAGGAAAATGAAAGGGATTAAAGACATTTTTCCCGTTAAAATATTTCAAGACGATTACGAAAGGCAGTTTTTCGATACCACTACTTTTTTGGAAGTGGTGGCCATCGTGGGTAATTCTACATGGGAGGTGATGCAAGCCAAAAAAGCCCTAAAAATCGAATGGGAGCCTTTTGCCGATTACTCCGAAAAAAAGAATATGATGGGAAGAAAGCTAACGGCCAAAGTTCCCGCAGGATTGGAAAGTACGACAGACCATACGGCCAAAATGGCGGAAAGAATGGGCAAGCCCGCCACGGTCCGTCGCAAAGACGGCGACCCTGAAACGGCCTTCAAAAACGCGGCAAAAGTACTGGAACGCACCTTTACTGGCCCTTTTTTGGCCCATAATTGCATGGAACCCATGAATTTCTTTGCGCATGTAACCGATGAAAAAGCCGAATTGGCGGGTCCAATCCAAAAACCAGAAAATACAGAACAGGCTTTATCTGCTCGTTTGGGGATGCCCTTAGAGAAAATTGACATTAAGATGACTCGCCTTGGGGGCGGTTTTGGGCGACGTTCGTATGCGCATTGGTTGATAGAAGCCGCCCTGATTTCTCAAAAAGTGAAAGCCCCCGTAAAGCTGCTGTACACCCGAGAAGATGATATGACTTCGGGTATTTATCGCTCTGCCTATTCGGCCACTTATCGTGCGGCCTTGGATGCCAACAATAATTTAATCGGTTTCCATGTAAAAGCGGGCGGAGTGCCAGAGTCGCCTTTATATGCCAATCGTTTTCCTGCGGGGGCCGTTGACCATTATTTGGCCGAAGATTGGAGCGTCGAAACCAACCTTACCGTTGGCTCTTTTAGGGCTCCTCGCTCAAATTTTATGGCGGCTGCCGAGCAGTCTTTTTTAGATGAAGTAGCCGAAGCGGCAGGCAAAGACCCGATAACATTCAGATTGGAATTGCTTAAACGAGCCAAAGAAAATCCAGTAGGTAAAAATAACGAATACGAACCCGAACGCTACGCAGGGGTTTTGGAGTTGGTTCGGGAAAAATCAGGGTATGAACAGGCAAAGCACACCAAACATTTAGGTGTTTCAGCTTATTTCTGCCATGATTCATACGCCGCTCATGTATTTGATTTGGAAATGAAAGAAGGAATGCCCGTTGTTAAAAAAGTGTATTGTGCCATAGACTGTGGTATCGTTATCAACCCAGATGCGGCCAAAAACATGGCCGAAGGGGCAATAGTGGATGGCATAGGTACGGCCTTGTTTGGCAATATGACGTTTACGAAAGGAGTACCCGATAAAAGCAATTTTGACGGCTACCGCATGATACGCATGAACGAAGCGCCCAAAGAAATTGACGTACATTTTGTGCAAAACACCATAGACCCGTCAGGAATGGGCGAACCAGCCTATCCTCCAGTTTTCGGGGCGTTGGCCAATGCCCTTTACAAAGCTACTGGTAAGCGATTTTATAACCAGCCATTCACACCTGCTTTACTTGAATAGTATGACAAAGGGTGATTGAATGCCTCAAATTGAGTCCCCAAAAAATGGGGATTCGATTTGGGTTCTAGCCTGAGGCATTCATTTAAACCTTAGATTATTGATGAAAATCACAGCCCGATTCAATTAGATGACTTTGAACGTCAGTTAAGATTTCTATACTCGTTCGGGGTATATCCTACGCGCTGTTTAAACAACCTTGTAAAGTGTTGTGGGTATTTAAAGCCCAGCTCATACGCAATTTCATTTACCGTTTTATCATTCTCAAACACCTTGTTTTTTGCCTCTTCTATTACTTTATCTTGTATATATTCTTTGGCAGATTGACCTGTTTCTTTTTTGAATAAATCTCCAAAATAATTGGCCGACAAATGAAGTTCATCTGCAAAATAAGCCACCGAAGGCAAGCCAAGAGTTTGTGGTTTTTCAGACAAAAAATAATTGTTTAAGAGCTCTTCAAATTTCTCTAAAATGCCCTTGTGAACCACATCTCTAGTAATAAACTGGCGGTCGTAAAATCGTTGGCAATAATCCAGAAACAATTCTATATTACTCGCAATGAGCTTTTTACTGTGTTTATCAACGGGCTGTTTCAATTCAAATTCTATTTTCGAAAAAATATCAAGAATCATTGTTCTCTCATCATCAGATAGATGAAGGGCTTCATGGGTTTGATAGTTAAAAAACTTATAGTTTTGAATGGTTTTTCCCAAAGGTGTACCAATCAAAAAATCAGGATGAAACAATAATCCAAATCCTATAGGTTGATACTTAACTTTGGGGTTTTCCATACTTATAAACTGACCTGGGGCATAAAAAACCAGTGTACCGGCCTGATAATCATAGTAATGTCGGCCATACCGCAAATCTCCACACACCACATCTTTCAAAATAATACTGTACAATCCATAATTAAATTTTATAGAATCCACATCTCCCCATTCTCGCGGATTCGCCTTTGAGTAATCAATTACGGTTACCAGAGGGTGCAGCGTTTTGTGATTATTGGCGGCATTGAACCCGCTGATGCTGTCTATATTTACTATCTTTTCCATTTTCTTTTCTTTTGAAATCCATTCAAAATTAAGATATAAAAAATACCATACTTCGCATGAATACCGTAATCAGTAAAAATGGTATAAAAAGCAGTAATTTATATACTATCAAAGCAAGAAAGTTCATAGAGATTTGTATTTCAAAAAACAAAACCATTTTTAAAATGAAAACAAATATCAAATTTTTAGCATTACTCTTTTTTTGTTCTATCTCGGCTTTTGCTCAATCAACAAAAGAAGAACAAGAACTTATCCAACTCTCTAAAGACAAATGGCAATGGATGGCGGATAAAAACGTGGATAAATTAAAAAATTTATTTGATGCCAAAGCCAAGTTTGTTCACATGAGCGGTACATGGAAAACGGATGAAGAACTGGAAATCATTAAAACCAGCAGCATTTGGTACAAAGAGGCCAAAGTGCATGATACAGCGGTAGAAGTTTCGGGAAATACAGCCATTGTCTGGAACAGAATTACGCTGGTAGCTATGGTTAGAGGAAATGAGGCCATCACTGAATTTACCGTCACAGAAGTCTATCAAAAACAAGGTGAAAGCTGGAAAATGTTGGCCCTGACATTTAGCAGTGTGCGCGATACGCATCAGATTAAGAAGTAAATTCTTTATGAATCAGTAAAAAGAGGTAATATCCTCATGAAAAACAACTTAGTTTTCTTCTTGTTTTTTGCAACCGCTATTTGCCTCTTTGCAGGTAGTTCGTCGGCACAAACGCTGGTTACTGACAAAAAAGTACTGATTGTGTATTTGTCCCACACCAACAATACCAAAGCCATTGCCGAAATCATCCACAAAGAAGTAGGTAGAACATTGGTAG
>JAIXUT010000111.1 GCA_027483385.1 Alphaproteobacteria bacterium
AAAACAGCGAGGGTAAAGGTTGAATGCTATGGAATTGATTGTTAAGCCAATAAACGAGGAGGAATGGCGTTTTGTGCAATCGGTCCTGAATCGGATGAAGATCACAAATGAATTGCGCGAAACAGACGTAAAAAAAACGTCGAAAGTATTCCCTAAAAGCGAGTATTGGCATAGCAAATAAACGATTAGAATTGGGGGTTATTAATTGGCACACCCTCCAATTTTTGCCGTAAAATTTGTGCCAGCATTTGCTTCAAAACCCGGAGTGAAAGTAAGCGAATTTCCCGCTTTATAAGTAACTGTTGCCGGCGAGAATATTTTATTTCTTGCTGTAATTGTTGTATTGGCGATTTGCAAAGTACTGCTTGTAATGTTTGAAGTCAAATTCAAAGCCGTAGACGGCGAACCAACCAAAACTAATGGCGTTGCTACCCGGTCTCGCTTGTAATCAGGTGTTTCACAGCCTACATAATAAGTTGTATTTTCAGTGGGGTTTACAACAACACTCGCTCCGACAGCAATCGGGAAACCTCCTTCGGCTACAGTGTACCAATTGGGTGTTGTAGCCACTGGGCAATTCGCTGATAAAGTAAGTGGATTAGACACACAAACTTCGCTTTTGCTTGCTGCCACGCCCGTTGGAGGCGGTGGCCCCGCAAAATTAATATTTGCGTAAATACTTGATTTGATTGAAGGCTCACACTCAGCGTAAGTTACAAACTCAATGTTTTGGTACGACATAGGACTGGCAGGGTTCCGGCGTGCTATGTTGACATCGTAAGTGGTAGTTTTACATCCGTTTGCAGGAACTGCCGTTATCGTAGCAAGTTTAGTAATGGATGTACCGGTGGGTGAAGACCCAATTCCAGCAGTGCTCGTAATGGATACATCGTTTACAATGGATTCACCTATAAACCCAAAGCCATAGTCTTTTATTTCGTTGGAGTTATTACATATTTTTACGCGAAAGTTTCCGCTCGTTCCTAACGACACATTTGAAATCGTAACGGTTGGGGATGTACTGCCATTAATTTCTAATTTTGGCTTATCTCTCTGGTAGCCACCTTCATAGGGGCAAGAGGTTCTTGATTGAGCTTCATCCAATAAAAATATGGGCGTTCCGTAAGTTTTATCTTTGATGACTTTTATTCTAAAAGAATCACCCAAATCATTGTCTTGCAAAGTATAAGAAATTGTGGTGCTTGAATTGTTGGTATTTGCTACCGATGCGCCCATCGTTTTTTTGGTTTTGAATTCATAACCTCCATCCACACCAGAACCTCCTACTTTTACTACAAAACTAGCACCCACTCCCACTTCCAAAAAATGACTGACATCGTAGGTTGTGGTTTCGGAGATTGACTGCGTAATGGTTGTTGTATTGGGGCCACTATTACCTCCCGTAATTGTGAATGGAGGCACAAGTACCGGAGCTGCGGGGTCATTGATGTTGATGCTATCTTTTTTTAATACTTGGTCCCAAATTCGATTCTGGTTTAGGGCTTCACGTCTCATTTTTGGAGAGAAGCTCAGGTTATTGATGATGGATTGATTTTGAGCTATATCATACAATATGTCATTTTTAGAATAATAAAATGGCGTTGCCGAACCCGGAACTAAGCCAAAAATGATAGATGAATCCCTTACAACTTCAACAGTCGGGCCGGTTTTAATGGCGACTATTGGGAAAAGACCGTAGGCGACCGTAGATGAGTACCCCAAATAAATTGAGCCTTCATTGGCCCGAGCATTTCCTGGGGCAGTGGATATTGAATTTAAGATGGAGACACAGTTTTGCCTACCGTTGGATTTCATTAAAGTTGAGCCTCCCCCTCCACTCAACGATGCCGTAACCGAAAACTCGTAATTTACGGATACAAACAGCCCCGCTGAGCCAGCTATTCCTAGCGTAAGATTCAATCGGCCATTGTTTGATTCATCGAGGGTTACAGATTCGCTCATGCTTCTACAGGCCTCTTGCAAAGTCTGAAAAGTTACACTGCTCATATCACCGGGTGGATTATGTAAAATCATTTGGGGAATGGCTGGTTCTCTGATATACCCTTTAATGGCCACCGGATTTGCTTGTGACGGAGTAATCAAAGGCCCCTCCACTACAAATGGAATTACGGCAATATAACTTTTGTATATTGGTGTATTAGACTGTTGGTCAAGTTGCCAAATGCCAAATTCAAATACGTACCAACTTTTGAATCTTCCCATTTGGAATGTTAAAGTGGTTGAATATTCAACCACTTTACGACCATCAGAACTTGGGGACTCAGAAGAAATTTGATCAAGATATTTGTAATTTTGTTGTATGCCATTTGGAGTATCTTCTTGCCCATAATACCCTTCGAAAGATGAGGCATCATCTAATGATGGGGAATACTGGTAGCTAAAACTCCGGGTTACTACAAAGGGTTCGAAGTTATTGTAATTGTTATTTTGACCTAGTTTTAACATAAATTTTAAATTTATGTTCAATGCTTCGCCAGACTTTGCTTTGAGGTATTTTTCCGTTGGGGTGTTATTCATAACCTGTTGAATCATCTCTTCTTCAGAAAGATTATTCCCATTATTACCTGTGTAGCTGCTGCCCAAAGGAACAATCTGAATCCCCGAATTTGCTACATTACCATTGCTACCTGTAATATACAAAGTATCAACAGGAATGTCATATTGTTGGAATAGCGTTGGGGCTGGTTTGATGGGGATTTTAATCTGCTGCCCGTGAGCAACTTGACAGAATACAACCAAGCAAAAAATGGCAATTTTTGTAAAATAAATTCTCATTGATGATAATTTTTAGGATTAACTAAAGAATTACAAAAATCATTTCTTGAAGTTATAAATTGATTAATTTCTT
>JAIXUT010000106.1 GCA_027483385.1 Alphaproteobacteria bacterium
GAAGGAAATCCCGCTTGGTTTATTACAGATTCGCAACGTCCCGGAAAATATTTAAAGATAGAACCATGAAGAAAATGATTTGAGTTATGACCCATATTGCCTATCACTTTACCCCCATTGACTACAACCCTTTTGAAGGGACAAAGATTGAAAAAACAGCCCCCGCAACGGAATCACAGAAAGAAATTTTTATTTCTACGCTTATCGGCGAAGATGACGCCAACCGGGCTTATAATGAATCGTTTACGTTATTGCTTTCAGGCGCCCTGAACGTTCCTGCTTTCCGAGAGGCGTTTGCTGACTTAGTCCAGCGCCACGAATCGCTCAGGACAACCATCAGCGCCAACGGAGAAAAAATCATCATTTTTGAAACGCCATCGTTCCAATTAACGGAAGACGATGTTTCTCGTCTCGCCCCCGCCGAGCAAGAAGCCTACTTGCGCCGCCTCGCCGACGCAGAAGCTGATACGCCTTTTGACATCGTTAAAGGACCGTTGTTTAGGCCATACCTTATCAAAACAGGCCCTGATTCATGGCAGTTTACGCTGACGGGGCACCACATTCTGTTTGACGGTTGGTCGTTGGGTATCCTCCTGCAAGACCTCGGAAAACTGTATTCGGCTTATGCTTCAAATACGTTTCCCGCGCTGCCGCTTGCGGTTCAGTATGCCCAATATGCCAACGAGCGCAAGCAATTCGAGCAAACGGAGGAGTACGCAACCATTAAAAAGTTTTGGGTAAACCAGTTTAAGAACAAAGTACCCGTCTTTGACTTCCCGACCGATTTTCCCCGGCCGGCCACTCGTTCGTACTCAAGCCAACGCAACGATTATCCCATTGCTCCGTCGCTGGTGGCGGCACTCAAAAAAGTGGGGGCGCAAAACGGATGCAGTTTCATCACCACCCTTATTGCGGCGTTTGAGGTCTTTTTGTATAAGGCCTCAGGTCAAAAAGACATCGTTTTTGGACTGCCCACCGCTGGACAGTCGGTGACGGGCCATACCCACCTCATTGGTCACTGCGTCAATATGCTGCCCATGCGGAGTGCTCCTACCCCTGAACAGTCTTTTACCGACTATCTGAAAGCCCGAAAGTCGGTCATTTTGGATTGCTATGAGCATCAGCAGCTTACGGTTGGCAGCCTACTAAAGCTCATCAATATCCCCCGCGACCCCTCGCGGGTTGCGCTCGTGCCCGTATCTTTCAATGTGGACTTGGGCATGACCAACGACGTTCATTTTGAGGGACTTTCGTACACGCTTATCAGCAATCCGCGCCATTACGAAACCTTCGAATTCTTTCTGAATGCCAGTGGTTCTGAACGCGAAATGACCTTTGAGTGGTCGTACAATACCAACCTGTTTAAGGCTGAAACAATCCAAAAGTTACACTGGCATTTTGAAGCTATTTTGCAACAGGTGGTCGAAAAACCAGCCATCCTGCTCCGCAACCTGCCAGGAATCGCGCCCATTTCCGACGGCCGTACCTATCAAACCTTAAATGATACCCTAACGCCCTACCAAGCCCATAAAACCGTTGACCAGCTGATTGCCGAAACGGCAGCGGACTTCCCCTCGGCGGTGGCGATTAATTTTAAGGGGACAAAGATGTTGTACGCCGAACTAGAGACAAAGGCCAATCAATTTGCGCATTATCTCATCGAAAGCGGTATCCGCCACGGCGACATTGTAGGGCTAGCCTTGGAGCGCTCTCTGTATCTGCCAGTGGCCATTTTGGGGATTGCAAAAGCAGGTGCGGTATTTCAGCCCATTGACCCAGATTATCCGTCCCAACGCGTCAATTATATATTGGAAGATGGGGGCGCAAAAACGCTGATCACCTCCCTCAAATTCAAAACTCGGTTTGAGTCCGTCATCAATACCCTCTGCATTGAGGTGATTATTCCTTTGTTGAAAACGTACCCAACGACCCCACCGACGCTCTCCCGAAGCAGTCGCGATTTGATTTATATTTTGCACACTTCTGGCTCGACTGGCAAACCCAAGGGCGTGCAGATTGAACACCGAAATGCCGTCAATTTGCTGTTGAGCATGAAACACGCGCCTGGAATGACCTCCGACGATAAGCTACTCTCCATCACCAGCATCTCGTTCGACATCTTTTACCTTGAGCTTTTTTTACCGCTCATTTCGGGAGCCACGATGGTCATGCTCAATTCGGCCGATTCAAAAGATGCCCGAGAAATTGTTAAGTGCGTTCAAACCGAAAAAATTACGATCTTACAAACCACTCCTTCGGTTTGGAATAGCATCCTCGACGTGGCCGACAATCTTTCGTTGCCACTCAAAGCGATCTGCGGTGGCGAAGCCTTGTCGAAAGATTTGTCGAAAAAGATGTTGCGCAAAGTAAATGAAGTTTGGAATGTATACGGTCCTACCGAAACCACCATTTGGGCAACGGTCAAGAAAATTTCTGACAACGATGAAGTCATTACCATTGGAAAGCCTATTTTCAACACCCGTATTTACTTGCTCGATGAGCAGCGACAGCTCGTCCCTGACGGTACCGTGGGTGAAATATACATTGCCGGTGACAACGTAGGCCGGGGCTATCTTCATCAACCTTCCCTCACCGCCGAGCGATTTTTGCCAGATACCATTATAAATCAGCCTGATCAAAAAATGTATCAAACGGGCGATTTGGGCAAACTCTTGGAAAACGGTGAGATTCAATGCCTTGGCCGAATAGACCATCAACTGAAAATCAACGGATTTAGGATTGAACCTGGCGAAATTGAACACTGCATGACACTTGCCAATGTCGGTGTAAAGCAGGCAGTGGTCAAGCCAGTCACCCGAAACAACATTACGGTGCTTGCCGCTTTTTATACATCGGAGCCCAACCGACAAGCAATGACGCCCGCCGCTTGGAAACAACTGCTGCAAGGCTATTTGCCTGCCTATATGATTCCTGAACAATACGTTGTTTTGCCAGAGTTTCCGTTGACACCCAACGGAAAAATTGACAAAAACAGTTTACAATTACCCGGAAGTCTGCTCGCCCCTGCTCCTCCTAAAGTAAACTCTACGTATACTACGACCGAATTGACCGTCGCAAAGGTATGGCGTAAAGCACTGAACAATAACGACATTGAACTTGACGACAACTTTTTTGAAGTCGGTGGGCACTCATTGATTGCGGCGCAAGTAATGCAGCAAATTTATCAGGTAACGGGCAAGAAACTTCCGCTTGCTATTCTTTTTGAAAGTCCAAGTGTTCGATTGCTTGCCGCCGCCCTCGACCGAATCCAGGGAAAGGCTACGTACCAGGCACTGGTTCCCATCCGTCCCAGCGGCACCAAAACGCCCCTTTTTCTGGTCCACGGGGCAGGGCTAAACGTATTGATGTTCTCTCCACTGACCTCCTATTTTGACGAAGAGCA
>JAIXUT010000093.1 GCA_027483385.1 Alphaproteobacteria bacterium
AACCACAACATCAGAGGATATGGCTTGAGGCTGAATGGATGTGTTGACAATCTGCCATAAACGGGCTTCCTCAACTGCTGCTAACGTTCCTAAATTTCCCCCTGAGTAAGATAAAAGTAACTGGAGGTAGTTGGAAACGGTACGACGATGAATGCCCAGATGTCTTGAAATGTATCGCTGACTTTTACCGGATTGGTGCAACTCAATGAGTTTGTGTAGTTTTTGCATCGTGATTCGTTGGTTTGCCATAGCTCTGAAATTGTTGTTTATCTCAATTCCAAAAGCTACTTATCAACGTTTTCACTTACTCTTAAGGGTGGTACACTTTCGCGCCATTTGCCGGTACACTTTCATAGGAATTTACAGTATAAAGGCTATCATTTGTAGCATTCAAAATTTTTAAATAATTGATGGCCTTTGAGGGATTTTTATGTTCATATATCTCAGCTAAAAGTTTTGCGGCACTTGCTGTCAGCACTGAATTTTTAAATTTTCTACCCCCATTTAAGGCTTTTTCGGCATAAAAAATAGCGGAGTCTGGTTGATGGATTGCATGAAAAATGCCTGCTAAATCAACCGATTGTTCTGATTCTAAAAAAGGATTACCAAATTTGTTCGAAAAACTCATTGCTATTTTTAAGTATTGCAATGCTTCTGCATAGTTTTTTCGTTTTTTTTCCACTCTGCCCATTATTGCATTTGCATACGATACCTCTATGGGAATATTCAGTTTTCGGCAATTAATATCTATTATTTCCGAATATTTCATTGCAGAATCGTATTCATTTAGGTTTTCGTAAACCTCACCAATATTATGGTAAATCAGCCATTTCCCGTTGTTGGGTAAGGAGTTGATTTCGGGGTGATGATAGGCTTTCAATAGCCATTCCAGCCGCTGTTTACTATCTTGTTGCTTTTCATAAACAAGTGCTATCAAATTATAAAATACGATTTCTAATTTGGGGTATTTGGTTTGACTTATTTTCAAGCCTTCATAAGCAGTTTGCATCCCATTTTGCCAGTCGCCTGTAATGGTTGATACAAAACTTAAAGACTGTAAAGAAACCAATTCGCCGTAGGTGTATTTGAGTTTTCGGGCGAGCGTAATTGCCTCAGTTGCATACAACACCGCCTGACGAGGCTCTGTCATGGTATGATACCTTGCCAAACGCCATAAGCTAATGACTCTATTGGTGTCTTCTTTAAAAACCGTCAGATTTTGTTTCAATCTATCGACCTCTTTCGCCGGCAAACTAAGTGGTTGACCAAAGCCAGAGGTAGCCAAAGCCGTGATTAGCAAAAGTGATATTTTAATGAGTTTGCTCGGCATAATTGCTAAAGAACTTCCCGAAAGGACTAAAACTTTCGGGAAGTTGATTTTATTTGCTTTAATAAATCTTTCTGTAAACTTAACACAAAATCATATTCATTTTTGTGGTTTACAGAAGTCTATTTATTAATCTTTCAGACCATAAAACTCCTTCACAGCATTGTAATCTGAGAAATCTACGGTGGCCTTGCGGCCATTGCGGAGGTCATTTGCTGGGATGATAACTATTCGGGTTGAAGCGGTAAGCGCTGCTGGCGAAGCTACTTTTCTATAAATATTGATTCCTGCGGTGTTTCCACCAAAAGTAGTTTGTGTGTAGAATTCATGTTCAACTCCATTTGATGGAACAATACCAGGTATAGAATACCAACCATAAGGGGTTGCATTATTTGGTGTACCATCGGTCATATAGACTAATACAGCACTACTATTCATTATCGCCGTCGTGACAATAGAAGGGAAAACAAATTGTTGAGCTGAGCCTTTTGTTGTCGCCCAAGTTTTGGCTGGATATGAGATTTGAATCACGTTGGCATTGCCAGTCTGTCCTGTTGCCCCAGCTGCACCGGCGGGGCCCGCGGGTCCGGTGGCACCGGTCGGTCCTGCGGGCCCTGCGGGACCAACAGCCCCTGCTGGGCCTTCACAACTTGTAAACAATAAACTGCCGCATACTACAGGTACTGATAAAACGCCTGAAATAATGGATGATTTGTTCATAATAAAATGTGTGGCTTTGTCGGAGATTTGATTGGTTGATAAAAGGTTAAAATTTTCAATTTAATAATAGCCGATATGCAGTTTTGAGGTAATTATATGGTATTGAGACATAAATAACTGATCATTTTATACTACTTTACGTTCAGAATATCATGTCTCAATACTATAATTATGGTTTCATTGTACAGGTACTAATCTCCACATTTGACCCGAAACATTTTGGGTTTTATCCATAAATGCATTGCCAGAATATACAGACTTATTTTCGGGCTTATTGCCTTCCAGAGAGAAGTTGTTGCCATGGAGCATTGTACGTAATCTATAAAGGTGGTCGCCGTTGTTGGCACTCACTAAATCTAATCGCCATAGTTGCCCTGTTACATCTTGGCAATCATCCATAAAAGACCGGCCATCTTTCTCTCCCCCGGCAGTATTAGCCTCCAAACATCTACCTTCGCCCTGATCATTCGATTTTAAGCGATACCAACCTTTATTTTTAGCATCTGGAACCAATTTCCACATTGTTCCAGTCGCACCTTTTTGGGAAGACATGAACGATGCACCAGTCATAACATTACTCGCTGAGCCATTGCTTTCAAGAGATAGGGCGTCGCCCGTGAATGCCGTCCTTAAATAATAATAGCCTTGATAATTAGGGCTAAAAGAACGCCCCCGCTCTTGGGCATAAGATGTTAATGTAAGGCCAATGAACAGAATCATTCCAATGGTTTTTAAAGTTTTCATTTAGGTAAAGGTTTACTATTTGTTGCCTACTCTGAATCAGCATTTTCGGCTTCCTGCTTTTTGATAATGTACCAAAGCTAAATTGGCATACAAAGGCGTCAAAATTTTAGGGATAGA
>JAIXUT010000043.1 GCA_027483385.1 Alphaproteobacteria bacterium
CGCAGGGCGGCATCGGCCTCATGGACGGCCAGCTGCGGCACGCCTTCCAGCAGCACGGTATGGTAATTGGCGGCCAGTTCGCGGTACTCGGTGCGGCCAAGGTTCTGTTGGCAAGCCTGGGCAAAACTTAACCATACCGCCCGCCCGCCGAGGCGCTTGGCCTGCAGCCACCGGGGCGGCGTGGCGGTGGGGCCGTCGCTGAGGTCGTGCCACCAGCCCTCCAGACGGGCGGCGGGGCTTTCCCCAATGGGGGCAACAATGTAATGCCCCCAGCTGGTTTTATCGGCCCGTTGGCGGTAATCGAGGCCTTCACTTAAATTCAGCGCATCCAGCTTACTTTCCATTAACCGTAGCAATGGTGCAAAGCGGTCGCGGTTCAGGCCGCCTTGGAAGAGGTCGGGCAGCGCCCAGTTACTGCTTGCCACCACTACCACCCCTTGATGAAACAGGTGCTGCATCAGGCGCCCCAGCAGCATGGCATCGGGCAGGTTGGTGAGGTAAAATTCATCGAAGCCCAGTACGGTGGCTTCGGCGGCAATATCGCTGGCCAGTTGGGCCATGTAGTCGGTGCCGGGCTTCACGGGCATGGCATTCATGCGGCGATGCAGCTCTTCCATAAAAGCATGAAAGTGCACGCGGCGGTACGGTAGCCCTGGCAGATTTTCCAGAAACAGCTGCAGCAGTTCGCTCTTGCCGCGCCCAGGCGGGCCATACAGCCACAAGCCTTTGGGCGGCACGGCACTGTTGCCCAACAACGCGTTGGCCAGCGCTTGCAGCCGCACCACCGCACGGGCCTGGGCGGCATCGGCCTGCCAGCCTGGGCCACCCGCATGGGCCAATTTGGCGCGGTAGGGCGTGAATAAATCAACTTTCAGCGGGCAGAAATCAGTCATGGGGCGCATTTTGCCTAACCTAAGATGCACCGCTGCCCCAAAGCAAGCCATTGTGCCCGAACAGACACGGCCGCTGTGGCCAAAAAGCCCAAGCTGCTTCTACCCCGCAAGGCTTTGGCAAGGGTTTGGCTTGACGCCCCCCTGCCCTGTGCCGCAAGCCGTAAGCATGAGCACGCCTGCCAGCATCGTCAGCACCTTAACACCCAACGTAAATTTGCCCGACTTGGGCCGGATTACCCTGCCCGATGGTTCACGGCTCGATTTACGGTTTTTGGATAACACCGCCGAGCGCGCGATTGCCAATACCTCGGAAGTGGTGGTGATGGTGGTGTTGGCGCTGCTGGTGATTACTTTGGGCTGGCTGGTTTCTAACAAGTTGGCTGGGTTTACCCAACGGGGCCTGATTCGCGCCAAGTTTGAAGAAACCTTCGCCGCCTTTATTGGCAGCGTGGCGCGTTACGTGCTGTTTTTTACCTGTGTGCTGGCGGCGTTTAATATTATGGGGATTTCGCTGGTTTCCACCATGGCGGTGTTTGGCGCGATTGGTCTGGCCGTGGCCTTTGCGCTGCGCAACACCCTAAGCCACGTGGCAGCAGGGATTATGCTGATTGTGAACCGCCCCTTTAAAGTGGGCGATTACATTGAAATTGACGACCACGAAGGCACGGTGAAGCGCATTACGTTGTTTAACACGGAAGTAAACACCCTCAGCAATCAGCGGGTGTTTATGCCCAACAGTAAAATCTGGGAAACGGTATTAATTAACCATACCTACAACGATGTGCGAATGGTCGAGTTTAGCCTTCCGCTGCCTTTTGGAACTTCCTTGGCAGCCGTGCGCCAAGCGATTGTGCCGATGCTGCAAGCTCACCCCAAAACCTTTGCCAAACCCGAACCTCTGATTGGCTTCGATAAAATTGAGCATGGTACGATTTTGCTGACGGTACGGGTTTGGATCAAAATGAAAGAATATTCCGAACTGCGCTACAGCTTACTTGAAAACCTCATAGTGGCCTTGCAAGCCAACAAAATTTCGGTGGTTGCGCCGGCTCTGCGTAACCTGAACGATGCCACGGTTACCAAGCCAATCAGAAGGAAGTAACCAGCATGCAGATTCAGCTCGGCCCCGTGTTTTTAGGCCTGTTACTGTTGCCCTTCAGCGCAATGGCGCAAACCCAAATTCTGGAACTGTTTACCAGCAAATTTTGCCCCAATTGCCCGGCGGTGGAACGCCAGCTGGCCAAGGAAGCTGCCGAGAACCCCAACTTAATTTTACTGCAACAGCACGTCGATTACTGGGATAGGGCCGATAAAAAAGATCCTCACGGCTTCAGTGAAGCCACCCAGCGCCAGTACGATTACAGCAACGTGATACTGCGTCGCGCGGGCGAGGTATTTACCCCCATGCCGATTTTTAACGGGGTGGTGGTAGCGCCGCCACCACTCTGGCTGAATTGGGAGAAGGCGCAGAAAAAAGCGCAAGAACTTCCCGCGCCGAAGAAACTTACGGCCACGCGCACTGCCAACGGTATTAACGTGGCGCTGCCCAAAGCCAAAAACCTGGAAGCCTTTGCCTTTGGCGTTGATACCATGAACAGCCCCAATGCCTACCGCGCCAACAGCATCGCGCCGATGGATATAGCCGCCAATTCCGCCACACTTACCTCCGCCTTGGCCCCCAAAGGGCAAACCCTGATACTGGTGCAGGAAGCGGGTATGGGGCGCGTGGTGGGCTGGGCTGTCATACCATAGACAATCACTGTTGCACTGCTGCCCCAGGGGGCAGTTTTTCTATGTAACGCTCTTGCATCTTGGCCCTGAAAGGCGCTTGAATTGCAGTAATAAATTTAAGGTATTTTTACGCCCATGGCACAACATGATATTGTTATTATAGGCGCTGGTTTAGCAGGTCTTCGCGCCGCATTTGAAGGCGTCACGGCCGGACTAAATACGGCGGTGGTCAGCAAAATCCACCCGCTGCGGAGCCACAGCTGTGCGGCGCAAGGCGGCGTGAATGCCGCAATTAACCCCGCCGATGACTGGCACCACCACGCCTACGATACAGTCAAGGGGGCTGACTTTGTCGGCGACCAAGACAGCATTGATATGATGTGCGCCGAAGCGCCCCAAGCCGTGCTGGATTTGGACAAAATGGGCTGCCCATTCAGCCGCGAAGACGATGGCACCATTGCCCAACGCGCCTTTGGCGGGCAAAACTTCCCCCGCACCGCCTATGCCGCCGATAGAACCGGCCACGCCATGTTGCACACCCTATGGGAGCAGGCGATTAAGTACGGCGTACATGTGTACGATGAATATTTTTTGATGGAATTGACCTCGGAAAACCAACGCGCAACGGGCGCGGTGGTGATGGACATTCGCACTGGTAAGTTGCAGCACCTGCAAGCCAAAGCCGTGTGTGTGGCCACAGGCGGCTACGGGCGCATGTTCGCGGCCAACACCAACGCCATGACCAACACGGGCGATGGCATCGCCCACGCGATGCGCGCAGGTGCGCCTGCGGCCGACTTGGAATTTGTGCAGTTCCACCCCACTGGGCTATTGCGCAGCGGGATTTTGATTAGCGAAGGTGTGCGCGGTGAAGGGGCGTATTTAATTGGCGCCGATGGTCAACGCTTCATGCAAAAATATGCACCCAACAAGCTGGAACTGGCCAGTCGCGATGTGGTGAGCCGCAGCATGGTGACCGAAATTAACCAAGGCAACGGCAAAAATGGCGGCGTATTTCTCGATGTCCGCCATCTGGGCAAGCACCTGATTTTGGAACGTCTGCCGCAAATTCGCCAGCTGGCGATGGACTTTGAAGGCGTTGATCCCATCGATGAACCGATTCCCGTACGCCCCACCTGCCACTACACCATGGGTGGGATTCGCACCGATAAACTTGGCCAGAGCATCGCCCTGAAAGGCTTGTTTGCTGCCGGAGAAGCCGCGTGTGTAAGTGTTCACGGCGCCAATCGGTTGGGTGCCAACAGCCTGCTGGAAACAATTGTATTCGGTAAAATTACCGGCAAGGATATGGTAGATTTTGTCAAAAACCGCGAAGGCCGCGATGGCGTTGCCACCGACAGCACCCACGCGGTGGCCAAGGTTTCGGCCCGCATTGCGGCACTAAAAGCCCGCCCCCGTGAAGGCGGTGTGCGCCAGAGCAGCATCCGGGAAGCACTGGTGAACGAAATGCAGGAAAATTGCAGCGTGTTCCGCGATGAAGCGCGTCTGAACAGTGCCTGGAGTGCGATCAAGGCCGCCAAGGATGGCCTGAGCAAAATGTACATCGATGATAAATCGGAGGCCTTTAACACCGACCTCATCACCGCACTGGAAATGGAAAACCTGGTGCTGATGGCCGAAGGCACGGTGGCCACCGCGATGGAACGCAAGGAAAGCCGTGGGGCCCACAGCCGCACCGACTTCCCCACGCGCGACGATGAACACTGGATGACGCACATCACCGCGGGCTACGACCCCGCCACCCGTGAAGTGGTGCTGGGCCGCGACGCCGTCCGCATCACTGGCAACCCGCAGTATGCGCCGGCGGAAAGAAAGTATTAACCATGCAAACGGCACATCCCCAAACCACCACACTCCGCATTCTACGCGGCACAGTCACCAACGGTAAATTGGTGCAGCAGAATCAGGATTTCACCATTCCCTACGATGCCACCACCACCGTGCTGGGGGCCTTGGAATACGTGAAGGGCGAGATTGATGGCAGCCTGACGTTTCGCCGTTCGTGCCGCGCCAGCATTTGTGGCAGCTGCGCGATGGTGGTGAATGGCCGCAGCCGCCTGGCCTGCAAAACCAAAGTGATTGATATTTTGGGTGGCAACGAAGCGAAAAACATTGCTGCCGCTAGCGTGGCGGTGGGCGAAGCCAACGTGATTGAAGTCGGCCCGCAGCGCAATCAGCCCGTGCTGAAGGATTTGGTCGTGGATATCGAGCCCTTCTATAAAAAGGTGAAGGAAATCTTGCCCTACGTGCAGGAAGGGCCTGAAAAGGAAGAAAACGTCACGAAGGACAGTTTTAGCCAGGTGAACATGGTGAGCAACTGCATCATGTGCGGGGCGTGCTATTCCGACTGCACCGCGATGGTGGAAAACCCCAGCTTCATTGGCCCCGCCGCCTTGGCCAAGGCCTACCGCTTCGTGAGCGACCCACGCGAAGGCAACAAGACCGAGCGCTTGAAAGAGCTTTCCGAAAAGAACGGCATCTGGGATTGCACACGGTGCGGGATGTGCATTGATGCCTGCCCCAAAGGGGTGGCGCCAATGGAAGCGATTGTGAAGCTGCGCAGCCTGGCCATGGAAGCAGGCATCACGCACACCGAAGGCGCCAAGCACGCCATGGCGTTTAAGGATGACATCGCCACCTGGGGGGTCTTGAACGAGCCCTTCATGCTGCTGAAAACCAAGGGGGTGATGGGCGCGATTGCGCAAATCCCCAATGCGTTAAACTTGGCGAAGGTCGGGAAAATTCCCCACCCCTTCCCGTTCGACCATAAGGTGGAAGGGTTGGATGAAGTGAAAGCCATTTACGCCGAACTAAAAAAGAACCCGCTGGATGTGAAGACCAAGGCGGCGGATAGTGGGCCTGGGGCTGGATAAACCTGCGCGGGGAGGCTTGGGGCGGGTGAAACCATTCAACACCGCGTGAGCGGTGTCATCCTGAGCACACCCATGGTGCTGATGCCATTTAAGTCGTCCGCGAATGACCCAAGCGCGAAATTGACCGAAGGTCGCCATAACAAACATCCCGCTGGATCCTTCGCCCTTAGGGTTTGAACTTCGGTTTGCTCTGTGCCCTCAGGATGACCGCGCGGGGCGCGGGAGCGGCTTTATTCCTAAACCTGCGTCACGACTTCAGTGGCCACACTAAACTGGTTGCGGCCACCGTGCTTGCTGGCATAAAGGGCGCTATCGGCAGCGCGCACCAAGTCTTCCAATATCACCCCTGCAGGGCCTGCCGCCACGCCAAGACTGATGGTGATTTGGTAAGGTGTTTCAGCAAATTCCTGCTCCACACTGGCCCGAATTCGTTCGGCCAACCGCGCGCCCGCTTCAGTGCCTACTTCGGGCAGGTACACCGCAAATTCTTCCCCGCCAAAGCGCCCGCAGACATCGGTACTGCGGGCGGCGAGCGCTATCAGTTCCGCCACTTTGGCAAGCACGGCGTCGCCATCGGCATGACCAAACGTATCGTTGAGGCGCTTGAAGTGGTCGATATCGGCCAGCACCAGCGTGACGGGCCGTTGCGAGCGCGTCTGGCGGTGCAGCTCTTCAGTCAGGAGGCGGGTAAAGGTAGTTTTATCGTAAAGGCCTGTCAGGCCATCGCGGCAGGCGGTGGTGGCCAGCAGATTAAATTTTTGCTCTTCAATCAGGCCAGTGTGCTTCATCAGGCCTGCCACGTTGGTCAGGTAGTCGTGGGCGGCCAACGGGATGCCTGGGTCACGACCCAATTTTTTAAGCAGTTCGGCGCGGTGGGTACTAATTTCCGCCCAGAGAATTTTGGCCTGTTTGGTGGGGAAACTTTTGTGCGTCAGGGCGTACAACATATCGGCATAAAGCCCCTCGCCGCGCTCGGCTTGCAGCTTTTCCACCACCGATTGCTCGCGGGCATTTAACTCGCGTTCGCCCGCCAGAGCCAGCACCAGCCGCAATTCCAGCGGTGTTTGCCGCGCGGTTTCGTTCAGCGTTTCGGCCTGTGCCGTACTGGTAAGGCCTGGTGGTGGGGATGCCGCATTCATTGGCATAGGGTATACGCGTGCAGCCGCCACGCCAAGCTGAAAGCCTTACGGCCTGCTTATTCAGCATTCATATAATCGCTTACATTTTGGCCGAAAGCGGCAGGGTCATCATGGTGGGGGTCGGCTTACCCATCCCGTAACCTTGTAACAAAGTGGCTCCTGCCCGTCTGGCCAGACTTTCCATTTCTTTGTCCTCAATTTTCTCTACCACCACCGCCAGGCCAATTTTTGAGGCCAAAGCACAAACTTCGTTAAATTCGTTTTTAAGCGCACTGCTGGAGCTAAAGCGCATGACATCAATTTTAATATAATCAATTCCCAAGGCCTTGCTGGCCTCAATCATCGCGTTGCCACCGCCAAAGTAATCGACGGCCACCCGGCCCCCTTGGCGTTGCAGGGCTTTCAGCAACTGCAGGGCGTTCGGGTCGCGCACCACTTCGTTGCTGCGCACTTCAAACATCAGGTGCTTCAGCACACTGGGGCCCCGTTGGGCGACGTCGCGCAGGTAGCCAAGGTCTTCCAGGCTGGTGCCCGAAATATTCAGGCTCAACATCACGGGCGGGCTTTTACCAGCGGCAAAATGGGCACTCATGGTATGTTCAAACACCAGGGCATCGAGGCTGGAAATTTGATTGAGCGCCGCCAGCACCGGGATAAATTGCCCCGGTGCAATTGGCCCGCTGGCATCGGCCAAGCGTGCTAAAATCTCGTTGCCTTCCACTGCCCCATTATCGTTGCGGTACATGGGCTGATAGAGCAGTTCTAATAAGCCCTGCCGAATGCAGCGCTGCACCCGGGCTTTGAGTACATCGGGGGAAACCTCTTCGGATTCGTTAAGCGGTTTGCCACTGGCAAGATCTTTTTCAATCGATTGCACCGCCGTTTGCCCAAGCGGTTTAAGTTTTGGTCGGTTGCTGGCGGGTGTTGTCACAGCCATATTGCCGCTGCCAAAATCGGCCGCTGAATAGGTACCAGGGCCAGCAATCAATTCGGCGACAGGGTTAGCTTGGGTGGCTGTGGAAGATGACCAGGACGTGGCAGGGTTATTCGCGTTGGTTTGCCAGGCTTTGAAAATTTCGGCCAGTTTGCCTAGATTTAATTTGGGCAGTTTTAAGTTGGCCAACATCTCCCAAAGCTGCTGCAATTTGGCAGCCAGCGGCCCGAGCCATGGCGCCACCCGTTGCCACAGAACAGCACGAACGCCTGCAGTGTAAGGCCACAAGACCAATAACGTGCCGCACAGCACCCATAAAATGATGATCGCCCGCAACCCCCAAGCCACACCCGCTGGCAGCTTGGTAAACGCGGATTGAAGCTGCACGTTGGGAAAGACTGGCGACGCCAAGCCCTCCACGAGTGCGGGTGCTGCACTCCCAATTTGCAGGCGGAGTGGTTCGTTCTGGTGCCAGGTAGCCGTGCCTTCGGTGTGGGGCAATTGCAGTTGCAGTGTCACTTCATCGGCCACCGGGGTTTGCTGAAAAGCCGTGGCCAGCTGGCGGATACTGCGGGCACGGATGGCATAGACCTGTTGCTGCGGCTGAGTGGGCAAGCGCAATGCATAATAAACCATTCCTGTGCGGCTGCCAGCAGTGATTAACTTGGCAGTGGTGCTTGGCAATTTTGTCAGCGCGGTAAAAACTTCGGCAGCCGGTGGCGTGAAGCCCAAGGGCAACAATGTTTGCCCGCTGGCGGCATCGTATAAAAATAGGTCGGGGTCGGCCTGGGGGCTGGTGACTTGCGCCAAGGCCCGCTCGGCGGCGGGGCTGGCCAGCCCCAGCGGCGTTTGCAGGGTCGCAATAAATTCAGGAGTCGCCGCAATTTGCTCCAGCGGTTGCAGCGGCGCCTGTAGCCAATCCGTGACCATGGGCTGGGCCGCCAGAATTGCAATTTCCAGCCGTTGCTTGTTTTTGTATTTGTGCCAGGCATTGAGGCTGCCCCACGCAAAAGCCCCAAGCCCCCAGACCATAATCAGGGCCAGCCCTTTTAAAATAATTTCCTTGCCATGCGCCGCCACCAAAGCACGCATGCGCATCACCAAACTTGGTGAAGCCACACTTGGTGGTTTTGTTGCGTCAGGAGGTAACGATGTGGCCATTTTTTTACCACAATAGGGTGAAAATCGCTTAGCTGTCAGCCATTTTGGCGTTCATGGCTGCTGCTTCGGGCGTCAGCAGCTGTAGGGTAAGAGCATGAATTTGCCCAGCCTCCCAGGCTGTGGCCACGGCGGCCTGCACGGCGCGTTGCCGCGCCACTCTGGGCATTGCCGCAAATCCTTGCCAGATAATTTTTACTTTGTAGTGGCCGCCGCCGTGGTCAACAGCGGCATTATGGCCGGCGTGCAGGTGGGTGTCATCGCGCAGCGAAATACTGGCACCTGGAAAAGCCACCGCCAGCAAGGCATGCAAGGCCTCTGGCGAGAGCGGGGCAGCGGTGCTAAGGGTAGGCATGCCCACACTATTCAAAGCAGCCACCTGGAATGTCAACTCCCTGCGCTTGCGCCTGCCCCAAGTGCTGCAATGGTTAACCGAATACCAGCCCGACGCCCTACTGCTGCAGGAAACCAAGGTGGAAGATGCGCTGTTCCCGCATGCCGAACTGCTGCAAGCGGGCTGGCACGCAGCCTTTACTGGGCAAAAAAGCTACAATGGCGTGGCCATTTTAGCTCGCACACCGCCTGCCAACCCCACCTACGGCTTTTTAAGCAACCCCAGCGCCACCGTAGGGCAGGCCCGCGTGATGGCCGCCACCGTGGCAGGGGTGCGGCTGCTGAACCTTTATCTGCCCCAAGGGGAAGCCACCGACAGCCCAAAGTTTGCTTACAAGGAGGCGATGTACGCGGCGCTTACCCCTGAAGTGACTGCGTTGGCGACAGAGTATCCACAGCTCATTGTCGCGGGCGACTTTAACATTGCCGCCGATGCCCGCGATGTGCCGGTTGACGCAAAAAGGGCTGAAAAACAAGTGATGTTTACCCCCGCCGAACAGGGCTGGTTGCAAAACTTTCAGGCGCAAAGCGGCCTGCGCGATGCCTTACGCCTCATCAATCAGGATGCAGGTATTTACAGCTGGTACGATTACCGCATGTACGCCCGCGCGCCCCACCATGGCTGGCGGATTGACTACCACATGCTAAGCCCAGCGCTGGCACCGAAAGTAAAACAGGTAACCCACCACACCGCGGTGCGCGCGCTGGTGCAGCCTTCCGACCACGTGCCCGTGATGGTGGAGTTGGAGTTATAAAAGTTAATAATTAGCGCGGAATCCCAGATACCGCCAAGCCATCGGCGCGTTCATTCAGTGGGTTGCCCGCGTGGCCCTTCACCCAGACCCATTTTAAGGTATGGGGCGCGGCGGCGGCGATGAGGGCTTCCCATAAATCGCGGTTTTCCACGGGCTTGCCCTGGCTGGTTTTCCAGCCCTTGCGGCGCCAGCCCGGCAGCCATTCGGTGAAGCCTTTGAGCACGTATTGGCTGTCGGTATGCACGGTAATGGCGTGGGGGGTGGGTAAGGCGCGGCAGAGTTCAATCACGGCCGTCAGTTCCATCCGGTTGTTGGTGGTGGCCTTGGCGCCGCCCTTGGTTTCGGTAGTTTTACCATTCATTTGCAGCACGTACCCCCAGCCCCCTGGCCCTGGGTTGCCGCTGCAGGCTCCGTCGGTGTAGGCGTGCGCAATGGGCAGGCTTGCGGCAGCAGGTTTGGGTGGAGATGGTGGCTTGGCGCCGAAGTCTAGGCTTTGTTGCATACTTATGTTATGCCTGAATCATGACCGCTCCGCCTGCCAAGCGCCCAACCAAGGGGCAAAAAATAGTAAATAAGCGACTAAAAGTGAGCAGCAAGGATTGGCTGCGCCGCCAGCTGGATGACCCATACGTCCGCGCCGCCCAGGCCAAGGGCTACCGCGCCCGTGCCGCCTTTAAGCTGCTGGAAATTGACGAAAAGTTTAAGGTATTGAAAGGCCGCCAGCGGGTGGTGGATTTGGGCTGTGCCCCTGGCAGCTGGGCCCAGATCTGCGCCAAGGCGGGCATGAAGGTGGTGGGGATTGATGTATTGCCCTGTGCGCCCTTGGCGGGTGTGGTGTTTCTGGAAATGGACTTCACTACCGAGGAAGGTTTACAAGCCATTCTGGCCAATTTGGGGGGCCAATCGCCCGATTTTGTGATGTGCGACATCGCCGCCAACACGGTTGGCCACGCCAGCACCGATGGCCTCCGCACCCAGCAGTTAAGCGAGCTGGCCGTAGATTTTGCCTTAAAATACGGCGCCAAGGGCAGCCATTTTGTGAGCAAACTGTTCATGAACGGTTACGAAAACGAGGCCAAAAAGGTACTGGCGCCGCATTACGAACGGGTGCAACTGTTCAAGCCACCCAGCAGCCGCAGCGAAAGCCGCGAGACCTTTATTGTGGCCCTGAACAAGAAATAAAGCCGGCGGTAAAACCGTAAAAGCACACTGCCCAAGCCCGCAGTAAGGGCATGGGCTTCCCAAAAATGAAGATTTCACCTATAAGCATTTTATGTTGTGGTTTTTAGGAAGCAAGGGCAAGAAGCCTAAAGAAGAGCAGGTGAACCTGCATGTCATCGACCCGCGCGATATCGACGGGCACTGTCTCATTACCGGTAATTTGCAAATCCGTGGCGACGTTTACTTCAGTGGGCAGCTGCGCGTGGATGGCCGCGTCGACGGCAAGGTGGCCGTATTTGAAGGCGGCAAAGGCCAACTGATTGTGAGCAAAGGCGCCGTGATTAACGGGCCGGTGTTCGTGACCAATGTGCTGATTGACGGCACCATCAATGGCCCGATGGACGTGGAAGAAAAGCTGGAATGCCGTGCCAATGCCTTGATTCGGGGGAAAGTGACGTACGGGAGCATGACAATCACCGATGGTGCCAAGATTGAAGCCCAGTGTACCCAACGCACCGCCAATCATGCCGCACCTTTGGTGAACGAGGAAGGCATGCCCGCGCAGCTTTTGGCCACCAAGGATGTGACATCTAAGGTGATTGATTAACTTCGTGATTTTGGTAAATTCTCTTGCCGATTTTTAGCTTTAACCAAATTTCGCCCACCATTCACCCGCACGCCTGGGTGGCGCCCACCGCAACCGTGATTGGCGATACCCACATTGGCCAAGGTAGCAACCTGTGGTTTGGGGCGGTGCTGCGCGGCGATGTGCATCACATTCGGGTGGGCGAGGATACCAACATTCAAGATAACGCCGTGGTGCACGTAACGACGGGCAAATTTCCGTGCCTGATTGGCAACCGCGTGACCGTTGGCCACAGCGCGGTGGTGCATGCCTGTACGCTTAAAGATGAATGCCTGGTGGGCATGGGGGCGGTGGTGCTGGATGGCGCCACCGTGCAAACCGGTGCCATGGTGGCAGCAGGTGCTGTGGTAAGCCCTGGTAAAGTGGTACCAACGGGGTTTATCTGGGCGGGGACGCCCGCCCGTGAGCTGCGCGCCATGACTGCCGCCGAAGTTGCTTATTTAAGCTGGAGTGCCAGCCACTACCGCGCCTTGGCCCAGCGGTACGGCAGTGCCAACGGCGCCTAGCCGCTATTTGTAAGCTTAAGGTAAGCCCTTGCCACATTTGTGGTATTTTAGCCCCACAGTGTGGCAACGCTTGCCTAGCAGGCAGGCAAACACCCCCCAATTGCTTGACAGCGCCACCCCCTTCCCGCATACGCTGTGATTAAGGTTTCGCACAGGTTAACACCGTGGGGCGAACCGACGGCGTGTAAGCTTGAAACAGGTTTAAGCGCCCGCCCAAACGTAAACAAAAAGGATCGACCCATGAACAAGGCTCCCTTGATCATTGCTGGTGTGGCCGTATTGGCTGTTGCCGGTTACATGATGTACAGCAAACAAGCTGAAGTGCCAGCTGGCGACATGCCTGCTGCCCCTGAAGCCCCGATGCCGGCTCCAATGCCAGCCCCGATGCCAGAAGCCGCACCGGCCCCAATGCCGATGCCAGCCCCTGAAGCAGTTCCAGCCGTTGACGGCGCCGCTGCTCCAGCAATGGATGCTGCACCTGCTGCAGTTCCAGCCCCAGAAGCTGCCCCAGCGCCAGCTCCTGCCCAGTAATTCGTTACGGATTAATGGGAAGCCCCTCGCAAGAGGGGCTTTTTTTGTTGACACCGCCCCCCAAACCCCGCTAAACGCCAACCAACACCTGAAGACCGTCAGTGCCCATGGCAGAGTTGTTTCAACTGGGGCTTAATGTCTGACCGAGGGGCCAATTTGCGTACTTTACGCATTTCAGCCGTATTTAAGGTGGGCTATGCCGCATGGGGCGGGGTAGTACCGTGAACCGATTGAAAGTGTGATTCCGCATGAACCGCACCGAAAAACAAGCCTTTGTTGGCGCGCTGGGGCAAAACCTGGCCAGCGCCAAATCGATGGTCGTGGCCCACTACCGTGGCCTGACCGTCAAGCAGCTGGCAGCCTTGCGCCGCCAGATGCGCGCCGAAGGCGGCCAAGTGCAGGTGGCCAAAAACCGCCTCGCCAAGCTGGCCTTTAAAGGCACCAGCTTCGAACAACTGAACAGCCTGATGGTGGGCCCCACCATTCTGGCGTTTGGTACCGACGAACTGGCCCCTGCCCGCGTGACCCAAAAATTTGCCGACGCCAACGATGCGATGCAAATTTTAGGTGGCATGATGGACGGCAAGCTGCTGACCAAGGCCGAGGTGAAAACCTACGCCAGCCTGCCAAGCCTGAATGAACTGCGTGGCAAGATTGTGGGCATTCTGCAAGCGCCTGGCGCCCAGCTGGCCCGCGTGACCCGCGCCTACGCCGACAAAGCCGCTTAATTAACCTAAAATACAAAGGATACACATATGAGCAACTTACAAAACCTGGTTGAAGAACTGAGCAAGTTAACCGTGCTGGAAGCCGCCGATCTTTCCAAAATGCTGGAAGAAAAGTGGGGCGTAAGCGCTGCTGCCCCGGTAGCCGCCGCTGCCGCTGCTGCTGGCCCAGCTGCTGAAGAGCAAACCGAATTCACCGTGCACCTCGCGGCCACGGGTGAAAAGAAGATCGACGTGATCAAGATCGTGCGCGAAATCACTGGTCTGGGCCTGAAAGAAGCCAAGGACTTGGTCGAAGGCGCCCCGCAAGTGGTGAAAGAAGGCGTGGCCAAGAAGGACGCCGAAGAGATGAAGAAGAAGCTGGAAGCCGTTGGCGCCAAGGTAGAACTGAAGTAGTTCTCACTTCTTTGCGAACCGCCCTTCGGGGCGGTTTTTTTATATTGCTATTTACATTTAAGTAAATGTTTCTTATTGCAAGATAACTTTTAAACTTTAAACTCTTCCCGACCAACGAGGAAGCAGACCTGCAGGATAACGGACGTGCCACACTGCGATAAGCTCAACGGAGCCGTGACGAGGCTGTGATGTTGAGAACTCCTATGGGGAAACCCACTTCTACTCGTTTATCGAGTTCTGACTCGAGCGAAAATGAAGTATTGAGACATGGTCATAGTGCTTCAAGCTGCATGATGACAAATGGGAGAGAATTTTCGTTTGCACGATCGGGAGTATCGTGCCGAAACCTTTCCAGACTTTTAACCTTTGGTCACCTTCGGGTGGCGAAAGGTTTTTTTGTTACTCCACCAAAGTAAACTTGGCCGTGCCTTGCAGCGCCTCGGCCACGTCGCCCACTTTGCACACCATGAGTGGCAACTTGTTTTCACGGCACAGCGCCACGGCGGCCCCGTCCATCACTTGCAAGTCATCCACCAGCACATCCTTGTACGTAAGGTGTGGCAGGTGTTTGGCGTGGGGGTTTTTGGCGGGGTCGCTGTCGTAAATGCCATCCACTTTGGTGGCCTTAATGTACACCTCGGCACCAATTTCGATGGCGCGCAGGGCGCCTGCGGTATCGGTGGTAAAGAAGGGGTTGCCTGTGCCAGCGGCAAAAATCACAATCCGCCCTTTTTCCAGGTGGCGCATGGCGCGCCTGCGAATGTACGGCTCGGCCACGCGGTCAATTTCAATCGCGCTCATCACGCGGCTGTGTACGCCCTTGCTTTCCAGCACACTTTGCAGCGCCAGCGCGTTGATGACGGTGGCCAGCATGCCCATTTGGTGGCCCTGCGCGGCATCGATGCCTAGCGCCGCCACTTCGCGGCCCCGAATCATGTTGCCGCCGCCAATCACCACCGCCACCTGCACGCCGTTGCGGTGCAAATCCTTCAGCTCGTTGGCAATTTCTTGCAGGCTGGGCATATCCAGGACTTTGTCGTGGCTTTCGCCCGCCACTCGTTCGCCCGAAACTTTGACTAAAATTCTGCGGTAAGTTTTCATGCCCGCACCCTAGAGAACTAAACTGAACCCTGCAAGCCCCGCCACACTTCGGCGGCTGGCCCCTTCTCCCGCCCTGGGCGTTGCAGCGCCAGAATGTTGAGCACACTCCCCTGCCCACAGGCCACTTGCAACGCGGGGCCTTGCAGGCCCAGCACGGTACCTGGTTGGGCCTGCGTGGTTGTGCTGGTAGCCTCGGATTTCAGGACTTTAAGCACCTCGCCATGCAACGCGGGTGGTAAGGCCCATGTGGCGGCGGGGCTTGGCGCCAAGGCGCGAATTTGGTTATGCAGATGGCTGGCGGGCTTGCTAAAATCCAGCACCCTGTCGGCGGCGGAAATTTTGGGTGCCAAGGTGGCCTCACCCGTTTGCGCCACCGGTTTTAATTCGGGCAGCTGCCGCAGAACTTGAACCAGCTCTTCGGCCCCCACGGCGCTGGTGTAATCATGCAGCGGGCCGTAGCTCATATCGGGTGGCAAGGTCAGCGGGGTGCGGGAATACACGGGGCCGGTATCCATGCCTGCATCCAGCTGCATGATACAAATCTCGGTCTGCGCATCGCCTGCCAGCAAGGTATGCTGCAAAGGAGCCGCGCCGCGCCAGCGTGGCAGGGCCGAGGGGTGCAGATTGATGCACGTTTTGGCTTCCACCAAAGCTTTGGGCAGCAGCAGGCCGTAGGCTACCACCACCACCATTTGGCACGGGTGGGCCAGTAGGTCGGCCAGCACCTCATCGCGCAGGCGGGTGGGGGTAAAGATGTGTTCAGGCGGAATTTTTAACGCTGCGGCCGCCTGCTGCACGGCCGTAGGGGTCAGCTGCTGGCCACGACCCGCGGGGCGCGGGGGTTGGGTGTAGACGCGCTCAATTTTAATCCCTGCCTGATGAATGGCCAGCAGGCTGGGGACTGCAAAGGCTGGGGAGCCCATGAAGATGATTGAATTCAATGGGCAATACTTTGTGTCATCCTGAGCTCAGCGAAGGACCCAGGTCTTTTTTTAAGAAGTTCAGAAACTTGTTTGTAGCCAATATGCAAGTTCAATGCATCACACCTGGGTCCTTCGCTGAGCTCAGGATGACAACCCCTCAGGCGAGGGTGAACCAGTGTCTTAAACATCTTCCTGCTTTGCCTTAATCAAGCCACGTTCGGCGGCGATGGTATTAAATTCGGCCCCATTGCGCAGAATATCGGTGCGCAGTTTCTGCCATTTGGGCATTGCCAGCGCTTTGCGGGCAGCAGTCAGTTTATCGATGAACAACACGCCGTTCAGGTGGTCAATTTCATGCTGCAGCACCACCGCGCGCAAGCCCGTGGCCGCGAGCTGCTGGGCTTGGCCGTCCTTATCGAGATACGTAACTGTTACCTCGGTCGGGCGTTCCACTTCGGCCCATAGTTGGGGCAAAGAAAGGCAGCCTTCCTGCCGCGTGGCGGTGGTGGGGCCGTAGTTGATAATTTGAGGGTTAAACATAATTTCGGGGTTTTTAATCGCGTAATTACGGGTGCCATCGGGCCTTTCTTGGCCCAGATCCAGCACAATCACTTGCAGGCTTTGCCCCACTTGCGGGGCGGCGAGGCCAACGCCATCGGCCACGGCCAGCGTGGCCAGCATGTCCTCGGCCAGCGCCAGCACAGTGGCATTCACAGCTGCAACGGGTTCCGCAACTTTCTGCAACACAGGGTGCGGGTGAAGAAGAATCGGCAGTACTTTTCCCATAATCTGGCTTTACCCCGAATCGGCCTTGCGGCACAATAGGTTAGAATAAAAACATCGGACAAAAGGCCAACAAGAAAGCAATTTTCATGCGCGATATTCAACATATTGGTGTCATCGGCGCCGGGCAAATGGGCAACGGGATTGCCCACGTGGCGGCCCAGTGCGGCCTGCGCGTGACGATGGTGGATATGAAGCCGGAGGCCTTGGAAAAGGCCCTGGCCACGATTGCCAAAAATATGGACCGGCAAGTGCAAAAGGGCAGCCTAAGCGCCGAAGATAAAACCAAAGCCGAAAACCGTATTGCCACCAGCACCAGCATGAACGACCTGGCGGGCTGCGATTTGGTGGTGGAAGCCGCCACCGAAAACGAAGAGGTAAAAAAGAAAATCTTTGCCCAGCTCGATGGCATTTTGCAGCCCGAAGGCATCATTGCCAGCAACACCAGCAGTATTTCTATCACCCGCCTCGCGGCCGTGACCAAGCGGCCCGAAAAGTTTATTGGCCTGCACTTCATGAACCCTGTGCCGATGATGGCGTTGGTGGAAATTATCAAGGGCCTCGCCACCAGTGAAGAGGTGTACGAGCGCGTGCGCGACGTGGCGGTGAAAATGGGCAAGACCGTGGCCACCAGCGAAGATGTGCCAGGGTTTATTGTAAACCGCCTGCTGCTGCCGATGCTGAATGAAGCCTGCTACGCCCTGCAAGATGGCGTGGCCGACGTGAAAAGTATCGACACCGCCATGAAGCTGGGCGCAGGGCACCCGATGGGGCCCCTGACCTTGGCTGATTTTATTGGCCTCGATACTTGCGTGGCGATTATGCGCGTGCTGCATAACGAACTTGGCGACAGCAAATACCGCCCTTGCCCGCTGCTGGTGAAGTTTGTGGATGCGGGTTGGTTGGGCAAGAAAACCGGCAAGGGATTTTATGACTATTCCAGCCCTGAGCCGATTCCTTACCGTTAAGAACTATCTGGCCGGTTTTCTCCTTTGGGAAGTGCCCCTTCGGGGCAACACCGGCAAAGGGTGGGGAAATTACTCCAGCCCCGCGCCAATTCCGTATCGTGACAACGTGCGTGGGGCTTTAAGCCCCCAGCATCGTCACCAAATTTTCGGCCAGCACCGCTTCCAGTGCGTTGGGGGTGGTGCCGCGTAGTTTGGCGGCGGTGGTCAGGCTGTTTTCCAAAAATTTGGGTTGGTTAAAGTGCCCCGCAAATCCGTGCGGCGCCACCAGCGCACTGCCACTGGCGAGCAACAGACGATTGGCCGGAATTTCCCGGTAAAAGGCCTTGCCGGCAAACTCGGGCGAGGTTATTTCGGGGCGCAGCAGTGCGTACATCCCAAACCGTTTGACGAGGTCAGCCTCGGCCTGTTTGGTGATGGCATCGAGATAGACCAAAGGCGGTAGCTTTGTCATGTTGCCCAGCGTTTCGGCCAGGGCTTCGGTACTTTTACGCGTTGTGAGGAGTGCTGGAAGATTGAAATCGGCGGCAATTTCCAGCTGCAGCGCCAGCTGGGCTTGCTGCTGGGCCAGTGTATAGGGCGCAAAGGGTTCATCGAGGCCAATCGGGCCAACCGCAATAAACTTGCGCTGGGTGTTAAGTAAATTTGTAAGAAAATTATCCAGATTTTCAAGGCTCGGCCACAGCTGCCGTGGCCCCGCCCCGATGGCGCCAAACAGCCGTGGCTCGAGCTTAACGGCCTTCATCAGGGTTTGCGTAATCAGGTCGGGCTCGCCGTTGGTTTCGGCCAGTTCTTCGTCGGTATAGGCGGCAAAGTTGGCGGCCATGATACCCAGCGTAAAGGGCGGTCTGGATTCATTCCCCACCGTGCGGGCGTAGCTTTCAATATCGGCGGCGGTTAGGGCATGATAGACCGCATCGGCCCGCACACTGCCCGCGTGGGCCGGGTTGCGCAGGGCGTGCCACAGGTTGCCAGCTGGCAGCCCAGGCGTTGCTTGCACGGGCGCAGCGGGCGTGGCCGCTGGCGGCGTGTAGGCCACTTCGTTTTCGCTCAGGCCGCCTGCGGCGCTACCGATGATGCCCGCCCGCCCGCTGGCGTTTTGCAGCATTTTTTCGCGCGCCGAGACCTGCTTTTGCTCAGGCGTCATTTCTTTTAAATCTTGTTTCACTTCCTTCATAATGTCGTCAATCACCCCACCAAACGCATTGAAGGCTGCGCCGAAGCCGCCCTTTTTCTTATCGTTGTTGCCAGCAGGTTTGTTCATGGATGCAGCTTGCCCTAAGCCAGCCGCGTAAACAAGCGCAACGCGTTGGCGGTGGTGATGGCCGCCACGTCTTCGGTGCCACACTGCCACAGTTGCGCCAGCACCGCAGCCGTATGCGGCAACAGCGCACTGGCGTTGCGCTGGCCGCGCTGCGGGCTGGGGGCAAGGTAGGGTGCATCGGTTTCCAGCAGCACCCGGCTGCGCGGGGCGTGCTGCGCAATGCGGCAAAGTTCCGCCGATTTTTTGCCAAAGGTCAGCATCCCGCTAAAACTTAGGGTGCCCCCCAGCACCAGCGCTTCATCGGCCAGCCACGCACTGCCACTGAAGCAATGCAGCACAAAGCGTAGTTGAGGGTAATCGCGCAGAACCTTTATAGTCTCTGCCTCGGCGCTGCGGGTATGAATGACCACCGGCAAATCATGCGTCAACGCAACTTCAATATGGCGCCTGAAACTGGCTTCCTGTACCGCCGCGCTGGGCAAGTCTTCGTAGTAAAAATCGAAGCCCGTTTCCCCTACCCCCACCACCAAAGGATTGCTGGCAAGGGCGGTAAGTTCCTCGGTACTGGCGGCTTCATCGGCGTTGTGCGGATGCACACCAGCGATGACGCGCAAATTTGGGTGGGTGGCGGCGGCGGCCAGCATGGGGGCCCATTCGGCGCGGCGGCAGGCCACGCCCAACACTTGGGTAACACCTGCCGCCTGCGCCTCTGATAAATACTCGGCCAATGGCAACGCAGGTGACTCGGTAAACAGGCGGTGCAGCGGGTGGGCGTGGGTATCGATGAACATCGTTAATCTTTCCCCACTGCCGCCACCATGGCCAGGGCTTGTTCGTGCACCAGCGCCATGGGCAGGTTTAAAGCCTCTTGCTGCTGCTGAAGCTTGCTTAAGGCCTGATGTAGCCGGGCATGAGGCAACGTGGGAGGCAGTGTGGCCACGTGCTGCTGTAAAATTTCAATCAGCTGCGGCGTGCTGGCGGCTGGAAGTTGCCCCTGCCGCAGGCCTTGCAGCGCCGCCTTTTGCGCGTTGATAAGGCTTAACCATGCGCCCGGGCGCCCTTTGGCCAAGACGGAGTCGGTGGTCTCGGCCCCTTGGGCGGCCAGTACGACAGCGGTTTCGGCTTCAGTTAACACGCCAAGCTTCACCAAACGGCAGCGGCTTTTGATGGTCGGCAGGATGCGATTCAGTTGATGACACACCAAGATAAAATACAGCCCAGGGCGGGGTTCCTCGAGGTTTTTAAGCAGTGTGTTGGCGGCATCGGGGGTAAGGTCATCCAACGCATCGAGCACCACCACGCGGGCATTTTCGCTGCTGCGGTGCAGGGCATCCAACAGCGCGCGGGCTTCTTCCACACCAATACTTTTCTTCTTTTCCGGGATTACCAGCTGGTGATAATCGGGGCAGCTGCCTGCTTGCAGCTGGGCCCACAGTGCCGAAGCTTTGTTGGGGGTTAATGGGTTACGGGCGGCGGCGTCGGCGCCACATATCAGGCGCGCCGCCAGCCACCGCGCCAAGGTGGCCTTGCCAATCCCTGCAGGGCCATGCAGCAGCAACGCGTGGGGGAATGCACCCTGGGCCAGCAATTGCGCCAGCTGGGCTTGCACTTGGGCGTGCCCGAGGGGTTGCGCAAATAAATTCATGCCCGCACCTTAACGGGGCGGGCATGATTTGGCGAGAGGGTCGCCTTCGTTAGCGCTGCCATAGCCAGTTATTCCAGCGTTCGGCACGCGTTTCAGCTGCCTTGAACATCGCATAAAACCGCTCTGGCGGTGTAAGCGCTATGAACAGAGTCACGGGAAGAGTATTCAGAAATCGAAGAACACTATAGGAAAGCCGGTAGGGAGTAGTGAACCATCGCCACCACCTACGAGCCACAGCATAAATCTTGGCTGGAGCAAACTTTCCATACTCACTGAACAGCTGATATCCAAATAACAACAATGAAACCAGTATTATTGCCGTGGTGTATGTAGCAGAAGATATTCCAGCAATCGGCCGAAACAGAATCATAATAGCTACGCTAAACCAGAGAATAAACAAAAAAGTGAATATGATTTTGTAGGAAGAATTCAAATGCTTTTTGGGGCGAAACGGGATTTTCATGGACGACTCCAGAAGACGTGTTGCGTTAGTTAAGGTATACCTTAACTAACGCAACACAGCAAGTTTAAATTACTGGCTGCAAGGCCAACCCAAAGCGGGTATTCAGTTCAGCCAAAATGGCATGGTGGACATCGCTTTTTGATTGAGAAGCATCAATCAGCGTGACTGGAACTGTGAGCAGTTTGGCCTCGGCAAGTAGGCCCTCACGAACTTTAATTTGCAAACCAACGCCTTCTTTTTCAAAACGGTCGAGCCCTTCGGCCCCTTTTTGTAAATTTTTACGGGCCATTCCAATGGCGGGGTCTTGGTCGAGCAGCATGAAGTAATCGGGCCACTTCGGCGCAGCCGCATACTGCATTTGACGGAGTAATTCAATATCGCCACCGCGTCCGTAGCCTTGGTAAGCAATGGTTGTCAGCGGGGTACGGTGGGCTATCACCCATGTTCCTTTCGCTAGCGCTGGCTGGATGAATTCGAGATTGGCTTTGTTACGCGCTGCCGACCACAGGCAGGCTTCGGCAAACCCACTCCAACGGCTGGCTTCGCCTGTGGTGGCCATATCATAAAGCGTTTTGCCGTCGGCAGTCGATTTTGGTTCATTCACCACCACACAGGCAATATGCGCAGCCTGAAAGGCTTGAAACAACAAATCGGTTTGGAAGTCTTTGCCCGCGCCATCAGCGCTATCAATACCAAGATATTGCGCCGTTTGCATGCGTACTACCAAAGCCCAATCAGGCGTAAAAAGCTCTGCCACCAGCGGCTGAAAAAGCCTCCCTGTTCAACTGCCTGCTGCGGGATGAGGCCGTAGGTCTGCACTTCGCCGCTGGGCAGGGTGATCACCAGCTCGCCGCTGGGGGTATCGGCGGCCAGAGGTGCCAGCAAAGGCGTGTTGTATTTGGCTTCCACTTTCACACCATCGGTATTGGCTTTACTCACAAACGCCACCACGTCTTCGGCTACCGTCAGGTTTACGGTGTTGGCGGCACCATGCCAGACGGCCACATTCTCCACCACGGCGCTGCCTGCTTTGGCCACCTGCATGGGGGTATAGAGCGCAAAGGTATTGCGGAAGGCTTGCAGCGTACGGCCCTCGCGCTCGGCGGGGCTGCTGGTGCCCATCGCCACTACCACCAGGCGTTGGCCACCTTGAATGGCGGTGCTGGCCAAATGGTAGCCACTTTCTTCGGTATGGCCCGTTTTGCTGGCATCGATGCCAATATTGAGGCTCAACAAACGGTTGCGGTTGGGCTGGCGGATGTTGTTAAAGGTAAATTCCTGCTCGGCCAGAAAGCTCTTGTACTCGGGGAAGTCGCGGAACAGGGCAGTCAGCAGCCGGGCCATATCGTGCGCGGTGGTGTACTGGTTTGGGTCGGGCAGACCGCTGGAATTCACAAAATTACTGGCGTTCATGCCCAGCTGCTTGGCTTGTTTGTTCATCAGCTGCGCAAAACCTTCTTCGGTACCGCCCAAGTATTCGGCCACCGCAATGCAGGCATCGTTGCCGCTGACAATCGCGATGCCGCGAATCAGGTCTTCAACCGCAATTTGCTTGCCCACTTCGATGAACATTTTGCTGCCCTGCGTCCGCCAAGCTTTTTCGGAAACCGGGATGGTGGAAGAAAGCGTAAGTTGGCCGTTTTTCAGCGCATCGAACACCAGGTACAAGGTCATCATTTTAGTCAGGCTGGCCGGGCCCATGCGGGCGTCGCCATTGATATTTTCCACCACCGTACCCGTTTGCGGATGCACCACATACATGGCCTGCGGGCGGGTCGGTGTCACACTGGCGGTGGGCGAAACTGTTTGGCCAATTGTTTGGGCAATCAGAGTGCTGGGCAACAGCAGGGCAAGCAGGAGGGCAAAGATTTTCATGGCTGGCACTTTGGCCGAGGCTTGAGCCAACGGCAAGGATTTTGGCGCGAGATTGGGCGAGATACTTATTTTCTTGCAGCCATAATTTGTGAATTCAGGATGACAGAGGTAAGTTTACCGCCGTTCCACCTTAATTTGCGCACTGGGCCACGTAGGGGCTAACTGGCGCAGGGCTTCTTCAGCATCGGCTACACTGCGGAAGGGGCCGGCCCGCACGCGCGAAAGCCGTGTGCCATTGGCGCTGGGGATGACGGAAATTTCCGCCGTTGGGTACAGGGCCTTAAGTTTAAACTGCTCGGCCACCGCGCGGCCAGCCTCGGCAAAGGCACCGATTTGCACATACACCAGGGTTTTGGTCAGAGGGGTTTCGTCGGAATAGACGCGCGCCTCAAAAGCGGGCGGCGGGTTGATGGTGGGGTCGGGGTCGGGCACGCCCATGTCGCGCAGTTCGCGCTGTTCGGCCCGGGCTGCCGTGCTCAGCGGCGCCAACTCTTCTTCAGCTGTGGTGGCGGGCACCACGGTGGGGAGGGTCTCGGCAATGCGGTCGTTGCGGCTCATCGGCACGGCGCGGCCTTCGCGCTCGGCGGTGGAAAGCCATCCATCCCGGCCGTCATCATGGAAGGCGCCGCCAATGGCTTCAATTTTAACCGGTGCGGTGCCCTTCCCCACCATCCCGATGCTCTGGGCGGCGGCATAGGAAAGGTCAATAATTCGGCCCCGCGCAAACGGGCCACGGTCGTTCACTTTTACCACCACCGATTTGTTATTCTCCAGGTTTGTTACCCGCACCACCGTGGGCAAGGGCAGCGTGCGGTGGGCGGCGGTAAAGGCGTACATGTTGTAGCATTCGCCGTTGGCGGTGGCTTTGCCGTGGAAGTCATCGCCATACCAGCTGGCAATACCTTCTTCGGTATGCCCCTTGCTGCTGCTTTGGGGCACGTAGCGCTGGCCATCAATCAGGTACGGATTGCCAATTTTCTTGGCGCCCACCGTTTGGCAGCCGCGCGTTTCGCTGGCTTTTTTCAGTAGGTGGCTGCCCACCATAATTTCGGTACAGCCAGAAAGCAGGAGACCAAGCAGACCAAGCGCAAATATAATTTTCATCGGGGTTGGTTGCATCTTGGTTCCTCGTTGCTATCTACCGAGTTCTTCACTCAACAAAAATACACTGGTGGCAAAATAGCTGGAATAGTTCCAGCCCAGCACCGCTTCATAGTTTGGGCCAACCAAATAGACTTCCTGGCCGCCCTCTGGCTGGTAGTAACGCAGCAGGGTCGCGGGCGTAACTTTAACGCTGGTAAGCAAACCGTGTTTGGCCCAGGCGGCCTGGCTTAAGGGTTCGGAAAGCCCACGGGCGTTAAGGCTCACGCCCGTCATATCAAGCCGTTCCTTCACTTGCCAGCGCCACGGCTGGGTGGGCTGGTAGCCCAGCACTTTCAGAAAATTCGCGGTCGAGGCAAACACATCGGCGGGCGTGCTCCAGATATCAATGCGGCCGTCACCGTTGCCATCGCGGGCGTGTTTGAGCACATTGCTTGGCATAAACTGGCACTGGCCTGTGGCCCCCGCCCAACTACCCTTTAAGGTGGTGACGTCTTGACCCGTATGCCGACCAATCTGCAGCGCGGCCAACACTTCATTGCGGAACATGCTGTGGCGCGGCGATTTGTACGCCATGGAAATGAGGCTTGGCAGCAGCGGCAGGTTGCCCGCGTTACGGCCAAAGTCGCTTTCAATTCCCCACAGTGCCACAATCAGGCTGGCGGGTACGCCTGTTTGGCGTTCGATACGGTTGAGCACAGCTTTATGCTCGGCCATCAGCGCCCGGCCCCGCGCCACCCGGGTGGGGTTGACCACGCGGGCGGTGTAGTTGGCGAAGGTATCGGTAAACTCGGCCTGGTTGTTTTCGGCCTTGCGCAGCTCGGGCCGTGGCGCTGGGGTATTGGTACCGAAGCTGGCGCGCAGTGGCGTGGCATCGAGGCCACGGGCAATGGCCTCGGCTTCCAGCTGCACCAAAAAGCTTTCAAAGCTTTGGCCACGACCTTGGGGCGAGCCATTCCCCGCCTCGCGCCAGGCCGCACAACCTACCAGCAGCACGCACAGCGCAAGCACGTAAAATTTCATGAATACATGCTAACAGGCTTTAAGTGGTGGCCCAAACATTTCCGTAAAGTTGTGCGTGGGGGTGTGGTAATGGGGTGGATATTCAAAGTTGGCGGAGGCGGTGAGATTTGAACTCACGAAGGGTTGCCCCTTGCCGGTTTTCAAGACCGGTGCATTCAACCACTCTGCCACGCCTCCGCTGGCGGAGAGAGAGGGATTTGAACCCCCGAACCCTTGCGGGTTAACGGTTTTCGAGACCGCCGCATTCGACCACTCTGCCATCTCTCCAGCATGTGGTATCTGCCTTAAGCCAGGCACGCCGTCAACCAACTTGCCAATCAGGCATAGTTTGAGTATTCAGCAGACATGCAAAAAATATTGGCTTTCGCCGTACTTCTTTCGGGCACTTCCGTGTTGACACAAGCCCAAAACCTTAACACTTCCACAGCGCTTACCCTGCCCGAAGTGCTTACCACCGCCACCCGCACCGAACGCGGGCTGCTCAGTGCGCTTTCTTCAGCCGATGTGCTGCGGGCCGACGGGTTGAACCAGACCCAGCCGCAAAGCCTGGGGCAAGCGCTGCAAACACTGCCCAATGTGGCCACCCAGGTGGGCACGCGCAAGAGTGTGGAGCAACTGAACATGCGCGGCCTCGATGACCGCCGCGTGGTGCTGAAAGTGGATGGCCAACGGCGGAATTTCCGCGGCGAATACAAGGGCCGCACGTTTCTTTCCCCAAGCCTGCTGAAGCAGGTAGAAGTGGTGCGTGGCAGCGGCAGTGTGCTGCAAGGTAGTGGCGCCTTGGCGGGGGTCGTGAATATCATCACCAAGGATGCGGCCGACTACCTGGCCGCTGGGCAAACAATGGGCTACGCCACCGAAGCCTTTGGCAGCAGCAACGGCAGCCAGCTGGGTGGCAATGTGGCGGTGGCAGGCCGCACCGAGACGCTGGATATTTTGGCCTTTCAAGAAGCCACCAGCATGGGCAACGTGGCCCTGGGCGGCGGCACCGAATTGCCGCAAAGCAGCCTGAATACGCGCCAATCCTTTTTAAAAACCACCTACACCCCCACCGATGCCACCGCCCTTGAAGTGGCACTGGCCAACAGCTACGACCGCGGCGACGCCACCAGCAACCCCGTGCGCAAAGCCCCGTTTGCTGGCTTTAATACCGATAGACGCGCCGACCAAAACGACGCCCGCCTGAAGCTTACCCACACCCCCACGGGCAACCCTTGGGTGGATGCTTCGGCCCAGGCGTATTTTGGCCAAACGATGATTACCGAAGTGGTGACGCAAAACGGCCCAAGCAAGGGCCGCCGCGATAAAACCCGCTACACTAACAAAGGGCTGGAAGCCCAAAACACCAGCCGCCTAAGTGTCGCCGGGTTCAATCATGCCATCACGGTGGGCGCGGAATACGGCACCGACGACCAGCGCGGTGTCCGCCCCGGCACTAACCGCAAGGAATTGTTCCCCAACGCCCAAAGCACCAACTGGGCGGCATTTGCGCAAAACGAATTTGGGAAAGGCAAATGGGAGCTTGCTCCTGGCCTGCGCTACGAACATTACGAATTAAGTGGCGACACGTTAAATTCCAGCAATTCCAAGGGGCAGCTGATTGGCAAACTGGCCGCAGGCTTCCGCCTGACCGACGCCACTCGGTTGTTTGCCAGCGTGGGCCAAGGCTTTCGGGCACCGCTGTTAAGTGAAGCCTTCAGTGGTGGCACGTTGGGTGGGCCGCTGACGCTCATTCCCAATGCCAACCTGAAGCCCGAACGCAGCCTAACCACCGAAGTGGGCGCCAACCACGTGCGCACGGTGGGGTTAAGCCCCGATGACAAACTGGTGCTGCGCGGCGCGGTGTTTCATAGCCAGCTTGAAGACCTGATTGAGCGCCAGAGCATTAATGCCACGCAGTTCCAGTTCCGTAACGTGCCCAAGGCTGAAACCTACGGCACCGAGCTTTCAGCCGCCTACACGGGCGGCAGCTGGTTTGCCAACGGCGCCATTGGTTACACCCGTGGCGAAAACCAGACGATCGGCCAGCCGTTGCTGGATGTTCCGCCACTGAAACTTAATACCACCTTAGGCCGTACCGCCAACCACCCCATTGGCAGCTGGCGCACGGGCTGGCAAATGGAAGCCGCCACCGCGCAAACCCGCGTCCCACGCAACGATTTATTGGTCGGCGCCAGCAAGGGTTATGTGGTGCACGGGCTGTTTACCGAGCTGCGGCCTCAGCAAAACATGTTCCGTGATTTAACTGTTGGCGTGGCCGCCGATAATCTGTTCGACAAACGCTACCGCCGCGTCACCAGTTTTCTGGATGAAACGGGGCTCGATGTACGGGCAAAGCTAAGCATTAAGTTTTAACCACATGCAGCCTGCCCTCATAGTGGTGGGTGGGGGGATTGCGGGGTGTATCGCCGCCTGGCAGGCGGCTGAGGCAGGCCATAAGGTAACTTTATACGAAGCCATAGCCTTAGGGGCCCAAGCCAGCGGGCAGGCGTTAGGCGTACTGGTGCCCAGCACCAGCCAGCGACCCATGGATACCCTGCAACGGGCGGGCTGCGCGGCCTGGGAAAGCACTTTGGCGCCACGCTTGGCCGAACTTTCGGGCACGCCCCTGCCCCAGCTGTACCGCCGCTGGCCCAGTGGTGGTCAGTTAAACTTGCCTCGTCTGTTCCCTGCACTCCGTGCGGCACTGCAAACACTTGGCGTGCCTGTTGTTGCGCAACAATTTTTGCCGGAAACTATTACTCCATCCTCCCCAATCCTGTGGGCCGCCGGCTGGAGCAACCACCGTGTACTTTCGGGTATGGCGGTACGCGCGGGCGTGGCCTGTCGTTTGGCCCCGTGTGGGCTTGACGAACTTTTGGTCGGCATGGGCCCTGGGGTGCAAGGGCTGTACGCGGTACCCGATTGGGACGGTACGGTGCTGCTCGGCACCCAGAAAATCCATGGCGATGAACTTTATACGGGGTCAGTCCCCGCTGCCAGTTTGCAAGAACTACGGCAGCGGGCTGGGCTGCTGTTTGCGCCCTTGGCCAGTGCCGAAGTGCTCCACGCCTGGGTGGGGAATCGGCCCGTCAGCCTGCCCCGTTTACCACTGCTGAAGCCATTAAGTGCGCCTAACCAGTGGGCGGTGGTGGGCTTGGGCGGCCTAGGCTACGCCCTGGCACCCATGGTGGCGGCGCAGTGGCTGGCGGCAATTTCCGCACCTGCCCCTTGACACACGCGCCCTTCCCCGCCATAGGCATCAGGCGTTCCGCACCGCGTCCCCTTCGTCTAGCGGTTAGGACGTCACCCTTTCACGGTGAAAACAGGGGTTCGATTCCCCTAGGGGACGCCATATTTTATATGTATCTGTATTTACTTATTTTCTTCTGGTTTCAAATAACTAGA
>JAIXUT010000178.1 GCA_027483385.1 Alphaproteobacteria bacterium
AGCGGGAGCATTACCATTGATGCTCAGGATATTCGGGAGGTGACGCAAGAAAGCCTCCGCGCTCAGATAGGGATGGTGACGCAGGATACCAGCCTGCTCCACCGCTCGATTTTGGATAACATTACCTACGGCAAGCCTGGCGCCAGCATGGCCGAAGTGGTGGCGGCGGCGGAGAAGGCGCAGGCCCACGCGTTTATATTGGGGCTCCAAGATAAGGATGGTAACCAAGGCTATGCGGCCCGCGTGGGTGAGCGTGGGGTGAAGCTTTCGGGCGGGCAGCGGCAGCGAATTGCAATTGCACGGTTGATATTAAAAAATGCCCCGATTCTGATTTTGGATGAGGCCACGAGCGCGCTGGATAGCGAGGTAGAGCAGGCCATTCAGAGCAACCTAAGCACGCTCATGGACGGCAAGACTGTGATTGCGATTGCGCACCGCCTTTCAACCATTTCGCAACTTGACCGTTTAATCGTGCTCCACGAGGGCGAGGTGGTGGAAGATGGCAGCCACGCTGAATTGCTTAAAGCTAAGGGGCTATATGCCAAGCTATGGGCGTTGCAGTCGGGTGGGTTTATATCCGAAACGATTTAAAGCGTTTACCGACCTACAACATACTTCTCGGCACCCAGCAGCAGTGGTTTGCCGTCGAAGCAGAGGAAGCGTACGCTTTCGGTGTTATCGGGGCTCATTGTCACTTTAATTTGCTGATGTTTGACGCCCAAATCTTTGCAGTCGCGCTTGCCGCTGCCCCAAAAGCTGGCGCGAATATTTTCCAGCTCGGTATTACGGAATTCCTGCAGGCCATCGATGCCGCCTTGAATTTGCCCCTGTTGGCTCTCTACCAGTTTGGTGACGCGGTCTTGCTCGCGTTGCAGCGCGCGTAGTTCGCCCATCAGGCGCTCGTTTTGTTGCTCCATGCGGGCAATCACGCCATCGTAACGCGAAAGGGCCTGATTCAGTTCCCGCGTCGACATCCCCGTGTTCTGCGCCAAGGGCGCTGCCGCGACGGGCAGCATAAGGAGGGTAAGAGCAATTTTATTTTTCATGCCCTACCCTAGAACCCTGCCGCGCGCGCCAGCAAGATGCCTGCCACAATGCTGACCACCAGTTTAAACAGGTGATCGAACCATTGGTTATTCATTTTTTGTAAAAATTTGACCCCAAACCAACTCCCTAAAAAACTAGCAAAGCCCATACAGGCAAGCAAAGGAAGATACTTGCCGAATACAAACCCAGTGGCGCCGAAAAAAATAATTTTTAGGCTTTGCACCATGACTGTGACAATACTTAAATCAGCGAGCATTCCTTCCTTACTACGTTTTCCTTCGCGTTTACGCACGGTGCTCATCAGCGCAGCGCCTGCTCCAATGAGCATGGAAATTATGCTTGTTATTGTTAAGAGAATAATTGTTCTGACACGCTCTGGCAAACGCATTACGGCTCGGGTTGGCAGAGGTGGAGCCCACACCAGCAGCAACAGCCCAATTCCAAGAGAAATTTGGAGCCACTTTGGAGGAAGAACTAGGGCAATTGGCCCAGCGAGCGCCACACCTAAACAGGCCCCAATAGCAGCATAGCTAATAAATTTCCAATCTACTAAGCGCCATAAAAAGCCAATCCTGAAGGCGCCTTGTAAAAACATAACACAGCCGTGGATAGGAATAACCGCAGTAGGCGGCAAGGCAAGACCAATGGCACTTAGTAGTAAAATACCACCGCCGATACCTGTAGTTGCTGTTAGTATTGCTGAAAATGCCGTGACAGGGATGAGCCACCAAAGGGAGAAGAGGAGTTCCATCGATTATACACCGCACGTCACCCCTGCCTACGCAGGGATGACACGCAAGATTTACTTCACAAACCGTGGGCTGGCCAGCCCGCCAAGGCAGGCTTGGGTACGGGCTTCCACCACCTCCCAGTTGGTATTGGCCATGAAGGCGTCGATGTATTTGGCGCGTTCGGCGGGGAGGTAATCGATCAGGAACGCGTGTTCCCAGACATCCATCGAAAGCAGTACCTGCATCCCTGGCATGTGGCCTTCACTGTGCATTTCGATGAAGTGGTTGTTAGCGTCGCCCGTAATGGGGTCGAGGTAGCAAATCGCGTGGCCAACGCCGCGCGTCAGGCCACAGGCTTTGAAGTCGGTCAACCAGTTTTCATAGCTGCCCCACTTGGCGGCAACCACGCGTTTGAATTCAGTCGCCACACCGTCGGCCACGCCTGCTTTCAGGTTGCCGAAGTAGTAGTCGTGCACCAGCATCCCGCACATTTCAAACGCCAAGCGGCGACGGCGGTCGGCGTAAATTGGTGAAGCCCCCTCGCCGCCTTCGCGCATGGCTTTCAGCTGTTCAATCAGGGTGTTGCTTTGGGTGCAGTAGCCCTCGTACAGCTTCCAGTGTACTTCAATTTGCTTTTCAGAAATGCCGATAAGGTTGGTGGGCTTGAATTCGATGCGGGCGGTATACTGAACTGGATTGGTCGTCATGGGGCTATCTTTCTTTGTCATTCAGAGCGTAGCGAAGAATCCAGGTCTTCACAACTTAGAAAGTAGGCTTCGTTTCAATCAACATGCACGCGCTTAATATCACACCTGGGTCCTTCGCTGCGCTCAGGATGACACCCGCGGTGCGGGTGGTGTGGGTGGTATAATTAAAACTTTTTACCAGTTAAAATATACCTTGAAGTCCAACCTAAACCCCAAGAAAAAATACTTAGAACAATACCATAAACTAATACTCCTAAGCTCCAATCCGTATGCTGATTTAGGAAAAAAATGAGACAAGCCCCCACTATTAACAAACTCGCAACTGTTGTTCCAAACCAATATAAAACATTAGAGAGACGATCGATCATTACTTTTACTTAATCCGTTGTAAAAAACTTTGCCAATTTCAGCCCCTGCCCCGCGTAGTTGCTGCCGATGCCTTGGCCGTAGAGGCTGGCGCTGGGGCCGGTCAGGCGTTCGTACATAAAGCGCCCCACCCGCTGGCCATGGCGCAGCACGCACGGCACGTCGTGGGCGCGGACTTCCAGCACCGCGCGCGTGCCCACCGAAACTGCCCCTTCCATGCCCCAACCTGGGTCGAAGAAGCCGGCATAGTGCAAGCGCAATTCGCCAACGCGGGTGTCGTAGGCCACCAGTTCGGCACTGTAACCTGCGGGCACCGAAATTTGTTCTAAGCTGACGAAAATATAGAATTCCTCGGGGTACAGAATGAGCGATTGGCTGGCGGTGGCGGGCAATGGTTCCCAATAATCGCGCCAGACATGCTGGCCGATTTTGGCCAGATCCACGGGCTGGGTGTGCGCCTTGGCCTTGTAGCCCACAATCCCCTGCGCATTGGGCGAGAGGTCAATCGACATCCACAAACCCTCGGCAATTTTCGTCTGGTTGAGTTGGTTCGGCTGGCCATGCAACAACGGCGTGTGGGCGTGCAGGGCCAGCAGGTCGGTGTCGTTGACCAGCGTTTCGCCGCTGCGCAGGCGCAGTTGAATGAGCCTATCGCCACTGCGCACCCGAATCGGGAAGGTTAAGGGCATAATTTCGAGCCACAGGGGGCCACTGTAACCCGCGGGGACGGTATCGAAGGTTTCGCCTTCATCTGTTAACAGCCGCACGAACACATCCAGCCTACCGGTGCTGCTTTTAGGGCTGGCGACGCCACGAATGTGCGGCGGCAGTTGCAGCCCTTCGGCCAACGGCACCATGTAAACGGCGCCGCGCTCGAGCAAGCGTGGTTCGGTAAGGCTGAAATCGTACATAATTAAGGGCGCAATCGCGGCGGCCACAGTTTCGCCCGCCATTGGCAGCACGCTGGCCTGAATCCGGTAGGCATGGGTGCCAAGGCGTAAATCGAGGCTGCTTGGCTGAATTTGCCCTGCTTCCAACGGCAAGCTGGCAGCAACTGCGCCTTGCTGCAGCAGGGCCTGCAAGTCGGTGTCGGTGAGGACGCCTTGCATGTTAGGGCGCAGGCGTGGCGGCGTCGCGGGCGGCGCGGTCGCGGGCCATTTTCTGGTACCATTCTTCCAGCAACAGCAGCACCGGGCTGGCCACAAAGACGCTGCTGTACGTGCCAAGCACAATCCCGATAATCAGTACAAAACTGAAATCATGAATCACTTCGCCGCCAAAGAAGTACAGCATGCACAGCACCAGCAGCGTGGTCGAAACCGTCATGATGGTGCGGCTCATTGTCTGGTTAACGGAAAGGTTCAGCACGCTGGCCAAAGCCTGATTGGGAAAACGCTGGCGATTTTCCCGAATGCGGTCAAAAATCACGATGGTATCGTTCAGGCTGTAGCCGATCAGGGTAAGGATCGCGGCCAGTACGGTGAGGGTTATTTCGGTCTGGAGCAGGCTTAAAATACCGACTGTTAACAACACATCGTGGCTTAACGCCAAAATCGCCCCAAGGCCGTAGCGCAATTCGAAGCGGAACCAAACGTAAATGAGAATCCCGATGGTGGCGAACAGCATGGCCAGGGCGCCCTGCACGCGCAGTTCGCCGCCCACCTGCGGGCCCACAAATTCCACGCGGCGCAGTTCGGTGGCGCCCAGTTTGGCTTGCAAGGCGGCCTGCACGCGTTGCTCGGCAAGCGGGGTTTGCAGTTGCGGATCGTTGGCGCCAAGCCGAATTAGGAATTCATTTGGCCCGCCATAATTTTGAATGGTGGCGGCGGGGAAGCTGCCCGCTTCCAGGGCCTCGCGCACCGCACCAATGCTGGGGCTACTTACAATTTGTACCTGCACCAGTTTGCCGCCCGCAAAATCGATGCCGTAGTTCAGCCCCCGCGCCACCAGCAAGCCAAGGGTGGCCACGCTTAACAGAATACTGAACCAGACCCAAAAACGCCGCCAGCCCATGAAGTTGAACTGCGGCAGATTTTCAAACGGGCGGATGGGGAAGCGCATGATTTAAGCCTTACGGGTTTTCCATAAACTATAGCCCACACCTGCGGCAAGAATCAGGAACGTGATGCTTAAGCCCAGCGTCGGTGGGAATTTTTCCAGGCCCAGCAGTGGCGCCACAAAAATCTTGCTACCAATAAATACCAGTAACACCGCCAGGGCATACTTCAGGTATTTAAAGCGGTGCACCATCGCGGCCAGCGCAAAATAGAGCGCCCGCAAGCCCAAAATGGCCATGATGTTGCTGGTATAAACAATGAAGGGGTCGGTGGTAATCGCAAAAATCGCGGGGACACTATCCACGGCAAAAATCACGTCGGCAATTTCCACCATAATCAGCGCCACCATGAGTGGTGTCATGAACCAGACCATTTGACCAGTTTTTGGGTCGGCCTGTTTGACGTAAAAATTCTGGCCGTGCAGATCCTTGGTAATTCGGGTATGTTTGCGCAACCATTTAAGCAATGGATTGTTGTTCAAGTCACCTTCGGTTTCGGCGTAAATCCACATTTTAATTCCAGTGATAATGAGGAACCCGGCAAACAGGTACAGCACCCATTCAAACTCGCTCACCAGCGCGGCGCCAAGGCCAATCATAATCCCACGTAACACAATAACCCCTAGAATTCCCCAAAACAGGACGCGGTGCTGATACTTGGCGGGAATGCCAAGCACCGTAAAAATCATCGCAATAACAAAGACGTTATCCATGGCGAGGGATTTTTCCACCACAAAGCCCGTCAGGTATTCCAGGCCACTTTGCTGGCCCAGTTCCCACCAAACCCACACCCCAAACAACAGCCCCATGGCAATGTAGCCCGCGCTCAGCTTCAGGCTTTCTTTCACCTTAATTTCATGGTTGTCGCGGTGCAGCACGCCCAAATCGAAGGCCAGCATGACGCTCACCAGGCTAAAAAACGAGAGCCACATCCAGAGGGGTTTAGAGAGCCATTCGGCAAACAGAAATTCCATGGTTTATTCCTTTTTATTTAATGCCGTTTTACAATGGCAACGCAGCAGGCCGCGCCCGTTTGTACCAGCTTAAAATAAGCCAGCGGGTAAGGGTAATGCTGGTGAACATGCTGACAATCAGCCCAATGGAAAGCGCCACCGCAAAGCCCTTGATTGGCCCGCTGCCGTAAATGAACATCACCACCGCCGCGATGAGCGAGGTAATGTTGCTATCTAAAATCGTCCGGAACGCACCTTCAAAGCCGCCCAAAATGGCCGCCAACGGTTTTTTGCCTGCCTTCATTTCCTCGCGCATGCGCTCAAAAATCAATACGTTGCTATCCACCGCCATGCCCAGCGTTAAAATCATGCCCGCCAAGCCAGGCAGCGTAAGCGTAAAGCCCATCGCCGTCATAATCGCCACCAGCAAGGTGAGGTTAAACAGCACCGCAATGTTGGCGGCCAACCCAAACAGACCATAAAACAAGCCCATGAACACCAGCACGGCCACCAACCCCAACCCCATGGCCACCAACCCCGCACCGATACTATCGGCCCCCAAGCTTGGCCCAATGGTGCGTTCTTCCACCACATCGACTTTGGCAGGCAAGGCCCCTGCGTTCAGCACTGCGGCTAAATCCTGGGCTTCTTCGGGCTTAAAGCTGCCCGAAATTTGCGCGCGGCCACCCAATATCGCTTCGCGGAACACGGGTGCCGAGTACACCTTGCCATCCAGCACAATGGCAAATCGCTTACCCACATTTTCAGTGGAAAGCTGGGCAAATAGCTGGGTACCGCGGCTGTCGAAAGCGATATCGACAGCGGGGTTGCCAAATTCATCGAAGGCACTGGCGGCACTGGTGAGCATCTGGCCGGTTAAACTTGGGCGGCGTTGTACCAACAGGGGCTGTCCGCGTTCATCGGTCAAGGCCAACAGGCCGGGTGGGATAATCCCGCCCATACTGGCCTGTTCGCTGACCAAGTGAAAATTCAGCTGGGCGGTTTTGCCAATCGCGGCCTTGGCGCGGCCCACGTCGCGCACGCCTGGCAGTTCGACAATCACGCGGGCTTTGCCTTGTTGCTGAATCACGGGTTCGGCCACGCCGAATTGGTCGACGCGCGAGCGCAGCACCTGCACCGTCTGCGCCAAGGCGCGGGTTTGCAATTCGGCAATAAAACTTTCGCCAAAGGTTAAGGTCGTCTGACCAGCGGCATCGGTCGCAAGCTGTACCTGCTCGCGCACCAGTTCATCGCGCAGCAGGGTGGTTTGTGTGGCATCACGGAGTGTAAGGGTCACTCCACCTGGCCCACTGCTTAAGCCGGTGTAGCCAAGGTTTTTACTGCGCCCGAGTTCGCGCACTTGGTCTTCCAGATTTTCATACGCACGTTGTAAAATATCGGTTTGGTTCACTTCCAGCACCAGGTGGGCGCCACCTTGTAAATCCAGGCCCAGCGTCATAGCCTGATGGGGCATGAAGGCTGGCAGCGCGTCGCGCTGGGCAGGGGTGAGCAAGTTCGGCAAGGTGGCGAGCAGGCTCCAGACCAGCATCGCTACTACGGCCAATTTCAGCCAGATTGAAAGGTTTGCTCCGTTCACAAAAAAAATCCCTGATAACGACTTAAACTATTTTTTGCGCTTGGGCTCAAATTTGGCTTCGGCAGCCCCCGGCAACCAGCCCTTGGCTTCTTCGGTGGTCAGCACCTTTTTAATACTGGCGCGGGCGACGCATACTTCATCTTCGGCATTCACCTTCAGGTGCACCAATTGTTCCAATACCTTACGCACTTCCCCTACCAAACCGCCATCAATCAGCACTATATCGCCCTTGGACACACCTTTCACCAATGCGGCATGGTCTTTGGCGGCCTGATTTTGCGGGCGGATAATCAGGAAGTAAAAAATCGCAAAAATAAAGACAATCGGCAGGTAGCTGATAAGCATCACGCTCCAGCCAGCACTTTGCGGGGCGGCTGCGGCGGCTTCTTGCGCCCACGCTTGGCCAATCAATACATCTAGCATCTCATCCACTCTCTGTTGGGCCACACCTTAGCCAAACTGGGCAGCGGCGTAAAGGGCTAGCTGGCCCAACGTGGGAATGGGTCTGCCATTTGCGCAGGCGTTAGATAGGTTACAGGTTCGGAATCGGGCATCAAGGCGGCCTCCAAAGCTGCCCGCAGTGGTTCACACTCCCAGTTTACCCCGATAAAGACCAACTCCTGGCGGCGGTCGCCCACCACAGGCCGCAGGTAATCCAGCATCATCAGTTGCCAATCGCGGTTTTGTGGCCATTTTTCTTTTGGAATGGCCGCCCACCATTTGCCCGCACCTTTGGTGTGACACATCGCGCCAGCCAGGCTTAATTCGCCCACCCAATCGGGCCGCGTGGCCAGCCAGAAAAAGCCCTTGGCCCGCACCAGCCCGGGCCAATCGGCTTGTAAAATTTTTGCCAACTTTTCAGGGTGAAACGGCGTACGCGCTTTAAACACCAGGCTGCTAACGCCATATTCCTCGGTTTCGGGTGTGTGGGCGTGGGGTTCGAAGAGTTCCTGATGCCAGCGCGGCGCGGTTTCGGCAACTTCTAAATCAAACAAGCCGGTGTGCAGAATGGCGGCGGGGTTAAGCCGGCTTTGCACCGTTTCGTGCACCACCGCACGCGGATTAAGCGCACTGACAACACCGCGCACCGCTTCCAGCTGCTCAGAACTGACGGCATCAGTTTTATTCACTACCACAACGTTGGCAAATTCCAGCTGGTCGGTGAGTAAATCGACGAGCGTGCGGGCGTCGGCCTCATTGGTTTGTTGGCCACGCTGATGTAAAAAATCATGGCTGCCGAAATCACGGAGCAAATTCGCGGCATCCACCACTGTCACCATGCAATCCAGGCGCGCAATATCGCTGAGGCTGTGTCCGGCTTCATCGCGAAACTCGAAGGTGGTGGCAATCGGCAATGGTTCAGCCACGCCAGTGCCTTCAATAATTAACGTATCATACTGCCTCGTGTCGGCGATTTCACGCACGGCCGCCAATAAATCGCCCCGAAGCGTACAACAAATACAGCCGTTTGAAAGCGTGACCATTTTTTCAGCCGTGCGCAACGTGTTAGCGCCCTGCCCTGCGGCCACCAGTTGGGCATCGATGTTTACTTCAGCCATATCATTCACGATTGTGGCGATTTTCAGGCCGTGGTCGGCATTTAATAAATGATTTAGCAAAGTAGTTTTACCCGCGCCTAAAAAGCCGGATAGCACCGTCACGCTCAGGCGGGAGTCGGGGAATTTTTTGACACGCATGGTTACGCTCCTTGGTTAGTTCAAGGTGTACCAGAGCTGTCAAGCCCCTCCCCTATTTCGTGAAAGAACTAATTGGGCAACACCGTTAATGGGTCAATCGCGGTAGCATTGCGGCGTAATTCAAAATGCAGCTGTGGGCTGCCGACGTTGCCGCTCTGGCCACTCATCGCCAGCACCTGGCCTTTTTTCACGCGCTCGTTTTTGCGGACCAAGAGATGACTAAGATGTGCGTAGGCGCTGACCATGCCGTTGCTGTGCCGCACCAGCACCATGTTGCCATAGGCGCGCAGGCCGCCATCGGCATACAGCACCGTGCCGCTTTCGGTGGCCAGCACGGGGGTACCAGTCGGCACGTCAATGTTAATGCCCGTATGCGCCACGCCGTTACCCTTCTCGCCAAACTTTTTCATCAATGGGCCACGGGCAGGCCAGATAAGCCCTTTGCTATTTGCTGCCGCCTTATCAATCTGGCCGCGTTTCAGTTCGGCGCGGAGTTTATCCTTTTCATTCATCGGCGCAATATCGCGCAGCGGGCGAATGGTTTCAGCAGTATCGGTGCCCTTGTCGGCATCGAAGGCGGGGCGCGTGCCTGCCGCTGTGGGCGTTGGGGCAATGGTGGCACGGGTGGCGGCCACCACGCCCAGTTCGGCGGCGGGGCGCAGGTTTGGTTTGGCGGCTGTTTCAGCAGCTTTCAAATCGGCCCTTTCAGCCTTGGGGGGCTGCTGGGGAATATTCAGCTTCATTCCTGCCTGCAAGGCTTCGGGGCGTTCCAAATCGTTGGCGGCCATGACGTCGAGTACGGAAAGATTATACTGCCTGGAAATCCGGAAAATCGTTTCGCCTGCTTTCACCGTATGGGTTTGCAGGGTGAGTTTGGGGGCAATTTTCGCAGCTTCGCGACCGGCGGCAGGTTCGATGCGGGCCACATCAAAGCGCTCGGGCAGTGGTGCGGTGGCCACCGCTGCGGCGGGTTCCGCAGTGGCTGGCGTTGCGGCTGGCGTTGCAATTGGGGCTGCAATTGGCGTGTTGGCAGAGGTGGGCGGCGTGCGTAGGTAATTGGCAATGCTTTCGGTCAGCGACGGTGCGGTACTGCGCGTGTTGGTGGGGATGGTAAGCGTGCGGCCCGCTTCAATATCGGCCATATTGCGTAGGCTGTTGGCACGAATAATGGCCTCGGGCGTGGTGTTGTGGGCGCGGGCAATTTTGAACAGGGTATCGGTAGGAAGTACAGTGTAGGTGGTAGGTGCGCTAGGCGCGGCGGGGCTGGTACTTGCATCCACATTCACGGTGGTGAAGCCAGAGTTTGGCACCCGATTGAGCCCACTTGAGGGGCCACTGCGCGGGCCAGCAGCGGGCTGGATAGTTTGCAGGGATTGTTCGGTGACAGGCACCGCCAAGGGTGTGACCGCGGCAATAGGTTGGGCGGCAGCAGGCACACTGCGGGGCGCGGGCTGCTGCCAGTTGGTCTGGATCTTCCCCGCCACCACGGGTGCTGGCGTACCATTTAAGGCACAGCCCGCCGCCCCCGCTGCCAGCATGAAGGCCAGAGTATATGTTGCCCGCATTGTTTTTTCTCCTCTACAAATATTTCAGTAGCAACAGGCTTACGGCCAGTAATAACAAGCCCAAAGCCACCACCAGCGTAAGGCCATGGTAGTAACGGGCCAGCCAATCGCGGAACCGCGTGCCACCACGCCACAGCAACCAGGCCAGCAAGCCGTAACGCACACCACGGGCCAGCACGGCCACCGGCAGCAGCCACAACGGCGCGGCACCCAGTAAACCAGTCAACAGCATCAGGGCGGCAAAGGGCGCGGTGGCCACCCCTGCGGCCAGCACCAGCAAGGGCGCATAGCTGTGCATCCCTGCCTGAATATTGCCAATCAGTGGCCCAAGCCCCAGGTTTGCCAGCAACGGCAAGGCGCCCAAACCCCCCAGCAGCGCCCCAAGCACATACAGCGCCCCCCCCGCCAGCACGCTCCCAAGCACGGCCATCAGGGTTATCCGCCACGGCGCTTGGGCTTGCAGCAGCACGCTATCGGTCAGCAATAAATCGGTCCGCACACTGGCGCCCACGGTTTCGGCAGCGGCGGCCAGCGCCAACGTGGCTTCGGGCTGGGAAGCCGCCATTGAGGCGGCAAAACGTTGGTGCAGCTGCATACAGCCACCCTACGAAATTTTTGCGGCGCGCGGAGCCTAACCGCGCCACCTTACAAGGAATATTTAGCCCACTGTGGCAGAAATGCCAAATTTAGACTGGCCGCCCCTGCCCTTTCCCTGGCACCCGAATTTCCGGCGGAAACGGGAGGCCATTAAAGCCTTGGTAGGTGGCCAGGCGGCCATCGAGAAAGCCTAATAAAATAAATATATAGGCCCAATGCCAATTGGCTTTCATGGGCTTTTATAGTGTGGCTGCCCAATAAACCTGACAGTAGCTGGTTAAATAAGGTTCACCACGACGCTTTGCACGTCGTCGTCGGCTTCGAGGGCTTCGATGAATTTCAGCACTTGGACGGCGTGCTCGTCATCTTTGGCCACCGTGGTCTGGGTAGCGAGGTAGGTGATCTCGGCCTCGTCGGGTTCGCCAAACTTGGCTTGCAGTGCAGTTTTGACCGTAGCAAAATCGGTCGGGGCAGTCAGGATACGGTGGCCTTCGGCGCTGCTTTGCACGTCTTCGGCGCCGGCTTCAATCGCGGCTTCCAGCACCGCTTCTTCGGTGCCAATCTTGGCAGGGTAATCGATGGCGCCTACACTCTTGAACATCCAGGCCACCGCGCCGTCTGCGCCGACATTCCCGCCGTGTTTGCCGAAAATGGTGCGTAAGGACGTGATGGTCCGGGTGGGGTTATCGGTCAGCGTAGTCACAATTGCGGCCACGCCGCCGGGGCCGTAGCCTTCGTAGGTGCGTTCGGTGTAGTCGGCACCCGCAATTTCGCCCGTGCCCCGCTTGACGGCCCGTTCGATGGTTTCTTTGGTAAGGTTTTCCTTACGGGCTTTTTCAACTGCCGTGCGCAACGCACTGTTGGTGGTTAAATCGGCACCGCCGCCACTGCGGGCGGCGACCATCACGTCGCGGATGAGCTTGGTGGCGACTTTGGATTTTTTCTTATCCTGCGCCGCCTTACGGTGCATGATGTTTTTGAATTGACTGTGACCGGCCATTATATTGCGTGTCATCCCTGCGAAGGCAGGGAATTCCTCTCGTTTAGTTAAAAAATCGTTGAAAACCTCTTTCTTCCAACGAGATCCCTGCCTTCGCAGGGATGACACCGAGGCTTTAGCTGCGGTTAGCCAGTTTGGTCAAGAGCCGTTGCATCTGAAGGTTAGACGTATCGGCTTGAACTTCTGGCACTGTAAACCAGAAGGCGGGAGGCATATTTACTCTTTCAGATGTCTCAAATAGGTACATAATATCGTAGTGCAAATGGGCTTGAACAGGTTTACCGTGGCGTTCGTGTGGCGGAACGTAGTGGACATCCACATCAAAAATTCCAGACACAAGTTGAATTGTTTCCGCAAAGGTCGTTGAAATTTCTTTGGCCACACGCTCGCGGGCTTTGGCTATTAAATCGTGGCTGCCATCGGCGTGATTACCGAAAAAACTTCGTTCGCCTGTGACAGTATGAACGGTTAATAGAACCTTATGCTGCGCAGGATTCCAAACTAAGGCGCTAGCCCCTATATGCCCCAAAGCGTCATTCTCGCGTTCGAACGCCAATGGAGTACGCCTCACAAAATCAATGGTTTTAAGAATATGAGCGCGTTCCTCGTCATCCCAGGCCTGGGGTAGATAGTGCTCTAAGTCTTGAACGAGTTTTACCATTACAAATGCGAGGTTTTCTCCAGCATCCGCATCCGCCCGCCCCATTCCATAAACAGGGGCTTGGCTTCCGCCAAGGTAAACCATTTCAGCTCAAGCTCTTCGGGGCTGACCAGGGGCTTGGTGTCATCCAGTTCAAAGGCAAAGCGGGCATCGAAGTGCAGGTGCTCGGGTTCGGTGCGGCCCTGCTTTTGCGCAGCGGGGACATAGTGAATATCGAGGTCGAAAATCCCGCCGCCAAGCAGTTGAACCTGGCTTTCCGTCACGCCCACTTCTTCCATAAGTTCGCGCAATGCCACCTTGTGCAGTTCGCCATTGCCATCGGCGTGGCCGCCTGGTTGTAACCATTTATTGAGTTTAGGATGATTCAGCAGCAAGACCTTATTACGCCCAGGGTTTACCACCCAGGCGCTGGCGGTAAAGTGGCCCGGGAAGAAGCAGTCGCGAAACAAACAGCGCTGCTGATAAAACAGGTGCTCGGCCATCAGCATTTTATACACCTGCTCCTGGCTTTCTTTGTCGGGCGCATAGGCCTGCAGGGCGGTGGCGATGTGGTAACGCTGGTCGTTGGTGGCAAACATGGAAGCTACCCGTTGTTGGTTACAGGTTGTAAGGGGCCCACCACCACCGCTTCGACACGGGTGGCAAGGCCGTTGCCGCCCGTTTGCACAAATACACCACACAGCGTGGCTTCGCCTTCGGCGGGGGTGAACTTGATACGCCCCGCATGTAAAAAATTGGGTAGCACGCTGGCAAAGCTCATGCCCAAACTGCTGTGGTAGTCGCCGCACATGCCGGCGTCAGTCTGGAAGGCGGTGCCACCGGGTTGCAGGCGGGTGTCGCGGGTCGGGATATGGGTGTGCGTGCCCACCACCAGGCTGGCTTTGCCGTCCCAGAAGTGCCCAATGGCGGCCTTTTCCGAAGTCGCCTCGGCATGGATGTCGATAATCAGGGCATCGCAGGTTTCAGCCAAGCGGTAGGCTTCCATGAGAGTTTTGCTGACCTGAAACGGGCAATCCAGGCTGCCGCGCATGAACACGCGGCCCATCAGGTTAATCACGCTCACGCGCTGGCCTTGCGCGGTGGTAAAAGTTGTGTGCCCACGGCCAATGGTGCCGCTAGGGTAATTGGCAGGCCGAATGATGCGCGGGTGGCTGGCCAGCAGCTCTTCCACGCCTTTTTGGTCGAAGGTGTGGTCGCCCAGCGTAATAATATCGGCGCCCGCGTTGAGAATTTCCTGTGCGGTTTCGGCGGTAATCCCCTTACCAGCGGCGCTATTTTCGCCGTTCACTATCACGCAATCGGCGGCATATTTGGCCCGCAGGCTGGGGAGGTATTTGGCAAGCGCCACGCGGCCTGGGGTACCTACCACATCGCCAAAAAAGAGAATATTCATGCAACAGTGCTAACACATCCGGCACGGCACGCGCAACAAAGCTGCCACAGTTGTTGGCTTTTAGCCGTGGGGGTAATTGACGCCTCAACCCCCAAGCCCTAGGGTTTTTTCATAAATTAGGAAACACCGACGGATGCCGACCACGACCCCCGCCCTCTTGCGCCCGCTGGCCGAGCTTGGCGGTGCTGTGCTGTGGCTGGTGCGTGAAATTGGTAAATTAACTCTGTTTACAGGCAAGCTTGTGCAAGCCATGGGGCCACGGAATTTTTGCCGTACTTCGTTGACCGAACAATTTGTGTTTGTGGGGGTGGGGAGCTTGCCCTTAGTGCTGATGACCGCCCTGTTTACGGGTGGTGTCGTGGCGTTGCAAAGCCACCACGGCTTGGGCGGCGGCGTACTGGCCAATACGCAACTGGGGAAGCTGGTGGCGCTTTCGATGTTGCGCGAACTGGGGCCCGTGTTGGCTGGCCTGATGCTGGCCAGCCGGGTGGGTGCTGCAATGGCCGCCGAACTTGGCACCATGCGCGTGACCGAACAGATTGACGCCCTGATTACACTGGCCACCAACCCGATGCGTTATCTGGTGCTGCCTCGCGTACTGGCTTGCTTGCTGATGTTGCCACTGTTGGTGATGCTGGCCAATACGTTGGGGATTATTGGGGGTTACTTGGTGGCGGTGCAAAGTTTAGGCCAAGATGGGCAAGCGTTTTTGGACGCGGCCTTTGGTGCGATAACTTCTGAAGATTTAATGATGGGCATGATCAAGGCAGCTGTATTTGGCTTTTTGGTTGGCCTGATGGCCACCTACCACGGCTTTAACGCCAGCATGGGTGCGGCGGGTGTGGGTACGGCCACCACCCGGGCGGTGATGTACAGCTCGGTGGCGATTTTAATTTCCGATTATTTCATCACGGCAGCGTTTGTCTAGAGCCATGGTTCAAACCCCTGCCCCCGCCATTGAACTAAATAACCTCCACCTGGCGTTTGGCCCCAAGGTGGTATTGCAAGGAGCCAGCCTGAGTGTGGCCAAGGGCGACATTCAAGTGGTGTTGGGCGGTAGCGGCAGCGGCAAAAGTGTATTGCTGCGTTGTATTTTGGGGCTACTGCAGCCCACCCAAGGTTCAGTAAAAGTATTTGGTCAAACCCCCGACGTGGGCAATATTTCCGCCCATGCGGCCCTGATGGCCAAGTGCGGGATGCTGTTCCAGAACAGCGCCCTGTTCGATAGCATGACAATCTGGGAAAACGTGGCGTTCAGCTTGCTGCAAAAAGGCCAAACCACGGGGCAGGCCAAACAGGTGGCCATGGAAAAACTGAGCATGGTCGGCTTGGCCAGCCGGGTGGCCGACCTTTTTCCCGCCGAACTTTCGGGCGGCATGAAAAAGCGCGCGGCCTTGGCCCGGGCCATTTGCGGTAACCCGGAATTAATCTTGTACGATGAGCCCACCACGGGGCTCGACCCCATCACCGCCGACGTGATCAACGATTTAATTTTAAAGCTGCAAAAGGAATTGAAATGCACCAGCGTGGTGATTACCCACGACATGGCCAGTGCCTTTAAGTTGGCCGACCGCATGGCTTTTTTGTACCAAGGCAAATTTTTAGCCGAAGGCCCGGCCGTCGAGTTTGAAAAAAGCCAAAACCCCTATGTGCGCCAGTTTGTGGAAGGCCGTGCCACGGGGCCGATTGCCGCCACACTTTAACCAATTTATAACACGCAACGAAAGTATTACCTATCATGACCAACGAACTGAAAATCGGGTTGCTGGTGGTGCTGGCACTGGGTGCCTTGGGTTGGCTTTCGGCCAAGAGTGGCAGTTTTGGCTTGGGCCAGAACGGCACCCCGGTGCGGGAAATTACGGCAATCTTTACCGATGTGAACGGCATAAATGAAGGCAGCAAGGTTAAAATGGCGGGTGTGGATATCGGCCAGGTAGATGCCGTGCAACTGCAAAGCAACGGGACAGCCGTATTGCGCTTAAGCGTACGCCGCAACGTCGCCCTCCCCGCCGATGTGACAGCGCAAATCAGTACCAACGGCCTTATTGGCGAACGCTTTGTGGCGCTGGTGCCTGGGCCTGCGGGGGCGTTGGGCCAAGCGGGTAGCCTGGCCGAAAGCCAAACCATGATCCCCAGCGCGGGCACCGCCGACGTGCAAGCGATTGGCACTGATTTTGCCCAAGTGGCCAACGATTTGAAAGAGATGACCACCACCCTGCGCACGGTGCTCGGGACGCCAGAAAATGCCGAAAAGCTGCAGCAAATCATCGATGGCTTGGCCAGCTTCAGTGGCAACATTGGCGGCAGCAACCAGTTGATGCAGAACTTGGAAGTGACTGCCGCGAACTTTGCCAAAATTTCGAATGACCTTGCGCAAGGTAAGGGTACCTTGGGTCAGCTTATTTCGGGCGGCACGGGCGACGGCACCGCAGGCGGCACCGACCTTGCAGGCGCCATGGGCAGCCTGAACGATATTGGCTTGGCGGCAAAAGAAATCCGCGACGTCATGGCCAAAATTAACGAAGGCCAAGGCACCTTAGGTAAACTGGTGAACGACCCCGAAACGGCCCAGAAACTGAACGATACGCTGGATAGCTTTGGGGCGTTAAGCCAGCGGATTGAACAAATCCGCACCGAAGTGGCCTTTGAAGGCAACACCTACACCAACGAAGCCGCTGGTGGCGGCGAGTTTAGCCTGACTTTGGCGCCTCGGCCAACCCGCTTTTACCAGCTGGGCGTGAGCGCCGATGGCTTTGCCAGCCAAGCGGGCAACGTGAATGACCGCGCCAACCCCTACTTTGGCCGCGATTTCGGCAAGGAAACCAAATATACCGCCCAGTTCGGTCACGTCTTCGAAAATGCTGCTGGCAGCGGGCAGGATGTTGCGCTGCGGGTTGGGCTGAAAAACAGTACGGGCGGCCTCGGGGTTGATACCTTCAGCCAGCTGCCCGTGGTGGGTAACAAGGTCAAGCTGAGTGCTGACCTGTACGATATTGGCGGCACCCATACCCCTGGCAGCGACAGCCCACGGCTCGACCTGACCGCACGTACCGATATTATTGGCAAAACGGTATATGGGGTGGTGGGCTACGACAACGTGCTGAACCAGGAATACGGCAGCCCGAAAGTTGGGGTTGGGGTACGCTTTCAGGATGACGACCTGAAGTATCTGCTTGGGCAAGCGTTGTAACAGCCTAGATTCTGCTTAACGTAAATGTCGCAGATTAACTTGTTCGATTCCCTCTTTGGCCTGGCGCTGGTGATGGGGATTTTTATCGGCATCATGCGCGGGAACGGGCGCGAGACGCTGCACACCTTCCTGTTTGGCCTAAGCTTGCTGGCAGGCTGGTTGTTTCTGCGCAGTGGCGAAATGCCTGCCACCCAGGCCGAATTGGCGCGCCTGACGGTGGGTATCGGGTTCTATACCATGGCGATGTATATTTTTTGCTGGGCTTTGATGGGCGTGTTGGCGCCCTTTATGCTGGACAGCGTGCCTGCCGGCATACGCAGCCGGTTTTGGGCCGGTGCGCAGGCCATCGTGAAGCTGGTACTCATCGTGCTGGGGGTTAATTTATGGTACGCCACGCACAGTGTCGCAGCGCCATGGGAGCGCCTGCAGCCCCTGCCACCTTTGCTGCGCGACAGCACCTTCATCGCCCTTTCCGACCGCGTGACCGATGACACCCATCGTTGGTTGGCGGCGCAGAATTTTTTAACCTATCAGTACACCAGCGGCACGGTGCCCGCACCGAGCTGGAGCACTTCGGACACCACGGTGTTGGCCCCGATGGAACCAGAACCCGTCGCGCCTGCAGGCCAAGCGGCGCCTTTGTTGCCCGAAGAAAACTTGTAGGCCGCGCCGGGCGCGGTGTCATCCTGAGAGCGTATATTCTACCGAAGTTTAAAAGCTAAGGGCGAAGGACCCAGTGGGTTGGTGGTTATGGCACCAGCGGGCTTCGGCAAAATGTGCACTGGATTCTTCGCAGATGGCATCACAGACTTCGGCATCCTGGGTGCTCTCAGGATGACCGCGCCCTGCGCGCGGGCGGGGGTGGAAACCTACCGAATCACCAGCTGGGTTTGCCCCTGCTGCCATTGGCGCTCGGCTTCGGCTTCCAAGTACCCCACGTTATCGGCCACAATGCGCAGCTGGCGCGGGGCGCTGTTTTGGGCGCTGCGGGCCATGGGCGAACCCTGAAACTCTTCAAAAAAGCTCTGTTCAATCACGCTCTGGCGTACCGCGCCATCGGGCGTTTGCACGGCACACACCACTTTGCCGCCATCGGCGAGGCGCAGGGTTTCGAGTAGGAATTTGGTGTTTGTCATTGTTTTATTTAGGGCCTTTGGGGCTATCGTGTCAAGCTTGGTAAACCCTTGACAAGTATACAATATGAAGAGTATTGGAGAAGTAATGGCCCATCGGCCCTTGCTTTGAGCGGGGGCTTTCCCGCTTTTTTTTCTTTCGGCGCTGGAGGCGCTAGAACAATGACCGAACTTCGTTTTTTCGACTCAACGCAACTCCTCATCTCGTCGGGTTTCATCTTCGTCGACTTGTACCGCGGGGTGAAAATCGCCTTCATGCGGCGCCTGCAGCCTGAAATCCATCACGGGCCGCAGATGCCAATCACAATGGCAACAGTTGGCGGCATGTTTCAGCCGCTCAACGAAATGGAAACCGATGGCAGCATCAACGCCGAAGGTTTCAAAGGGCGGCCAATGTCGCTGTTTGAGAATGCCCACATGCATGCAATGGGCAAGCTGGGCATCTGGGTGAATAAGAAGCATGCGGCAAACTACATCTGGCATGTCATCGACCACCCGTACTACTACGGCGAGCGCACCCCCAATGTGCGCAACGTCGGCAAGGTGATGCGACAGGTGTATGACGTGACCGACATCCTCGAGCCCTTCGAAGAGGGCTTGGCGAAGGTCAACGCGTCCAAGAAGCCTGAGGAACGCAGTGAGCTGCTCTGGCTGAGTGAATCTCAGTTTTCCGGTCATCTGGCAGGAAATCACTCACTCAAACAGGGAGAGATTGAGTACCTGCGACGGCTGTACTCTGGGCTTGAGAACAAAGTCGATAAACCACCACGCGCTGTCATCAGTCTTGCTTGACCCTCCGCAAGGTTCTGACCTCCCCGCCGCGCCTTTGGATGCGGCGGGTTATACTTGTGGAGCACGCAGGTGAGTATTGTAATCCTGAGGCTGGCCGAAGGATCCAGGTGTGAAATTGCGTACGTGCATGTTGGCTACGGCGAAGCCCATTTACCAATTCAACAAAGACCTGGGTCCTTCGCTGCGCTCAGGATGACACCGCGCAAAGCGCGGTGGCCCTCGTTCCTCGCTACCTAGGTCCTATTTTTAAAACGGCAGCACCTTATCAATCCAGCGCACGCCGTACTGGGGCGTTTGCGATTCATCAATCAGCCCCCTGCCCGCGTAGGCAATCCGTGCTTCAGCAATTTTGCTGCTCGGGATGGTGTTTTGCGCGGTAATATCTTCAGGCCGCACCATGCCTTGAATGGTGAGGAGCTGCTTTTCATAGTTCACCAGTACCTCGCGCTGGCCTTGAATGACCAGCAGGCCATTGGGCAGTACCTGCGTCACCACCGCCGCCACGCTGGCGGTAAGCCTATCGCTGCGGTCGGTGCTGGCATCGCCCTGAAAATCGCGGTTAGAACTGGTGTTGGCCATCCCCGTGGGGGTGAGGTCGATGCCGCGCTCCAGCAATTTGCCTGAGATGAACGGCAGCACACTTACGCCCGCCTGCTGGCGGCTGTTGCGGCTGGCTTCGGTGGTGGCTTCGGTTTCGGCTTCGGCGCGTTCGCTGACCAGGACGGTGAGAATATCGCCGATGCGGTGGGCGCGGGAATCCTTGAAAAACTGCCTTGAACCCGGTTGCCACAGGCTGCCGGGCATCGGGTTGGCGGCGGCGGGCATGGCAATGGGGGTGGCGATTTGGGTGCCCTGGGTGGGCAGGCCTTGGCCCACACCTGTCATGGCAGGGCGCATGGCTTGGGTGCAACTGGCTAGAACCAGAGGAACTAGGAAATAGGAACTAGGAACTAGGTATTTTTTAAGGATATTCATGATTTATTCTTTCCTAATTTACCAAAACTTGGCCGTTGGTTTGCACGGTGCCCACCAAGGTGGCCCGTGTGGCGGGGTTGAGCAGCCGAATTTGCTGGCCTGCTGCACCATCTTCTAAGGCCTGCCCCGTGCCTTTGAGGCTGACCACGCCGCGCTGAATGGTGAAATCGATGACACTGCCCCGATTCACCAACGGCGGCACGCGCAGGTGCAGCGTGGAAAGCGGCACGCCGGCTGCCAGCGCCCGCGTGGTTTGCAGGCCAATCGCTTGGGCAGGCTGCTGCACGGTGGAGACAAACACCTGCGTGCTGATGACGGTGCGGCTGGTGAGGTCGGCAGTCTGCACAATCGCGCCCTTCGGCAATGGGGCCGCCAGCACGGGGATGCTGACGGGGGCGGCAGGCGCGGCAAAACTTGACGTAGCAACCATGACCAAACACAAACCGCCGTAAGCGCCACGCTGCAGCAGGCTGTCACCCTGAAGCTTGCCGAAGGACCCAGGTCTTTTCACTGTGTGTGTAAATTGGCTTTGCTGAAGCCAACATGCCCGTGCGCTACATCATACCTGGGTCCTTCGCTACGCTCAGGATGACACATAGAATCAATTAAACCAAAAACACGACTGGCAAACCTACGGCCAAGATCAGCAGCCACGATACCGTGCGGAAGGTGACCAGTGGCGCGGGTGGCTGGGTCAGGTCGGCGTAGCTGATGAAGGCGTACAAGCCATCGCGCTGCAAGCGAATGGTGGCTTCTTTGGGTTCGGTATTCAGCCAGTTCACGGTTTTGAGTAATAAAGTTTCCATTGGGTTGTTCTTTTGCTTGGCCCCAACTTTGGCCCCCTCGGCCGCAGTCGGTATTCCCTGTGCTTAAATATGCAGCAGGTATGCCAACTTGTATTATATCATTGTTTTTTATATTTTTATTTCTCATAACCAAGACCTACCGTAGCTGCGTCAGGGTTTGCAGCATTTCGTCGGCAGTCGAAATGACGCGGCTGTTAAGTTCGTAGGCCCGCTGGGCGGTAATCAGGCGCGTGATGCTGGCAATACTATCCACGTTGCTGCTTTCCAGAAAACTTTGCGAAATCGTGCCGGCACCTTGCTCGGCGGGGGTGGCATCGGTGGGGGCGCCGCTGGCTTCGGTCTCGCGGTACAGGTTTTGCCCGATGTTTTCGAGCCCCGCTTCGTTGGTGAACATCGAAAGCGTAATCGTGCCCAGGTTGGTGGTGACGTTATTGACCTTGGCACTGACAACCCCCGTGGCCGTCACGGTAAAATCGGTGGCGTTCACGGGAACGTTAATGGCGGGGTCGAAGGTGTAGCCTTCCTTGGTCACCACTTCGCCGTCTTGGTTGAGTTGCAGACTGCCGTCGCGGGTGTAGGCGGTGGTGCCATCGGGCAACGTGATACGGAAAAAGCCGCGCCCAGAAATCGCCAAATCAAATGCGTTGCCGGTGTTGGCCAAGTTCCCCTGACGCATGGATTTGTAGGTAGAACCCACACTCACGCCTAAGCCAATTTGCAACCCCGTGGGGGCCAAGGTGCCAGCGCTGCTGGTAATGGCGCCCACCCCAATGCGGTTTTGGTACACCAAGTCGGTAAACGCGGCGTTTTGTTCCTTATAGCCCGTGGTATTAAGGTTGGCGATGTTGTTGGAAAGAACGTCTACGTTCGTTTGCTGGGCGTGCATCCCGGTGGCGGCGATGCGGAGAGCTTGTAGCATGATATTATTTCCTTACTTAATCTATGTCGTTGTTGGGCTAGTTGTTACCGCTTAAATTACGAATCGCGCGTTGTTCCAGCTCTTCCAGAGAACGTGCCAGAGTTAGGCTTTGCTGGTAGGCGCGGGAAACGGCCTCCATCTCCACCATTTCCTGCACCGCGTTCACGTTGCTGGCTTCCAGAAACCCTTGGCGCAGTTGCGGCGCATTCGGGGTGGCAAAATCCACCGGTGTGGCCGCTGCTCCTTGCGTGGCCACAAAGGCGCTGGCCCCTGCCCGTTGCAACAGCTTCTGGTTTTCGGGGGTAAACTGAAACACCCCGATTTGCGCCAGCTGGCCCTGTTCGGTGGAAAGGGTGCCATCGATGGCAATTTTTAGGTTGCGAGCTTCGGGCGGGACTTGAATCGGGGCGCCGGCGTTATCTTGGACAATGCTGCCTTCAGGCGTCACCACGGTGCCATCGTTGGCCAGTGCAAACTGGCCCCGGCGGGTATATTGGGTGGTGCCGTTGACAGTAATCGCAAAAAAGCCTTCGCCGCTCAGGGCCAAATCCAGCGGGTTGCCCGTGGCTTCATGGACGCCATCGGCTTGAGAAATTAACAACGCACGGTCGGCCACGTAGCTGGCCCCATGGAAGTCGCTCGGGCGGCCTGCGGGGCGGGAAATGACTTCCCGAAAATTCATTTCCAGCTTGCGGAAGCCGTGGGTGTTCACGTTGGCCACGTTATCGGCCACCGCGGTAAATTGCCGCTGCGTGGTGAGGGTACGGGAGGCCAATACAGCTAGTTCTTGCACTGAAACTAATCCCCTATTCTACTATGCGGGTCGATTTTCCCGCTTTCCTGGCCTTTCGCTCCGCACGTACCTAAGTGTACGCTTACGGTGCTTAGTCTGCGGAAATCGATAAAATCGACTCCGCCTAGCGAATATGGAACCAGCTTCATGGCCATATTATGCATAGCGTGTGCCAACCCAAAAGCCGCAGATTTATTGCAAGTGTTGCCAAAAAGCCCTTGCCCGCACCTGGCCCGCACAGTAGCTTAGTGGTTACTTATTTAAAGAAGCTTGCAATAATAACAAAAGGCTGCTCGATGCCCCAAAAAGATTCGCCCGCGATTTTGCACGATATCCGCACGATTCGGGATATTGAAAGTGCGCTGGAAGAGGCCGAAACCTTTATTGGCCGGGTGAAGGCCAACAAGGTGCGCCTTACTTTAACCGATGGCAGCATTTCCATTTCCCGCGAGGAAATGGCCAAAATTACCGACCTCGTCATTACCCTAGAACGCAGCGGCAAGGCGCTGGAAACCGCCGTGCGCTACCTGCGTGAGCTGATGGCGTACGATGAAGTGACCCACCTGTTTAGCCGCCGCTATTTATTTCATTTGCTGGAAAAAGAGCTGCACCGCGCCCAGCGCTACGATAACCCCTTTGCCGTGTTGGTATTCGAGCTTGACCCGTTTTCGGCCAACCCTGACTTGAAAAACTTGGGGCAGGATGACTTAAACATTTTGCTGGGCGAAGCCGCCCGCGTGGTGCGCAAATACGTCCGCGACAGCGACAGTCCTGGCCGTACCGGCGAACGCAGCCTGATGATTTTACTGCCCGAAACCCAGGCCAAGGGGGCACTGATTCTTGGAGAACGTATCCGGAAAGCCATTGATAAGACATACAATTTAAGTATCGGTAATACGCCCATGAGCGCAGTGGGGGCGATTGTGGAAAGCGCCGACCCCGCCGCCACCGACATGGCAGGGTTGCTGTACCTGATAGACCAAAAACTGGCCGAAGCCCGCGCCAAGGGCCCGAATGTGCTGGTAAAGTAAGGTGGCAATGGCTGTGCCACTTTGGGGTGTTCAGGGCGATTATTGCTTGAATCTATAAGAAATTACCAATGCCCGTTGCGCTTGCTGATTTAGTGTTTGTGATGACGCCAGATTTGGCCGAGCGGGTGCATGGCTATATAAAAGCGGGGGGTGGCGACTGGAGCACGGAAACACCCTTGGTGCTGGAAGACACCACAGCGCTGCTGAACCATGTGCGGCGGGTGCGCCCTGCCCCGGTGCTGGCGTTGTGGGGGGTGCCGGCCCTTAACCCAAATTTTGAACAAACCCTGCCCCAATTAACTGCCCACCCAAGCCTGCAAGTGGCCCTGTTGAGCGATAACGAGAATGTGATGCAGACCGCCCAACGGGCGGGCTTGCCACTGGGCTTGAACGTGAGTGACCTTTCCCCGCAGCGCCTGACTTCTCTGGTGCGCCTGATGGCCGAATGGCAACATTTAAAAGCCACTCAATGGCAGATGCAGCAACTTTGCGATGCTGCGGAAGCCCGCTTTCACGATATGGCCGACCTCTGCGCCGACTGGCTCTGGGAAGTTGATGCGAATTTAAACTTGGTATTTAGCAGCAACCGTAAGCGGCCTTCAGCCACCAGCACCAAGGGCGCCAATTTTACTGGCAGCTTCCTGCCCGAAGAAAAGTTGCGGATTGAAGATGATTTTGCCGAACTGCTACGTACCCCCAGGCCCTTCCATGACCGTGATTACTGGAGTGCCGACCGCTTCGGCAGCCGCCTGTGCTGGAGCGTGAGCGGTGTGCCCCTGACCGATAGCGCCGGCAACGTGACTGGCTTTCGGGGTGTGGCGCGGGATATCTCGGGCCAAAAGGCCAATACCGACCAAATCTATTATTTGGTGAACCACGACGCCCTGACCGGCGTGATGAACCGCCAGCGGTTGCAAGACGAACTGACCCGCACCCTGCGCGCCGCCAAGCGCGAAGCCCGCAGCGGCGTGCTGGTGGTGCTGGATGTTGACCGTTTTGCCTATATTAACCAAACCCACGGGCACTTGGTGGGCGATAAATACCTCATCCATCTGGCGCAGGTGCTGAAAGATAACGTCCGCACGGGCGACGTGGTGGCGCGGCTGGATGGCGACACCTTTGCCGTGCTGCTGCGCGATGTGCGGGTTGAAGATGTGCCGCCACGATTGGAACGCCTGCAGGCCGCCTTGGCCGCCCGTCCGCTGCCGACCGAAAACGGTGCTTTAACCATGAATGTTTCGGGCGGCGCCGCCTGTTACCCCAAAGATGCCGAAAGCGCCGATGACCTGCTGGCCAACGCGATGGATGCATTGGCGCGGGCCAAACAGCGCGGCCCCCGCAAGATTGAAACCTACGACCCGAACTCCACGCAAGAACACGTGGCCGAAGGGCACCTGGAATATGTGGAGTTGGTGAATGAGTGTTTGGAGGCCAGTGAACAACGCATGGTGCTGTATTATCAGCCGATTGTGCCGTTAAGTGGGCCCGCCATTGCCACCCGTACCGAACATTATGAAGTGCTGTTGCGGCTGATTGACCGCGAAGGCGCCATCATTGCCCCGGGGAAATTTATGGCCACTGCCGAGGAATTTGGCCTGATTGGCAAAATTGACCGCATCGTGACCTTGCGGGCCATCGAGATGTTAAAGTATTGGCATAAGCAGGGCCGCAAGGTGCATTTAAGCGTGAACCTTTCGGGCAAAACCTTCGATAATGCCGAGTTTTTGAAGGTGATTAAGGAAGCCATGGCCGCCGCCGCCCTGCCGCCCAAAACCCTGGTGTTTGAAATTACCGAAACGGCGCTGTTGCGAGACTTGCAGCAGGTGAAGGCCTTCATGACCGAGCTGCGGGCTTTGGGCGCCGGGTTTGCGCTGGATGACTGCGGCGTTGGGTACAGCAGCTTTAATTACATCCGGCAGTTGGAACTGGATTTCATTAAAATTGATGGCAGCTTCGTGCGCAACCTGCACCTAAATGGCGATGACCAAGCGTTTGTGAAAGCCTTGGCCGATGTGGCGAAGCAAAAACAGATTTCCACGGTGGCTGAAATGGTGGAGCACGAGGCGGCGATGACGGCGCTGCAGGGCTTAGGGATAGATTTTGGCCAGGGGTACTTCTTTGCCCCGCCCCAGCCCGAATTGCCTGCTGAAGGGTGGGATAAGGCGTTTGTACATTAATCAACACACACTATTTGTGTCATCCTGAGCGAAGCGAAGGACCCAGGTTGTGACTGAAAAAACCTATTTTGTTTACATCATGGCAAGCCGCAAAAATGGAACTATCTATATTGGTGTAACCAACGATTTACCACGCCGTGCCTTTGAACACTTTACTGGCCAAATAGCTGGATTTACGCGCAAGTATAAAGTTAAATATTTAGTTTTTTATGAATCATTTCGTGAAATTGAGCAAGCGATTGCCCGCGAAAAGTACTTGAAGGGCCTAATGAGAGAAAAGAAATTGGCGCTGATTGAAGATAAAAAACCACTGTGGCTGGATTTACGCCCCTCTCTCTAAAGACCTGGGTCCTTCGCTACGCTCAGGATGACACCCTAACCGTTAATGACTCTCCCCCTTGCCGGTTGGCGCAAGGCATGCCATAAGACTTATGAACAATACGAAGATAAACCCCTTGGGTTAGCGGCACGAAAGCGGAAATTGCGGTAAATACCGCCCCTTCTTCTCTAATTCCCTTCCCCCGAGATAAACGCAAAATGCGAGAATTCGCTCGGCGCAAGGCCTAGCAGAATTCCTAACAACGGAGGCACAAGCCAGATGTTTACAATTTACAAAAAAACCATCGAGTGGGGCGGCAAGCCCCTCACCATCGAAACCGGCAAAATGGCCCGTCAGGCCGATGGCGCGGTGGTGGTGACCTACGGCGAAACCATGGTGCTGGGCACCTGCGTGTTTGCCAAAGAACCCAAAGCGGGCGTGGATTTCTTCCCCCTGACTGTGAACTACATGGAAAAGTTTTACGCCGGCGGGCGCATCCCCGGCGGCTTTAAAAAGCGCGAAGGCCAGCCGGGCGAGCGTGAAACGCTGGTCAGCCGCCTGATTGACCGCCCCATCCGCCCCCTCTTCCCGAAAGGTTTCAAGCACGAAGTGCAGGTGGTGACCACCGTGCTGCAGTACGATAAGGAAAACGAAGCCGATATCGCCGCGATGGTGGCCGCTTCGGCCGCACTGGCACTTTCGGGCGTGCCGTTTACCGCCCCGATTGCCGCCGCGCGCGTGGGCCTGATTGACAACACCCTGGTGCTGAACCCGACTGTCTCCGAGCAAGCGGGCAGCCTGCTCGATTTGGTTGTCGCTGGGACCGCTGAAGGCGTGCTGATGGTGGAAAGTGAAGCCAAGGAATTGCCTGAAGAGGTAATGCTGGAAGCCGTGATGTTCGGCCATGCCCGCATGCAGAAAGTGATTGCCGCAATTGAAGAGCTCAAGGCTGCCGCTGGCAAGCCTGCCTTTGTGATGCCCGCGGCTGAAGATACCACCGATTTGGAAAAGAAATTGGTTAAAGAGTATGCCGATGGCATCGTGGCCGCCTACAAGATTGCCGACAAGCAAGCCCGCGTTTCGGCCCTCAAAGCCGTGCGTGAAGCTGCCGTGGCGGCCCATGCGGGTGAAGGCGAAAGCAAAGATGCCAGCAAGGCCGACAAAGTGGCCAAGCTGATTAAGGGCATGGAAGCCGATGTGTTGCGCCTGGATGTCTTAAAAAAGAAAACCCGTATCGATGGCCGCGCCACCGACCAGGTGCGCCCGATTGTGGCGGAAATTGATGTGCTGCCTCGCACCCACGGCAGCGCCCTGTTTACTCGCGGCGAAACGCAGGCGCTGGTGGTGACCACGCTGGGCACGGGCAAAGATGACCAAATCATCGACGTCATGGAAGGCGAGAGCAAGCAGGCGTTTTTGCTGCACTACAACTTTCCCGCCTTCAGTGTGGGGGAAACGGGCCGCATGGGCGCGCCGGGGCGGCGTGAAATTGGCCACGGCAAGTTGGCCTGGCGGGCAATTAACCCCCTGATGCCAACCAAGGAACAATTCCCGTACGTCATTCGGGTGGTGAGCGAAATTCTGGAAAGCAACGGCAGCAGCTCCATGGCCACTGTGTGCGGTACTTCCATGGCGCTCATGGCCGCAGGTGTGCCGTTGGCACGCCCTGTGGCCGGGATTGCCATGGGCCTGGTGAAAGAAGGCGCCGACTACGTGGTATTAAGCGATATCATGGGCGACGAAGACCACCTCGGCGACATGGATTTTAAAGTTGCGGGTTCAGCCGAAGGCATCACGGCCTTGCAGATGGACCTTAAAATTACCAGCGTCACCAAGGCCATCATGGAAGAAGCCCTGGCCCAAGCCATGCACGGCCGCCTGCACATCCTGGGCAAGATGGCCAAAGCGATTACCGAGGCCAAGACCGAGATTTCGGACTTCGCCCCCGCCATGGAAACCACCAGCATCCCCAAAGAAGAAATTCGGGTGCTGATTGGCAAGGGCGGCGAGACCATTCGCGGCCTGTGCGAGACCTTCAACAGCACGATTGATGTGGATGATGAAGGCAAGGTGACGATTGCCAGCACCGACCGCGTGCAGTTGAAGGCCCTGCTGGCCAAAATTGACGGCATGTTTGCCAAGCCCGAAATTGGCGGGCTGTACGCCGGTACCGTGCTGAACACCACCGATTTTGGCGCGTTTGTTAGCTTCATGGATGGCAAGGAAGGCCTGGTGCACGTATCGGAAGTGGTGCCCGTGCGCTTGGGCCACATTACCGATGTGCTGCAAACGGGCGACGCCGTGAGCATTAAGGTCGTGGAAACCGATGACCGCGGCAAAATCCGCCTGACCATCAAGGAAATTGCGCAAACGGGCGCCGTGGCCGAACGGATTGCTGCCGTGACCGCCAGCGGTGGGACGCAGCGCAAGCCGCGCGAAGAAGGTGAAGGTGGTACCGATGAGAACCGTGGGAACCGTGATGGCGGCGACCGTGGTAACCGTGGGCCACGCCGTGAAGGCGGCGGCGGCGGTGACCGTAACCGTGGCCCGCGCCGCGAAGGTGGTGGCGGGGAACGCCGCCCCAAGCGCGATGCTTAAGCGTTAGGCGCCCGATAAAGGCCCCTGCGGGGGCCTTAATTATTGATTTAGTGTTATTTTAAAAAATAATATACACTATTACAGATTTATGCTTGACGACCTTACGGCAGGCTGATAGCTTTTTTTTATTCGGCTAAAGGCACCTGAGAAATGAGGTGCTGCTGGCCCTCACGTTTCAGACCTTCGGTCGAAGCTGCGGGGACTTTCCCGCTAACCCTCGAAGGAGAAGACCATGAAGCTCGTCAAGAGTCTGGGCCCGCTGGGCCATTGCGATGAGAAGATCGAAATCGGCCTCGACCCGCGGCTCCGCACCTCGCCGCTCGGCATGATCGACCAGGGCTGCGACGTCGACCGCACCGGCACGGCGCCGATCGGCGCGATGACCGGCGGCTGAGACTGAATGGGCTACACGGTGCCAAACCCGTGAAAGAGAGTTCACCCTCTCTGCGGCGTCCTCCTCTGGGAGGCGCCGTTTTTTTGTGCCTACCGCCCAGCGGCGGCGCGTTGCAGGCGGTCTTGAATCGCTTCGCCCAAGCCTTCCTGCGGGATGGGCATCACCGCAATGGCGGTGGGGCTCAGGGCATCCAGTTCCCGCAGCATCGCAAACAGGTTGAGCGCCGCTTCGGCCAGGTTAGCGCTGGGGGAAAGGTTAAGAGTTATTGGTTGGTGCTGGGTGGTTGTAAGAATTTCAGCAGTATTGCCAAAGGCCAATAAGGCTTCGCCTACGTCCAGCTGCGTGGCATGGAGGCGCACTTTAGTCTTGGGCGCGTAGTGTTTCAGTAGCATGCCGGGCGCATGAGGCGCGTTGGTGGTGGGTGATAGGTGATTGTCAACGCTTTCAAGCATTACAACGCGCTTTACATCGGCAGTCGACAACGCCCCGGCCCGCAATAGCGTGGGGGTTGGGGTAGTGCAGTCGACGATAGTGCTTTCAAGCCCCAGGGGGCATGGGCCGCCATTTAAAACTGCTAGGTCTGGCCCGAAATCGGCCGCCACATGAGCAGGCTGCGTGGCCGAGACATGACCTGATTTATTGGCGCTCGGAGCTGCCAGCGGGCGGCCCACCAACTGTAGCAGCTGCTGCATGAGCGGGTGCGCAGGTACGCGGATGGCCAGGCTAGGCAGGCCCGCGCGCACCAAATCGGGAATGGTTTCCCCCCCAGAGGGCACCACCAAAGTTAATGGGCCGGGCCAAAATGTGCGCGCCAATTTCAAGGCATTTTCATCGAATTGGCCATAGATTTGCGCAGTGACCAGATCGGGCACATGCACAATCAGGGGGTTAAACTGCGGGCGGCCTTTGGCGGTGTAAATTTTCAGCACCGCTTGCGGGTTGGTGGCATCGGCGGCCAGGCCGTACACCGTTTCGGTGGGCAGTGCGGCCAAATCCCCGGCCCGCAGCGTGGCGGCAACCACTTCAAGGTTTGCAGGGGTTGGGAGAAGGATCGGCATGGGTTAAGGGTTCCGTGTCATTCAGAGGCTTTAGCCGAAGAATCCAGGTCTTTACAAGATTTAAAAGACCTGGATTCTTCACTTCGTTCTAAATGACACAAAATTTAGATTTTCAATGTAGGGCTCAGACACCGAAAATACGCCAAATATTCCGCCACCACCTTGGCTTCGCTAAAATTTTCCTGCCAGCGCGCCTTGCCGCCTTTCACTACTTTCTGCTGCAAAGCTTTATCGGCCGCCAGCGTACGAATGGCCTCGGCCAGCGCGGCGGCATTGTCCTGGGGCACTTTCAACCCCTGCTGGCCGTCATCGACCAAGGCGTTGAGCCCGCCCACGGCGGTGACAATCAGGGGCACTTCGTGCACCCAGGCATCAATCGCCGAATTGCCCAAGGGTTCGTGGCGGCTGGGGGCCAGCCAGATATCGGCAGCGGCGGCGGCGGGCGCCATACTGTTGGCCCAGCCCGCAAAGACCACGCGCTCGGCCACGCCCAGACTGGCCGCCAGCGCTTGTAACGCCGCCTGTTCAGGCCCCTGCCCCACCAGTGCCAGCTTGAAGTTGGCAGGCAAATCGGCCAAGGCGTGCAAGGCCACATCGACCCCCTTGACCGGGTGCAGCCGCCCCGCCAGCAGCAGGCCAACGTCACCAGCCTGCCAGCCCCACGCCGCCCGTTGCGCCGCGCGGCCCTGTTGCCAGCCAACGGCAGGCGCTGGGATAAAATTATGCAGCAGCTTGGTGTGGCTTACGGGCCAGCCGTGTTGCCCGCAGTAATCCACAATTTCCTGGGTATTGCCTATCAGGTGGGTAACGCGGCCACGGTAGTATTTAAGGTCGTAAAAGCCACCCAAGCGGGCAAGCTTGTGAAAGTTCCCCTGCGGCATGAACGTAACGCCACGGTTCATCCAGGCCAGTGCGTGGGTGGGCTGAAAAGTTTGCGCCACTTGCCGCGCGATACGGTGAGTAAAGAACGGCGTGTGTGCATCCCACCATCCGCCAAACGGGGCGATGTTATGCGGCAGATTGGCTTCGGCGCAGCGTTCGGCAACCCAGCCCGCACGGCATAAAATATGCTGCTGCAACCCTGGTTGCTTGGCCAATGCAGCAAACAGACGCAGGGCAAAGGTTTCGGCCCCACCCGGTTTGGCCGCACCTATCAGATGAAGGAGGCGCATCCTTAGGCTTTACGTAGCGCCTTGCGCCGCATTTTCTGGTCGGGGCGGCTCCAGCCCGCGCGGTAGCCCAGCATGCACACGAATGCGAGTAACGCCAGCCAATCCCACCTGAAAATACTGGTATTCGCCAGCCCCGCCACCAAGAACGCCAGCACGGCGGCAAAGGCGGCCGCACCATACAGGTTGCCGCGGGCATACAACCAAAATTTGGTGAGTATATACAGCATCAGCACCACAAATAATGTGAAGCCAATCAGCCCGGTTTCCAATAATAATTGCAAGGCCCAGTTATGCGGGTGCATGTCGATGGCGCCCGGCAAATCGCGGTAGTTCATAACACCCACGCCGTACAGCAATTGCATGGGCGACAGGGCTTGAATCTGGGCCCAGGCCGCCGCCCAGACTTCGGTGCGGCCACTCAGCATGCCGCGCCCCACATTGGCTTCGGCAAGAATATTTACGCGTTCGTACATAAAGCCAAACCCGTTGGCGAGCCCGTAGGCCAACAAACCAGCAATCAGTACACCCAAGCCTTGCAGCCAATGCTTTCGATGCAGCGTAAGCCCGTGGTATCGCCCCATCAGCCAAATGAAGGCCAAGGTGCCAACCAGCCCACCCACCCAGCCTGCACGCCCACCGGCCAACACCAGCACAAACAACCCCAAGGCCGCGAGCGGCAAGGCTATCCGTTGCGCAAACGGCTCGCCTTCCCGCGCTTTTAAATACAGCCGCGCCCAGACAAACGGCAACAGCACCGCCAGCACACTGCTGACAAAATTGAGGCGGTACGGCGTGGTGGCCTTATCGGCACCATGCAAGGCAGTGGCCAGCTGCAAGCTACCAGTCAGGGCATCGAGCGCCGCCAGCCCGCACAGCACCATGGTGCCAATCGCCAGCGTTTTCAGCAGCAATTCCAGCGCCACCCCCGGCATTTCGCGTAATGTAATGAACAGCAGCCCAGCGCCCAAGGTAACCAGAATGAGCTGAAACCATTTTTCCAAAGCCTGCAGCGGGTACGGCCCCAATGCCACGCCTGCAATCGCCGCCACCAAAAAGGCCACGATTAAAAGTGTGACAGTATTGTTAAACAGCAGCTTTACCGTGGTGCGCAGGCTTTCATCTTTGGTAGCCAGCAGGCCGGCAATCAGGCCCAGCAGCAGCACCCCGCCCAGCACGCTTTTACCCACAATAATGAGGGGCATACACAGGCCAATCAGCACCGCACTGGCGCGCCAGAGGAGGAGTTTTTCTACAAACAACATGCTGCAAGAATACGGGAGAACGCTGGGCGGATAAAGCGGTTTTTTGCCGCGCTGCAATCTTTTGTTGCGGAAATGCTCAAGGGTTGCTAACCTTGCTTTATGAAAATGCGTTTTGTGGTTTCCGCCAGCGGCGTTGGGCGCTCGCCCATTTTTTTGAATTCTTCAATTTAAATTTTTGGTGCGCCGTTAAAGGTTCACCGACAACCATTCACTGATAACTGGATTCCGACTCATGCCCGCCACCGAAATGCAACAACTTGTGAGCCTATGCCAACGCCGTGGTTTTATTTTTCAATCGGCCGAGATTTACGGCGGTATGAAGGGATTCTATGACTTCGGCCCCATGGGCGTTGAACTCAAAAACAACATCAAGCAATCTTGGTGGAAGGCGATGGTCTATCAGCGTGACGATATGGAAGGGATTGATGGCTGCACCATTGCCCCTGCCGTGGTCTTTCAGCAATCGGGCCACACCGAAACCTTTACCGACCCCCTCACCGAGTGCCGCGACTGCAAAAGCCGGATGCGCACCGATAAAATGAAAGACCCCACGGTTTGCGAAAACTGCGGCAGCAAAAACCTGATGGAACCCCGCAATTTTAACCTGTTGTTCCCCGTTCAGGTGGGCGCGGTGGAAGGGGCGCAATCGCTGGCCTATTTACGCGGGGAAACGGCCCAGCACATTTTTATTAACTTTAAAAATGTGACTGACAGCACCAACCGCCGCCCGCCCTTTGGCATTGCCCAAATGGGGAAAATGTACCGCAATGAAATCATTGCACGGAATTTTATCTTTCGTGTGCGCGAGTTTGAAGCCATGGAAATGGAGTTTTTTGTGCCACCTGGCACCGATGAAAAATGGCATGAGTATTGGTTAGAAGAGCGCCTCAAATGGTGGGAAAGTATTGGTGTTCCGCGCAACAAAATTAACATTAACGATAAGCCAAAAGAAGAGCTTGCCCACTACAGCAAACGTACGTTCGATTTAGAATATCTGTACCCGCACGGCTATGATGAAATTGAAGGGATTGCCAACCGCACCGACTATGACCTTGGCAGCCACAGTAAAAATCAGGATGAGCTGAACCTGACCGCAACGCCAATCACCAACACGCGTAGCAACGCGAAGCTAACGGCGCAAAATGCCGAGGGCCAGCACTATGTGCCCTTTGTGATTGAGCCCGCAGCCGGCGTAGAGCGCGCCATGCTGGCGGTGTTGTGCGAGGCCTATACCGAAGAGGTTCTAGAAAATGGCGACACGCGCACGGTGCTGAAATTCAAGCCCCACCTGGCCCCCATTAAGGCCGCGGTGCTGCCCTTGGCGCGCAACAAGCCCGAACTGGTGGCGCTGGCGCAAAGTGTTAAAAACACCCTACAAAAGCTGGGCCTTGGGCGGATTGTGCTCGATACCAGCGGCAACGTGGGCAAGGCCTACCGCAAGCACGATGAAGTGGGCACGCCGCTGTGCATTACGGTAGACTTTGAGAGCCTTGAAGATGGCCAAGTAACCGTGCGCGACCGCGACAGCATGGCGCAAATTCGGTTGCCGATTGCGGCGTTGGCGCAGCACCTACGCGGAATTGTTGAAGACGCGGCCTAGACGTTTAGGGGGCCGCGTTTGGGTGTGTACGGGCGGGATTTACTTCCCGCCAAAAGCAATCAGCCGCCCAGCATCGGTGAGGAAGTACAGCATGCCGCCCGCCACAATGGGCGGCACCGAAACGCCTTCATCGATTTCGGTGGCGGCCAGTTTGGCCCCGCTCTGCGGGTTGACTGAAACCGCGTAGCCATCGTTGCTGGCGACAATCAGGCGCCCACCCGCCAGCAGCGGCCCTACCCATAAACGCTTGCCGTCACCAGCCTCGGGTAGGCCCGCATTCAGGTTACTCACCCAACGAACCAGCCCGTCTTGGCGGTTTAACGCCACCAGTTCGCCTTTGTCGGTAAGCACAAAAATATGTGCGCCCGCCACAATGGGGAGCTGGCTGCTGGTGAGGTCGGTGCGCCAGTAGCGCTGGCCATCCACTAAGCCATAGGCACTGAGGCCACCGTTCAGGCCCACGGCGTAAATGATGCCATCGGCCACCACGGGCGGTGCGGCGATGGCGGCCATGGTGGTGGCAGGGTCTTGGCCGCTGAACGGCGAAGTGAGTGTTTCGTGCCAGAGGTAGCGGCCATCGGCGGCGCGGAGCACGTAAATTTCACCACTGGTATAGGGCACCACAATCGCGCCATTGACCACGGCGACGCTGGCGGCTTTCATGGGGGCCAGCACTTCTTCAATCCCGGAGTGCGTCCACTGCAGAGCACCATTCAGGGCCGAAAGTGCGAACAGGCGGTTGTCGTGACTGAGCACATACACGCTTTCCCCCGCCGTGGTAGGCGCGGCACGCAGCGGCACGTTGAGGGGCGTTTCCCAGACTTGCTCGCCCTTATCGGCCGTGAGGGCAAATACCTGCCCGCTGCCCGTCGTGATAAAAACCAAATTCCCACTCACCGCCATCCCGCCTGCCAGGTTGGCCGCGCTTTCGCCCGCCAAGGGCAAGGAAATCTGCCATAATTCTTTGCCCGTTTGGGCGTTCAGCGCCGTCACTTCGCCTTTGGTGTTGCTAAAAAACAGGCGCCCGCTGTGCACCACGGGGGGGTTTAGCAGCGCCTTGCCACGGGCAAAGCCGCCGCCAATATTGGCCGACCACGCGCGCTTTACGGTGGCAGGCAATGCCACATGCCCCGGCGTGTGGCTGCTGTTGGCGCCTGATTGTGCCCAGTTGGGCAAGGCTTCGGGCAGTGGCAGCGCAAAGGCCACCTTGCCCGCCGCCGGGTTTACCTTCAGTAAGGTGGGCTGGATGGTCACATCGATGCGCTCGCCCGCCAGTTTGGGCGTGGGCGTTTCCTTCAGCCCTAAGCTTTCACACCCCATCAGGAAAATTGGCAGTAAACACAATGTGGCAGGCAACAACCGTAAAGCGCGCATCGGGGGGTTAGCTTTCTTGTTGGCAAACATTAGCTTGAACTTGAGGAAAGGAAAAGGCCCGACCTTCATCATTGCCTCGCAAAATTATGTTACAACCGCTGCCGGTAAGTTAATGCCAGGCCCAGCGTGCCTTCATCCAGGTAATCCACGCTTGCACCCACGGGCATGCCCTTCGCTAAAGTGGAAAGCAGGGCATTGGGGGCCGCCCGCTGCACCAGGCTGGCCACCAGGTGGCTGGTGGTTTGGCCTTCCAGGCTGGCGCCCAGGGCCAGGATAATTTCCGCAAACTCGGGTGTGGCCGTGCGCAGGCGGTGTTCCAGCAGCCCCAAACTTAAATCATCGGGCCCCACCCCTTGCAGCGCACTCACCACCCCCCCCAGCACATGGTAACGGCCTTTAAAGTGCCCGCCTTTTTCCAGCGCCCAGATATCGGCAACACTTTCGACCACACACAGTACGTATGGGTCGCGGCGGGGGTCGGCACAGATTTCACACACACAGGCTTCGGCTTCGGTGCGGGCGGCGATATTGCCGCAGGTGGCGCAACTGCCCAAATCGGCCTGGGCATGCTGCAGGCTGCTGGCCAGTTCGGCCATTTTTTGCGGCGCAGCCAGCAACGCCAAGGCCACCCGCTGGGCACTGCGCGGGCCAACCCCCGGCAGCCTTGCCAACTGCTTCAGCAACCCTGCCAACGCTGGCGGATGGGCCATAATTTCTAAAACCCAAGCTCTGGGATGCCAAGCCCACCGGTAATTGCACCCATTTTGCTTTTGGCCAACGCGTTGGCCTTGGTTAAGGCATCGGTGTAGGCAACTTTCAGTAAATCCTCGAGCGTTTCGATGTCGCTGGCATCGACAACCGCCGGCTGTAATTTCACGCTTACCACGGTGTGGTCGCCTGTCATGGTGATGCTAACCGCGCCGCCGCCGCCGCTACCTTCCACGGTGGCCTTGGCCAACTCGGCTTGGGCTTGCTGCAGGCCTTTTTGCATGTCTTGGGCTTTTTTTAACATCGCCATCATATTCATTTTTTATCCTCCTCATTCGACTGGTGTTGCTACTTTAACCGCTTGGTTGGTTTACGAATATCTACCCTAGTTCCTAGTTCCTGGGTCTTCTACCGCCACAACCTTGGCACCTGCAAACATGGCCAAAGCCGCAGCCACGTTAGGGTCGGTCGCCACTTCTTCCAGCCGTGCCACGTGGTCGGCCTTGGCGGTTTCGGCCAGCGTGGGCGGCAGCGGGGTGGTGCGTTCGGTGTTCCCCGCCAACAGCACCACCTGCCATGGGTGGCCCGTGGCAGTGCCGAGAACTTCCCGTAGTTGCCGCACAATTTCCTCGGGCTTATGGAGGCCGTTTTGTACATGGATATCGGCCACCCTGTCGCCGACGGCATCACAGCGCACCTGCTGTTCCAGCACTGCCGCCAGCCCTGGCTTTTGGGCCCGAACCAGCTTCACGATGCTGGCCCAGTCGGTGGGGTCGGGCGCTAAGGTATCGGGTGTCGGGTGTCGGTGGTCAGTGGGGGGGGTATCTATGACCACTTGGCTTTCGGCCTGCTTCAGCAATGTTTGCAGTGGCGGCAGTGGGGCCAAATACGCCACCCGCACCAGCGCCATACTGAAGGCTTCAAAGGGCCGCTCGGCACCCTTCACTTCACTTAACGCCTGCAGCAACACGCTGTAGGCACGGGAAAGCTGCGCCACCTGCAAGCCAGCCGCCAGCGGGATGGCGTGGCGGCGTTCCATTTCCGTGAAGGCGTTGCCAGCGGCCAGATTTGGCACCACTTTCAGGCGCGTCATCAGGTGCAGCGCTTCCAGCATCGCCTGCACCAGCCCCAGGGCATCGGTGCCCGCGGTATAGAGGCTATCGGCCCGCAGCAGTGCTGCATCTAGCTTGCCGCCCAGTACGTCGGCGAGCAACTCCCACACCTGGGCGCGGTCGGCCACGCCGAGCATTTCCTCCACCTGCGCCAGCTTAATTTCGGGGCCAGCGTTGGCAGATTTTTCCTGCGGCGCCGAAAGCGCAATCGCTTGGTCGAGCAGGCTTAAGCCGTCGCGCACGCTGCCGTCAGCGGCGCGGGCAATCAGCTGTACGGCACTGGCTTCAGCCTGCACCCCTTCTTTGGTTAAAATTTCGGTAAAGTGGGCCGTCAGGGTTTCGGCATTCACGCGCTGCAAATCGAAGCGCTGGCAACGCGAGAGCACTGTGAGCGGCACCTTCTGCACGTCGGTGGTAGCAAAAATAAACTTTACCTGCGGCGGCGGTTCTTCGAGCGTTTTGAGGAGCGCATTGAAGGCCGTGTTGGAAAGCATGTGCACTTCATCGATGATATAAACCTTAAAGCGCCCGCTCATCGGCGCGTAGGCCACGCCTTCAAACAGCCGGGCAATATCCTCCACACTGCGGTTGCTGGCGGCATCGAATTCCAACACATCGGGGTGGCGGCCGAGGCGAATATTTTCGGCCTGTGGGTCGCCTTCGGCCCAGGTGGCACTCGGCCCGCCTTCGCAGTTCAGTGCCATCGCCAGCAGCCTGGCCGTGCTGGTTTTGCCCGTGCCGCGGATGCCCGTCAGCACATAGGCGTGGTGCAGTTTGCCGCTGGCCAGTGCGTTGGTGAGGGTCCGCACCAAGGCGGGCTGGCCGATCAGTTCGGCAAAGGTGCGGCTGCGGTATTTCCGCGCCAGCACGATGTAATCGGCAGCGCTTGTGGGGTTAGGTGCGGGGTTGGGGGCTGTTGCCATAGCGGCTTTATACGGCAAAATGCGCGGTTACAAAAGCAGAAAGCGGGCGAAAGGGCCGAATCGGGTGCCCAACCGCGCGCCTAATTTCCTGCCTTGACTGAAAACAACGAAAGCTTTTCTTCGGCACTGTGTTCGGCGGCTTCCTTGGCGCCTTCCATCGGCCCGATGCTGCTTTGAATATTGGGCCACACCGCGCTGTATTTGCGGTTAAGCGCCGCCCAGGCCAGCTCATTCGGGTTTAGTTCTTCATCACTTTTAATGGCCTCGATGGGGCATTCGGGCTCGCATACGCCGCAGTCGATGCATTCATCGGGGTTAATCACCAGCATGTTCTCGCCCTGATAAAAGCAATTCACGGGGCAGACCTCGACGCAGTCGGTGTAGCGGCAGTTAATACATTTTCCAGTCACCACAAATGGCATGAATTTATCCTCTTTACCTTTTATACTGCCGCTACTTTGAGATATGCGCACCGTTAGTGCAACCGGCAGTTAATACATTTTCCAGTCACGACGAATGGCATAAAGCAAACCCCTTGTTAAAATTTACTGCGTAAGAGTGTTTTGTATTTATCCGTATAGAGCGCACGCGGCGGCTTGGCAACACCGCCTTGGCTTAAGTAGGTTTAGCCAGCCCGCCCAAGCCTGTAAGCCATGGCACCAGGGGTAAAACTGCGGTAAGTTTGCTTCAATGATAACAAAAATTTGCGCGTCCTTGCTGGGGGTTCTGTTGCTGGCACCCATGCCCGCCTTTGCCGCGCGAGAGTTATTTACCGCCCCTCTTCCAGCCTTCAATGCCATTGAGCCCGCCAGCGGGGCAGCCGCAAGCCCAAGCGAACCTGCCCAACCCGCGGAAGCCTCTGCGACCGAAGGCCACGATGAGGGCCACAGCGAAAGCACTTCCACCGAACCCGCGCAGCACTCGCCCGATGAAAAACCAAAAGCCAAGAAAAGGGCTGGCCCCGCCCCCCTCCCCACGGTGCGGATTGGTGGCGCGGTGGTGCAGCGGGCTGCCGCCGCCTTTGCTGCCAGCGAGGCCACGGTACTGCCCGAAGCTTTAAACAACAAAACCTCGGCGCCACTGTTACAACAGCGACTTAGCCTTACCCCCTTTGCCCACAGTCCGCGCCACGGGCCGAACGTCGCCCAATTAAGTATTGTGGTGTTTGAAGACCTGGCGTGTATCAGCTGCACTGCCGCCAGCCTTAAAATTACCGAAGCATTGCAGCAATTTTTCATTCCGCCTGCCGTGGCGATTTCGGGCACGGAGGTGTCGTTCACCACCCAAATACTGTGGGTACACGCCCAAAGCCAACGTTTTGGCGGAACCAATTTGCCGGCTTTTTATGCCAAGGTTGCCGCGCGGCAAGGCAAGTTTTGGGAATACCGGGAAGGGCTGTTGGCCACCCAGACCCGCAATACCGACAGTGCCTTTGGTGTGTTAAGTAGCCTTGGGCTAGAGCCCCGTACCACCCGCCAGATTATGCTGGCTGAGGCACGGCGTTTTTACCGCGAACTGGACGGCGATAGCCAACTGGCTCGCAGCATTGGCATTGGCAAACCGCCGAGCGTGCTGGTGAGCGGCATCCGGGTGGGTGAACACGGGGTGGCGCTGGAGCTGCTGCCTGATGTCATTCAATACGTCAGCAACCGCCTGAAGGCAGGCATGACCGAGCCACCACGCTAGCCATGGCCGCCGCTGCAGCCCCGTTAAGTTTAAAACAGCTGGCCGGCCAGCTGCACCAGCTGCGGCTGAAAGTTGAGCAGCGCACCACGAGCCGCCGCCAAACCCGTTCGGCACCTCCTGCCAACAAAAAAACCGATGACTTGATAAGTATCCCGCTGAGTGCGCCGGTGCAGCAACTGTTGGCCATCAGCTTGAAAGCGATGCAGGCCGACCAGCAACGCTTGTTTGGTACGCCCGCCCCGACGAACCCAGCCGCGGGAGCGCCCGGAGTGAGTGGGGCATCTCCTGCCCCTGCTGCACCTGTTGCCGAAGCAGTGCCAAACGCTGAAAGCTTTGGCCCTGCCCTACGTAGCCTGGCGCAACAGCTGTTGCAGGTGCAGGATTTTCTGCCTCGCACGCGTGTGTCGGTCAGCCCTCACCCCAATGCCCAACCGGCGATTCTCGCCTTCATGCAAGAAGAACTGGCGTGGCTGAGCGATACCACGCAATCCCGACCAGCAACCCCCGCCGCCCTGTTGGTAAAATTACGTCAGGCGGCATTGGCCTACGAAGAAGGCCGCACCACCGACGCGATTACCCTGCTTAAAAATATTTTAAATGGCGACCCGCACAACCACACCATTCAGGCATGCTTAAGCCAAATACTCTATGCCCTGGCGGCCAATGGCACCCTCACCGCGCTGCCCGAAGCCCGCGAATATGCCCAGCGTAGCATTGTCGCCACCGAAAAGCAGCGCCCTGCCCGCTTGGAAGTTTATCAGTATCTGGCGGTTGTGACCGAACGGGCCTTCGGCGAAGAACGGGCGCTGGAATGGCTGCGCAGCAGCGGGATGCTGCACGCCAACCTGCTGCAAACCCAGCATGGGTTATTGGCCGCGCGGGGGGCCTATTTACGCGCCTGGGCCGTGCTGGGCAGCATTAACCCAGCGCTGTGGGGCGAGCCCGAACTGGCCGCAATTCACGATTTGGTGCTGCAAGTGGTGGGCGGCGCCGCGCTGTACGTACATTGGTTGCGCCAGCCACTGCTGCAAAAAATGATGGCCAGCAAAGTGCCAGACCCGCTGGCATTGGCCACTGAAAACCACATTACCGAAAGTTGGCAGGCCTACACCGAACTGAGCCAGCACTGGCAGCATTTCCCCATCAGCAACCTGGCCAATCCGTGGCTGCTGAAAATAAGATATTTGCAAACCCTGGCTCAACTGCTGCCAAGCCCAGCCTACGATTTAATTCTGTGCCACGTGGCGTTGGATGCCCAAACCTGGCGCGATGGCGTTTACCCCGAACGCGAAGCGCAGGAACTGCTTGAAGACCGCAGCGTGGCCTACTGGCGCCTGTGGGCCCAGACCCTTTCGGTGAAAAACGACCAACGGAAATCGGCACTCTTCCCGGTAGCCGAAACACTGGAAGATACCGAAGATTTGGCCGCCGCCGATAACTTGCTTGGCCAGTTAAGAGGCCTCGAACTGCAGTACATCAAGCCCGAAGCATGGGAAGATTTAAAACCCTGGCTGACCCGCTGGCAGACCGAGCACCTGTTGGCTGCCGCCACCGGCAGCAACCAGCCGCGCAGCCGCTTTGCGCCCAACAGCCTGCCCTTCAGCAATTTTTACCGCCGTTGGCAGGAGCCCCAAATTATGGGCCATCAACCGACTGAAATTATTGCTACCTTGGCCAAACGCGGTGCCTTTGCCAATTGGCCAGAAGCGTTGGCCGCCATGGATGGGGCCGTGCGCCTGCTGGAAGACCCGGTGCACGGGTTGGTGGCCAACCAAAAACGCGCCTTTGAACTTGCGAAAAAAAATAATCCGCAAAAATTTGCCAGCAAAAACTATACTTTTGGTAAGCCAAGCCAGGCCAGCTTGGTGTACAGCATGGTGCCGCTGGGGGTGATGGGTGCCATTTTTGCCGCGTTCATGTTCAGCGACAATATCAGCCAAGCGGTAG
>JAIXUT010000023.1 GCA_027483385.1 Alphaproteobacteria bacterium
CCACTTCGCCATTTCCTTTGTTTGGGGTTGCAAAAGTAGTTGTATGAAAATTAATTCGCAAGTTTTAAGCCAAAGAAATTAACTTTTCTATCGCCAGTCTAATGTTTTCGCGTACTTCTACGATGTTTGCTTCCATCATATAGCACGGAGCCGTAATGATTTTCAGGTCTTTATCGACCGCTACCTCACGCACCGACGCCATTTCGGCTACCTGACCAATGGACTCCATTCCCGCCGAAATCGCGGCAATGTCGTACGGAGATGCTTCTGCGGTGGTACCAACACTCAAGTGGGCATGAAATTCGGTTCCTTCCAGCGCCTTGGCAATCGTGGTTGGGCTCATGCACAAACCCGCAATAGGTTTGCCCTGACGCACCAAAGCCACAATTAACGTTTTGACCGACTCCAAGATTGGGCCAGACGGACCTTCAAAAGCCCATTTGGTGATGTTTTTGGCCGTACCAAATCCGCCCGGCATTACCAATCCGTCCAACTCACTTGCGTTTACATCTACAATGTCTTTGATATTTCCACGTGCAATACGGGCCGATTCAATCAGCACATTACGGGTTTCGGGCATTTCTTGCCCTGTCATGTGGTTCAAAACATGATGCTGATTTATGTTTGGGGCAAAACATACCGCCTCAGCTCCAACTTCTGCAATCGCTAAAAGTGCAAAGACGGATTCATGGATTTCGGAACCGTCAAAAACGCCATTTCCGTGCAAAAGAACACCAATTTTTTTCATTTCATCACAGTGATTTTACGTCCAAATATAGAAGAAGTAGCCCATTATTTGCAAGCACAAAAGGCAAAATCAAACTCCTTAAAAAGCCCAGTGTCCACTTTTCAAAGGATTGCTATAAAAATAAAACTGAATAGTGATGAAAAAATAAAAACGAATAGTCAAAATAACATAGTTAGTTGTAACGATTTTGTATCTTTTAGAGACAGCAAATATTATTTAGTTTGAAAAGGATGGTATTCAAGTATCATCCTTTTCCTGTGAATAAGCAACCCATACAAGACAACACAATGCATTTTTAGGGTTGAAATTTGGGCTGTTTATAGCGTTATACTGTCAAAAGACGCCAACTTCGTTCAACCATGAAGCACCCTACCTTGATGCCTGTTACTTTACGTGCTTTTCAACACCCTCTTTTTCTCATTATAAGCCTTATAATGGGTGTGGGGCTATTTTGGTCAATCACCCTATTTAACGACTACCGAAGCGGTGCTTCATCGCTTTTTCAAGGTGGAATTGGCAACTACTTGAAAGTGACCTTATTCTTCAACGCCCTGTTTGAAGTAGTGTCTTTCTTGATTTTTATGCAGGTGGCCCCGAGGTATCATCGTCTGTTCAGAATCACGCACCTCAAACTCAACCTTGAAAGTGTGTTGATGTATGAACTCCTCTTTCTCCCCTGCATTTTAGGTTCCATTGTTATCTTCAGCCCCCTCACCAACGGCATTTTGTATTTATTTCTTTGCTATCCTTTCTGCTCTTGGGAATTGTATTTTCCGACCTATTTTTTTCAGCCGAATATGTTTATAGCGTACTTAAACGTCTTTTTACCTTTTGGGTATATATACCTGAATTCTAACCTATTGCTAGACTACAATGAGTGGAAGCAAAAAAACCTTCAAAACACAGATGCCCCAGGCCAGCCTCTGCCATTATACATCAAAGCCATTGAAGCGTGGGACGATTTGGGGGAGACCATTTTGTCCTTACAGGATATTATTTACATTGAAGTAGAGTCCAATAACTATTTTGCGTATACAAAGGGGCGAACCTATAACATTCGCAAAAATTTGTCTGAACTGGAGGCTGAACTCAACCCTCAGCAGTTTTATCGCATCAATCGATCGGTGATTTTAAACCTCAGTTTTCTAAAAACCTACACATTTTTAAAAAATGACAAATACATCGTCAGACTTAATGATAGCAAAACAGAGTTTGTAATGCAGCGGGCAAGGGTTAAGGAACTCAAGAAGCGCTTAAACGAGCCCAACCCTCCTGCATAAAAAAACCATTCCGAGAGAATGGTTTGGCATTTTTAAGTATTTTTAAAAACTTGCCGTAAATTCGTCCCGATTTCTCTTTCCAAACTACACCTGATATAATGCACTATCTTAAACTTTCATTGGCAATCCTGTGTACAACTACCCTATTTGCCCAAACAAAAAAATCAACTTCATCGCCTGAAAAGCTGGCCCGCCCTAAACTCGTAGTGGGCGTAGTAGTAGACCAAATGCGCTACGACTATTGGTACCGTTATTTTGATAAATACAGCGAAGGGGGTTTTAAGCGCCTCTTACGCGAAGGATTCAACTGCCGCAACCATCATTACCATTATGCACTTACCGTAACCGCCGCCGGCCACGCCTCGGTGTATACAGGCTACACGCCCGCTATTCACGGTATTGTAGGCAATGACTGGTACGACCAAAAACGAGGCAAAGGAATGTACTGGGGAGCCGACAGCACGGTTCAATCC
>JAIXUT010000221.1 GCA_027483385.1 Alphaproteobacteria bacterium
CGGGAAATAAAGGTACGGTCCACCCACGTGCGTTCCGCAGTGGCGCGTCACGCCCAGAAACTCCCCAGCGGGGCCGTTACCGTCAATAAACACATCGCCAGCAATGCCTTCGAAAAGTTTTCCACCCATTTTTTTAGCCCCTTCTTTGTGGTCTTCATAGACGATTTTAGTAGGAAGCGGCTCTTTGATTTCCTCAGAAATCGTCACGGAAAGGTCAATGATTTTCATTTTTTATATCTTAACGATTTATATTACTAAAATGAATAACGAGTTTTGTAATGACGAATAGCGAGTGACGAATTTTAATCAGTCAAGCAATTATTCGTACTTCGTCATTCGTCACTTGAATTTTGTCATTCCCAAATCTTCATAATGCAGCACCAGGGGCTGGTTTTCAAAAAACGGACCGATCAATCCGCGCCATTCTTTGAACAATTCCGATTCGCGAAAACCGATGGTATGCGCTTCGAGGCTCTCCCAGCGAATGAGCAACACATAGCGGTTTTGCTGTTCGATACACTTCTTAAAATCATGCCCCAAATAGCCTTTTGATTGGCTAATCACAGCTTGGGCTTTTTCTAAATTCTGCTCAAACTCCGCATTGGTGCCCAGTTTGATGTCTATGGTGGCAAGTTCTAAAATCATATTACTTTATTTCTTAGAATTCCGATTCCTTCAATTTCCAATTCCACCACATCGCCTGGTTCGAGTGGGCGGTGAACGGTGAAGTTATTTTCAATCAAGCTCCCCCAACCCACTGTACCTGAGCCCAATATATCGCCAGGCATCAGTGTCACGTTGTTTTCAGAAGCGCGCTCCATCATTTGTTCAAAGGTGTAATACACGGTTTGATAGTTGCCTTCACAAACCGTTACGCCATTGATACGGGACGTCATCTTGAGATTGAACCTATCCATTTGAACATTTGGTACCCGAATTGGGTCGGTAAATACGCTTTCATCAAACGGCTCTCGGTACTGCTCCATTTCGTCGGCCGTCACAATGCAAGGCCCGATGGCATTGGCAAAGTCCTTACCTTTGTGCGGCCCCAACGGAATTTCCATCTCCACTTTTTGGATGGCGCGAGCGGTCCAATCGTTGAAAACGGTATAGCCAAAAATGTAAGGACGGGCGTCTTCGGCTTTGAGGTCTTTGCCTTTTTTGCCGATGATGCACGCTAACTCCAGCTCAATGTCCATTTTGGTCTCTTTGGCGGGGCGCTTGATTTCGTCGTCGGGGCCGTAAATGGCCTGATGATTGGTAAAATAAAAAATCGGCATATCGTACCAAGCGGGCCCGATTTTGTGCCCAAACGACCGAGACGCATTTTGCATGTGCATCTCAAACCCGATGTAATCCCGAAAACTGCGAGGGTTGGGCAAAGGAGCCAGCAATTGAATCTCTGATAATTGATAATGCGGCTGCACATCGCCTAACGCCCTGATTATGGAGAAGTACTCTTCGTGATTATCAATGAACGTCAGCATATCGGTAGGCAGTTTTTCATGGGCCAAATTCATGTCAACGACCTTGTCGCCTGCGAGCCAGCCCGTGCGGGAATCACCCTTTGGATTTTTGAAGGTTACTAATTTCATCTTTTTCTATTTTAAAAGTCTGCCCCCATCAACCGTAATGATATTACCGGTTGAGAAGACTAGAGAAGTGGCTAAAGCAAAAACGGCATTGGCTACATCTGCGCCCATTGCAAAACGCCCGAGCGGTGTATTATCCATTTGATTTTGCAGGAATTTTGGGTCAAAATTCTTGGTATATTCACCCTCCACAAAACCCGGCGACACCGATACTACTCTGATTTTTGGGGCTAAAGCCCTTGCTAATGAACGTGTCATAGAATCAACCGCAGCTTTTGAAGCACAATAGGCTACATTACTTCCGATTCCAGAAATACCTGCAATTGAAGAAATATTTACAATCAGAGAGGATTCATTACTTTCATCCGAACCTTTTTCCAATAACTCTTTGGTTGCTCTGACCATCGCAAACGACCCTCTGAAATTGGTCTGCATGATTTTATCGATCCATTCATCGGTTAAGCCTTCCAAATCATCATGCGGTACTGGCGTAGTAATTCCAGCGTTATTTACCAATACATCTAACTTCCCATATTTCTCTGCCACAAATGCCTTTAGTTCAGCTACTTTTTGGGCGTTGGTGGTGGGAGCGTGGAAAATTGAATGAAGCCCCCTCGCCTCTAATGGGGGAATTAAATCATTTAATTCAGCCAATAACTTTTCAGCCTTTGCGGGATTCGAGTTATAGGTTGCAACAACATTATAACCGTTTGCTGCAAATTGTTTACAAATGGCCGAGCCAATTTCTCCCGCCCCACCGGTGACTAAGACTGTTTTCATTGGTTGCATTTTTTAAACCACAGAGATAAGAAGGATCACAGAGAGGGAGCTTTAGAATAGCGACGTACGCGCAAATCGGCCTGCTCTTTGTGGCCTGAGAAATTTTCGATGGCACACAATCTGGAACAATATTCACCGATCATCGCACTGGCTTCGGGAGTCCTAATTTCTTGATACGTACAGGTTTTCAGGAACTTACCTACCCACAAACCTCCCGTATAACGGGCTGCTTCTCTAGTGGGTAAAGTATGGTTGGTGCCGATCACTTTGTCGCCGTACGCTACGTTGGTTTTATCTCCGAGAAACAATCCGCCGAAATTGGTCATTTTGTCAAGGAAATAACGCGGATTTTCGGTCATCACCTGTACGTGCTCACTGGCAATGCGGTCTGCCTCCGACACCAATTCATCCACGGTATCTACCAAAATCACCTGTCCGTAATCCCTCCACGCCACACTTGCCACATCGGCAGTGGGCAACACGGCCAATTGGCGCTGGATTTCGGTTTCGATGCCTTCGGCAATGGTTTTACTGGTGGTCAACAAAATCGCGGGCGACGTAGGACCGTGTTCGGCTTGGCCGAGCAAGTCAGTGGCGCAGGTTTCTACATCAGTAGTATCGTCTGCAATGACGAGCGTTTCTGTCGGGCCAGCAAACAAGTCGATGCCCACTTTTCCGTACAATTGGCGTTTGGCTTCGGCCACGTAGGCATTTCCAGGGCCCACGAGCATATCGACGGGCTGAACGGTTTCGGTTCCCAAGGCCATCATGGCAATGGCCTGCACACCGCCCAACAAATAAATCTCATCGGCCCCGGCCATGTACATGGCCGCTACGGTTGCGGCAGGCACTTCGCCGTTGATGGGCGGTGTACAGGCAATAACGCGCTTCACACCCGCCACTTTGGCCGTCAATACACTCATGTGGGCTGAGGCCACCATCGGGTAGCGCCCGCCGGGCACGTAGCAACCGACCGAGTTGACGGGGATATTTTTATGCCCCAAAATCACCCCCGGCAGGGTTTCTACTTCTACATCTTTGATGGATTCCCGCTGAATTTGGGCGAAATTACGGATTTGGGTTTGGGCAAATTTGATGTCTTCAATCAC
>JAIXUT010000054.1 GCA_027483385.1 Alphaproteobacteria bacterium
ATGCCATCGCCCTGGAATATTTCATAATCGAATAGCGGTGGCAGTGTCAATTCAATTTTATCACCGGTGCGCACTGGAGCCAGCCCGAGTTCGCAATACACCCGTTTGAAAAGAAATGGTGATGTATTGTAGTAGTAATAACTATGTCTGGAGCGCACATAATACAAGCCGGTTGGCAGGCCATTGGATTCTATTTCATCCAAATTTTCCACCTCTTTTTGATACGTAAAGCCCACCGGTGGTACATCGGATACCGGGAAATCCTGATACACGGCATCGCCGCCTTCTTCTTTATACGTGATGTAATCAAACTGACCACTTGGCTTTTCAACTGATTGTCCACGCACGGCATATTGCGTCCAGTCCAATTCAGTTTGCCGTGAAAGCAAATCATTGATCGGAATAATTTTTACGGTGCGATACCAGGGATTTGTAAAAACACCAAGGCAAAAAGTCGCCACTACTTTTTTGATAAAATCGCCGCTTTTCGTTTTGGAAGCGTGGTTTTTCAGGTTGATCGTAGTGGGTAGGCCCGCTTTTGTCCATATAGAGTAATTATTATACAGGATGATGTTACGCAATTCATTATTTACCTGGAAAGCATTTGAAAAAGTGTAGGCACATTCGGAAAAAATACGCTGCAGCATATATTCCAAGCGCATAAATGGCATAAATGCCGGGTAATCGTGGCCTACTTCAAAAGCATCGGTAGCAAATTTGTAATAATTCTGGAATGCCGAACGCGCATCAGCGGTGGGCGTATTCAAAAAATTAGGATTGTAAATTGGTGCAAATATATAATCGAAATTGAGCGGATTCAGCGCAGTTGCTTTTGCGTGTGCGAGCATGGCAGCACTATTACCAATGGTACGATCGCCGCCAAAATCTAACTGATTCAAAGGCTTATCCTTGAATGAGCGGATTGGATTGGCAACAATGCTGATTTTGCAGGTGGAAGGATTTGCACTCAAAATGATCAGTGTACCATTAAACAGCGCTGAACCATAGCAATAAATCCACACATCTTCAATGTCTTCAATACTAGAAGCATTGTTTACCAGATGCGGATTTTTCAGAATGGATTTGTTTTTTGTCGTAAGCGCTACATCGGCCGGAAAGGAAAACTGACCGGGCAAAATGGAGGTGTTATTTGTATCGAATACAGAGTTATTCAGTTCAAAACTGAAATCGAAAGAACCATCCAGGTATTCACCAGCAATTTGAACTTTCCAACTCATATATTAAAAGATTGATCCTGCCAGCCAGCGCGCAGGGTGAAGGTTGCCGAGAAGAGGTTTGCATCATCCTCACTCACCTGGAAGCCCTTAGCATCCACAATGACTTTCAGGAAGCGGCGGTTTTCAATATCTACCAGCCAGGCATCGCCCATGGGCAACTGTTGCAAGTGCCGGATATAGAACGGATCGCTGTACAATCCGGTGCTGAATTCCCAGGTGCGCCGCGCTTTCTGGTTGTAGGCGCTGAAATCGCCTTGCTCCAAATTCACTACCCTACCCTCTGACGCGGTGCGTGGGCGCTGATACAGTTCGGCCGTAGGTTCTATGCCCTGAAAGCCTTTACCGCGCAAAGCAACGGTTTCACAGCCGCCCAGGCCGTTGCTGAACAGCAGGTAATGCCCGTAATAAGCGGCCGGATATAACTGGTATTTGATAACAGTGCGGTAATTCAGCGAGTCATCCAGCGGGCCCAGTCGTACATCATAGCTTACAATGGTGGCATTGGTGGCCGTGCCTGCTCCGGGCGTTTTGGTGTTCAACTTGAGCTGATTATAACCAACCGGTATGTTATATATTTTCTCGGTGCCAATACCGATTGGCGTGGTACCGAAAGGGTTGTAACTCTGCGTAGTCATATCCGACCAATAGATCAGCACATTCACAAATACGGTAGTAATTACCGTATCAAAATTGAAAAAATACAGCCAATCGGGCTGCTCATCGGTGACCGGCTTCACAAAGGTACCGCCATCGGCACGGCGATAGTTGTGGCATAGAAACTCGGGACCAGTGCGCAAGGTATCGCCCGTGAGAGATCCCCATACCGCAGTGTATCGATCAGTTGTTTTGCGCAGTTTTTCGCTGATCGCCGGGGTGCCGTATTTGTCAGCATAGCGAAAATAGTAGCGCTTTAGCACGGTTTCGCACTCGGTAACCGTAAGCGCCGACATCGCAGGATCTGGATTGATCTGTGCAGCATCGGGCAAATGCGGCTTCAAATTAAAGGCGGCTGACAGGTCAATATCGGCCAAATAGGTATTGAAATCGTAGGGTGCATGCAGTTTTACCAGCAAGGGATCGGTTTCCGTATCGCCCGTGTCGCCATATACTTCTACTAGGGCGCGTAAATTATCGGGCTGGCTCAGTGCCGATGTGCTTACAGCGGTGATCACCGTGGCATCCATCGTGTTTTCGGATACCGTAAATGTTTGCGGAATGGCCAGGCGCGAATATAAGCGGATCACCTGATCAGATACCCGGATGATTTTGAAATTATCGGTAATGATCTCGTTTTGCCGGAAAAACTCCTCAATATTATCAGTATAATTAATAATAGGCAATCCAGCAGCATAAGGCCAGTCGGTAGCATTTTCGGTGGGATCGGATACGGTGAACAACAAGGTGCCGCCTGGCCAGGTAATACGCACGTGGGCTCCCAATCCATCGCTATCAGGTACGTACACATTGAAGTAGGCATAATCGGGTACAATTTTGTTTGTTTCTATCTGTATCCAGATAGGATCCTGGCAAAAAGCCCGATCAGGAGGGTATATATTGACGGTTGCCATTGTTTTTTTAAACAAAGAAATGGCTCCCCTACCCTACTGTAAAGGACATAAAAAAAACACCCTTCAGCCGTGTCGGCGAAGAGTGCTAAATAAACCCCAAAAAACCGTTACAAATGTAATGGTTTTTTGGTATATTATGTCTGGAGATTAAAAAAGTGCAATAGAATATTTCTCGCTTTAAGTTTTAGGTAATCATTTTCTGGTAAATGAATAGATAGTTGTTGAAGAGCATCAATAGCATCATTATGCGATGGTATTATTTGTATGATCTCCTCAAAAACCATCATTTTCAAATCAATTACACTTATCTCAAACCTTTTTAATGGTTTTACGGGCTCTTCAGCGGTAAAATCTGGAGACTCCACCACTAGTTTGAAATGCAATTTTTCAGGATTATTGATTATTTGAGCAATTTCAGAATTGTCTTGGCAATATCTGTAAAGGTCAAGCCATGATCTAAAAGTTGGAGGTAGTTTTATTTGATTCATAACATAGATTTTGAAGTGTAAAGATAAAGAATTTTGCCCCACGAAAACTTTGCTAGGTGCAAAACTTCGTGGGGCTTGGAGTTATGTTTTCCAAAATTGAAATTTCTTCAACCAATTCTGGGTGTTGTTCGTAGAGTTCCATTTTCATCAAGTGCCACGCTCGGTCTTGTGATAGTGCCGTTACAATTCCGGTGGAAACCAGGTGTTCTGTTTCAATAGTTATTCTATAGCGTTTCATGTTTTAGTTGTTTGCTATGACTTGTGCGTCATGGTGAAGAGGGTCTAATGCCATTGGGATAAGCCAAAGCAGATTGGAAATCGGGGACATAAACCTTAAATCGTCCACATAAATGATTTCCACTTTTTCATCTGTCGTAGTTTGTGCCTCCCTATAATTTTCGGCAGAGGCGTGGAAAAATTCTACAGTCCACCCGTTTCCGCTTAATCGGGTAAATGGCTTCCAGTCAGATATGACTAAACCCGTTTCCTCCTTAAACTCGCGGCACATAGCATCTATCGCCGTCTCATTGTCTTCAATCTTGCCGCCTATGCCGTTCAGTAATCCCGCCTGCCATTCTGGTTTATTCTTTCTGATTAGAACTACCTCGTGTTTCCCTGGACTGAATAGGAAGCCGGCAACGTATCGTTTTAGTGTTGGTGTGCTCATGGATAATTATGGTTTAAATGTGTTAAACTGAAGTCTCCGCCTGAAGGCGGGGGATTTTCTCCCATTCCCCGAAATGGATATTAAATTAATCCGGCTTCGATGCGATTATTTTCAATTCGCTTGACAATTTCCGTTTTTTCTTTAAAGTTTTCTGATTCCCATTTTTTGACGGCAGCAACGATTGTTTTCCAGTGGTCTTCAATTTGCTCGGAAAATGATTCGTGCAAGTCCCCTTCATCACTTTCTATCATCGCATAATTTGCATACGGGGAATCAATTTCAGCGTCCGTAATGAATGCAGAAAATCCTTCAATACCGTGGAAAGAGAAAAGCAATACCCAAGATGTTGTGATTTCACGATCTCGGTCGTCGTGCTTCCATTTGTTCGCTTCGATACTTTGAAGCACTAATTTTTTAGTGATGTTTAGCATTGGTTTGAATGTTTTATCGTGAAAAATGGGTTAATTATTAATCTTCAATAACTTCAAATTCAAGCACAGTAACAACTGGGTTTTTCTTGAATGCACCAACGCCATTAATGCTATCCCAAAGTGTCACAAAGGATTCCTTCGCTGTTTTGCAACTTGAATATTGTTCATATTTGGGCCATAGGTAATTTTTGAAAGGCATTGGATTTAGGTTTAGTTCATGATGATAACGCGGAGTGTTTATTTCTTCTTGAGAGAAAAGGGGCTCCACGCCTTCCAGTAGCGCATCTTCTTCGGAAATGTCTTGCAAAGGCTCGTAATGAATATCCACAACTTCAAGCAATATGCGTGATGCGTCCCTCGGCATAAAGATGTTTGGTTTCCACTTTACACTATCCCAGTCCCATGAAAATGTGTCTAAAATGCTGCCTGGCTTGTCATAACCGTGCAGTCGTGCAGATAAATCAGCGCGATAAAGCCACGATGGATAATCAGATAAAAGATCTTGCCCTTGCGCCCACGTTTCGCGTACCCAAAGTTGATCTCCAGGTTCTCCATAACGGCATTTTATAGTCTCATAGCAAGTTCCATCATCCTCTTGCCAAATTGCTCTTTCCTTATGCGGCTTTTTGGTGGTTATTTTTTGAGGTACTCCGAAACGACCGTTATTGCCACGAATCCAACCATCAGGCTGCGGATTCATTATGCGGCGTGTCTTCTTTTTACGGCGCTCTAAAATTGCACGGACCATTGGCCCACTAAAAAGTATTGGACGTTGTTTCATTTTGCTCGATAAATGCGGTTAATAATAGTCGTGAAATCATCAATGAACTCAGATTCATCGGTTTGTACCGTTACCTGAATTTGCACTGGTCGGCTTCCTACCATTTTTTCAGAAACTGACTGTGTAATGCTTTGCGCATCTTTGTTTTCCGGATCCAAGAGCCTTTTAAAAATGTCTTTGACCGCGATTTCGAATAAAACCATTGTGTTTCGATCCATTGTGTTTCGATCCATTGTTGTGGGTGTTTGTGGCTTGCGCCGGTTCAAAAAAGTTTAGGTTGCTCATCATGCGCGCGACCAAAGCGGCGCGCACGAATATTTTGATACAAGTCATATCTCAAATGGCAGCGCTGGCACAATGCCGCCAGGTTATCCATCTCGTTATTCCCTGGATCGCGGTCTAGGTGCGCGGTGGTGATGACAATTTTGGTAAGCCCGTGGTATTTTAACCTTTTGGCAATCATCTTCACGGTATCCTCATAAGCGCCGGTAGTCTCTTTCACAAAGATTACCTCCACCCAATCGGGCATGGTGCGCGTTTTCTTGCGCTGGATCACCTTGAGGTGCGGTGCCTGGCACCACTCGCAGGCCCATCCGGCGCGGGATCGTACTTGATCCGATATTTCGTCCCAGTTAGGTGGGTATAGGTGTTTCCTGATCGGCATCTTCTTGTTGTTGTTCTGCCTCGCAAAAGGCGGTGTAAGTTTTTAAGAGAGTGCATTCTGAATCGATTCCCGGCACCCGATCCCTCACAAATTCCGCCCACCATAGCGCCCGATCATATCCGTGGCGGCGTACCAGATCGGAGAAACGCCAGGCGGTTATGCCTTGGGCGATGCTGTATGAGGGTTTATAATGGGGATCGGGTTTAGTGGCTTTTAGCAGTTCGATTTGCTCGGTCATGAAAAGGAAAGTTTAGTTTGCCCGGTTTTCACCGCAGGATCGTAATTGGTCCACAAGCATTCCGAAACGGATCGCTTATTGGTTGACATGGGCAGCACTTTTGCCTTAAACTTGAATTTATTAAGGCCTTTGAATAGATCATTCATTTTAGGGCTGTCATATCCGCTGATTGCTACCAATCCTTTTACCTG
>JAIXUT010000099.1 GCA_027483385.1 Alphaproteobacteria bacterium
CGGTATTGAAAAAAGAATTGCTCATTTTTTTTTTTTTTTTTTTTCCTCAATTTACTGACTTGATTGAATGACGGCCCTTGGGTAATTTCAACCCCTTCAGCCCATTTTTTTTCCGACGCCGTAATCACATGCTGATTATCGGCAGTCAAGGTATAAAACCCCTTTTTCAACCCTGTTACCCTGATTATCTGGCCTTTGGTAGGAATCGAGGGATTATTTGTCGGAAACGGAAGGGGTAAAAAACGCTCCTCGGCAGTAAATTTCAGCATCCCATTCTTAACATCAGCGTCTAGCATTTTAGCCGTTGCCACCGCCTCAACGTTATCTTTTGTCACTGCAATGCTGACGGCTTTTGGTTGGGGATCCAATCCGAGATTCTTTTCCAGTACTTCGGCCAAGTAATAATACCCCGCCTCATTTAAGTGAACTCCATTTTCCAAAATGGTCGTTTTTTTGCTCATTTCTTCAATGGGTTTGTAAATATCAATAAACATTTTGCCGCGCTCAGCAGCCAACTTTTCGATGGCAGAAGCATAAACCGCAAGATTTGCATTTCTTTTTTCAACATTTGCGGTAACATCTTCGTACTTGACAGGAATCGGTGAAAGCAGAATAGACTTTGCGCCAAGTGAATCAATTTTATCTAGCAACTTGGAAAGTCCATCCCTAAAACGCGGCAGGCCTACTTCACCTTCTTGCGCCTCTACGCCACCATAAGCTACAAAAACCACGGTTGGCTGTGCTTTGGTGATTTGTTGAATGAGGTGCTCATAAGGGGTCGGAGGATTGGTAAATGTACTCCTCGCTTCTCCCCAAACATTATCCCCCGTCCAACCCAAATTTCTGAATGTTACATTATGGCCTAGCCACCGCGTGGTGAGGGCCAATTCCAGGTATCCATATTGAAATTCATTTTCAAACAACGAATTTCCTAGAAAAACGACTCTGTCATTGTCTTTAAGTTCAAAAATTTGGCTCGTAGATGGGGCTATTTTAGGCTGATTTTGGGCCACTACTGACCCAAGGGCAATGGAAATTACGACTAAAATAGGACTGAGTAAAGCCTTTACATTTCTCTTTTTCATACAATTTGCGGCCCGGTAATGGATACCGGCAATAGAAGGTCGTGTGAATGTGTTTTAGTTAATGGAATAAGCCAGTTCGGTATATTTCCGAACTATACATAAAAAGCTTTTATTGTAGCACTTATACTACGAAAAGGGCTATTTTCCACGAGAGGGCGTTTTTTGCTGGCAGCAATTTTTTCTTGGCTTAAATTTGTTCGTTTTTTTAGAAAGTTAGTTTTTCGTACATTTAGGAATTGAATTCCTAAATGTACGAAAATGATTCAACGGCACCTCTCGTCTAAGATTAATGCATTGTTGGAAAAATACCCGATTGTGAGCATTACGGGGCCAAGACAGTCGGGTAAAACAACACTCGCAAAAATGATACGACCTGACTATCAGTATGTAAGTCTGGAAAATTTGAGTATTCGTCAATTTGCCCAATCAGACCCGCAGGGGTTTTTAACCCAATACCAAGGCGGGGTCATTTTGGATGAAGTACAATACGTACCCGAATTGTTTTCATACTTGCAAGTGTACACTGACGAAAGAAACCGAAAAGGTGAATACATTTTGACGGGTTCCCAAAACTTTCTGTTGATGGAAAAAATTACCCAATCATTGGCAGGACGAGTCGCGGTATTTCATCTTTTACCTTTTTCGTGGAACGAACTAAAAAACACCGAATATCAGTCGAAAAACTGGGAGCAATACCTGATAGAGGGCTCGTATCCGCGCAAACGCGTCGATGATATTGATGCAGATACATTTTACGAGAATTACCTGCGTACTTACATTGAAAGGGACGTTCGTCAGGTAAAAAACATTTTGGATTTAGGCCTTTTCCAGCGATTTATTCAGCTACTAGCGGGCCGAATTGGGCAGTTATTCAACCAAAATAGTTTGGGAATCGAACTAGGGCTTGACAACAAAACCATGAATTCGTGGCTTTCCGTCTTGGAAACTTCTTTCATCGCTTTTCGCTTACAACCTTATTACCAAAATTTTAATAAGCGTGTGGTGGGTACGCCTAAGGTCTATTTTTATGATACAGGATTAGCGGCGTATTTACTAGGGATAAAATCTACGGATGACCTAAACCTACATTTTGCAAAAGGAACACTATTTGAAAACCTGATTATTAATGAGTTACAAAAAGATGTACTCAATGAAGGGGCCCGCCCAAGGTTTTATTTTTGGCGTGATTATGGTCAAAACGAAGTGGATCTATTGATACAAGAAGGAACGCAACTAAAAGCCGTGGAGATAAAGTCAGGAAAAACCATCAACAACGATTTTTTTAAAGGTCTCAATTATTTCAAAAAAATAGCCCCGGATGCCCAACTGAACTTGGTATATGGTGGCGTAGATTATCAAAAAAGAAGTGACACGACGGTGTTTAGCATTGAACAAATCAACAAAATTGTAAACTAAAAAATGGAAATTGGAATTGACAGTTTCGCCGCGGTAACCATCAACTCGACGGGTGCAGAAAATACAAGTACTGAGGCAATGGCCCGTTTATTGGACCGTATCGAACAGGCAGATCAGGCAGGACTTGATGTGTTTGGCATTGGAGAACACCACCGCAAGGAGTTTCTTGACTCGGCCCCTGCGCTTATTTTGGCAGCGGCAGCCGCCCGTACCAAACAAATCCGCCTGACGAGCGCGGTTACTGTGCTCAGCGCCGCTGACCCTGTGCGGGTATTCCAAAACTTTGCAACCCTTGATTTGATTTCTCAAGGTCGGGCCGAAATGGTTGTAGGACGAGGCTCATTTACTGAAGCCTTTCCTTTGTTTGGGCTGAATCTTCAGGACTACGATGCGCTTTTCTCAGAAAAGCTAGAATTATTGCTTAACATACGTGACAATGAGACTGTTACGTGGTCTGGAAAATTCCGCCCTGCACTTAAAAACCAACCCATTTACCCAAGACCCCAACAGGATCCGTTCCCCATTTGGTTAGGGGTAGGCGGAACACCTCAGTCGTTTGTACGAGCTGGAGTGCTCGGTTTACCGCTGATGGTGGCCGTGATTGGGGGCGAAACGCACCGTTTCCGGCCCTTAATTGATTTGTACCGTGAAGCAGGTAGAAGGGCTGGCCACGCACCAGAAAAATTAAAAGTAGGCTTACATTCTATCGGATACGTGGCAAATACAACCGAAGAAGCAATTGATGACTTTTATCCAGGTTACGCCGAAACTTTTACCCGAATCGGTAAAGAACGGGGTTGGCCACCCGTGAGAAGAGAACATTTTGACGCCCAAAGAGGACCACAGGGGGCGCTGCTCATTGGTAATCCAGAAGAAGTAGCCGAAAAAATTCTGCGCCACAGCGAAGCACTTGGTGGTATTTCCCGATTAACTTTCCAGATGGACAATGCCGGATTATCGCATTTAAAGCTGATGAAATCCATCGAATTGATTGGGACACGTGTTGCGACAATGGTAAATCAGTAGAATTATAGGCCTGAAAACTGCCTGAGAATTGTCTAAATTAGGGCTAACTACTTTGACTCAGAAAATAAACGATTCTCAGGCGGCTTTAAAGACCTAATTTTGTGGCGGCATTGTGTTTTTTGATGTCCTCAATTCGGGTGTATCGCTGAATCATCAAACTCGTTTTATGCTTGCTTTGACGCATAATTTCAGAATCGTCGGCACCGTTGATCTTTGCAATGGTGATAAATGAAGCCCGCAAGGAGTGCGCCGAATATTTTTCTCCTAAGTATTTTTTGACCGTAGTATAAACCGTCATGTCGTTGAGTCGGTCAGTCGTTAGTCGGTCGCCCTTACGTACTCTTACAAACAGCGGGCCAGCGGAGCGCTCTAGCCGCGTTATCCAGTTTTTTAAATTCCTAATAGGACATAAACTTGCTTCGGGGCTGTAAAAAAATGCCTTTTCTTCTGCTTCCCCGTATTGATTGGTTTTACTTTTTGACGAGGTTATTATTGCTCCTTCTTCGTTAAATTCAATATTTTCGATGTTTAATTCCACCAATTCTGAACGGCGGTAAGCTCCTGCAAAGCCCAATAAAATCAGGCTTTTATCACGCATTCCAGCGTTGGTTTCGGTCTCCATTGTTCGTAAAACTTTCTTTAATTCATTCATCTGAAAAGCAGGAGCCTGTTTTTGGCGAATGCCTTTGGTTCGTTTGATGCCCTCCATCACCGCCTGGAAAGCCCGGTCATGGGTGGGCAGGTCAACATTATTCAACTCGTGCAACTTCCGAATGGCTGCTAATTTACGATTAATACTCGCCCACTTGTGTGTATCGGCCAAATGTGAAACGTACGCTGACAAAGTCGCAGCCGTGGCGGGGAATTCTGTTTGCCCGTTTTCATTACACCATTCCTTAAAATAATGTACATCCGATTTATAGGCGCGTTGGGTATTGGCTGCCCCTTCCAAGCCTTTGCGCACATAATCGGCGATTTTTCCAGAAAGTGCTTTGGGAAGTTGGGCATTAGGCGAAGTTGCTGGAACGTTTTGAGAGGCAGTGTTTTTTGACATCGGTTCAAAAGAGGGGTGAAAAACAAAAATAATTATTACTTGTGATAATTAAACCTTATCGTAAGTAATAATTTTACTTACGAACAAAAAAAGATATAAAATGTATAAAACTAAGTGCAATTGATTTATTCAATAAATGCAGCTTAATGAGCGAAGAAAAAAGGCAAAAAAAATATTAGCTTAAAGTAGTAGACGGCAACTATCCTGCCATGCGTCGAGAGTTATTGAAGGAGTTATTTATTTGAACCCGAAATGGTTTTATGAATTCAGGATTCTCTAAAATATTTCCTAATATCTCAATTTCTTTTTCATGCGAACTTCTAACTGGGCCTTCTAAATGGAGTTTATTGTCTTTGACCGAATAAAAATGATAAGCTTTAAAAACCTCATTCCAAAGAATGACGCAAGGTTGTCCGTTGTAAATGACAATATCTGCTTCAAAGAGATTCTCCCCGTTTTTGTCACTAAAGCCAATAAATTGGAGTTCGATAAACCGTTTTATTTTCGGATTAGTTTGAAAAGCTGAGCCATCAGGTAAGATAAGTTTCAATCCCTCATCAATATGAAGTTGCACAGGCAAACCATCGAGTGTTAGCTTAACTGGCGATAGATGCATTTTTTTTCCATCCCATACCTTAAATACATTTCGTTTGTTAGGTAGCCAATCCATCGTATTGTTGTTTTAAATTTTGAACTTAAAGCACTTCGGATGACTGTACCCAAAACCGTATCGCAAAAGATTTGAGCTTGTACATCAGATGATTATTTTTGATACATATTGTTGCAAATATATGTTACAATATGTATCATATACAAGTTTTTTCTATGATTTTTTAGGTATATTTTTTGTGTACCAATAAATTGGCTACTATTTGGGTATTCATCCAACCATTTGTACATTTGTTACGTAACAATTTGTAGCATGTACGTATCCTCAAACCTAGTTTTCCTCAGAAACAAAGAACATAAAAGTCAGAATGACATCGCCGATGCAGTACAAATCGGGCGGGGAAGCTATTCTCAATACGAACGCGGACGTTCTATGCCACCGATGGACGTTCTCCTGCGTCTGGCTGATATTTTTAAGGTAAGCCTGGAGACGTTAGTTAGAAAAAATTTGGCAACCATGAATGCCAGCCAACTGGATGAAATCTTTAATGCTCACCTCAAAAATGCCAAGGGCCTCAACTTGCGCATTCTGCCCATATCAGTGGGCAACGACAACCTTGATAACGTAGAATTGGTACCGAAAAAAGCCAAAGCAGGTTACATTGGCGGAGGGCACGAAGATGCCGATTTTATATCCGAGTTGGTACAGTTTAGGTTACCAATGCTCCCCACAAATCGGAAGTTTCGGATGTTTCAGATAGAAGGAGATTCTATGTATCCAATACCTGATGGATCGTATGTACTTGGCTCTCATGTTCATAACTGGTTTAGCGTCCGCGAAAACAATGCTTATATCATCATCACCAAAGAAGACATTGTTTTTAAAATAGTAACAGCTAAACCCTCAGTCCAAACCACCGAACCGTACCTGACACTCACTTCCTTAAATAAGCTTTATGCTCCCTATGATTTAAAATTGGAAGAGGTGTTGGAGATTTGGGAATTCAGTCTTTATATGAGTTCTGAACTTCCCGAACCCGAACAAGAAGCACCCTTTGGCGAGATACTGAATGAAATTAGGGGGCTAAAAAGAGAGTTTATTGCCCTGAAGTTAGGATTGAATGACAAGAAATAAGCCTTTTGCGCTCAAAGGGAGTAGCCTCAACTACTCCCCGCGCAACTAAACGATACTGTTTTTCACAAACTTTAATCAGTGCTTCAATGAGCGTTTTTTAATCATCCCACCTTTAGTATCTTTTACACTGCTCATGACAACGAAAGAATTGGGATCAATGGTTTGAATCTCGGTGTTCAATTTATTAAGCTCCAAACGCGTAATAACCGTGTAAATAATATCAAATTCACCAGTTTCACCGCTTTTACCGTAGCCGCGTTTTCCTTTGTATACCGTCACAC
>JAIXUT010000166.1 GCA_027483385.1 Alphaproteobacteria bacterium
AATTAGGTTTCAAAGCCAGAAAATGTTCGAAATAAGAATCACCGTCCTGATTCACCAAGCCCAGTGCATTGTCCACCTGAGCGGTTGCCAAAACTTTCAGGTGGGCTGTGGAATCGTCCAGTTCAGTATTTGTGCTATTGCCCACTTTCATAAAATACGCATCGCGGTTGGAAAGGGTCATTCCGCCATCGGTACCCGAGATATTGGCAAAGTGGTTCATCGCCAGCCAGTCCACTCGATTGGCAACATCGGCATAATGTCCGCCTTTTTTAACCGTTTTGGCGTGTAAAACAGCTCCAGCTTCTTCGTGCCACACATCTGGTTGAGTGAGATTGAACGAAAATGAATACGTAACTGGTTTGGCATCCACATTTTGCAGAATATAATTTTCCAGTTCAATGCGGTCGCTGTTCGCAAAAAGCGTGAGTTTGGTTTGGTGTTTGAGTGGTTTGTACGATGATGCTGTCAGTGTGACGGACACCGGCCCGGCATTTTCAATTTTAACGGGTTCGCCCTGATTGCCAAGACCCGAACCCAGGTCATTGAAATAGAGCTTGTTAAAAGGCTTAACACATTCTTTGGCAGTCGATTTATCCACCAAACTCGTGACCACGCCCTGCCGAGTAAATTTTATTTTATACCAATTATTTTCAATGGTACTGTCGGTGACCGTGATTCTTACAGGAAAAGGACTTGCACTGCTTTTGGGCTGAATTTCAAAGACTTTATACCCCAACGAAGGAACATTGGCCGCTAAAATCCGCAGGTAGGGTTTATCTTTTTTGATAATGCGTTGAAACGGCACTTCCTTACCGTTGGTTTTATCAATAACACTGATAGAAGTTGGGCCTCCGTAAGCATAATCGCTATAGTCGGTGCGGGTCCAATTCAAGGAATTGAATACGTAAAATGATGTATTGGTGCTTTTGGGCTTTTCAATCAATTGCCCAAGGCGTTTGAGCGACCGATTGTACAGCGTATCCACATAACTCGTAAAAATGTTCGCCGTTTTCTTCTGCCAATCCGCCCGTTGTTTGCGGGTAATGTGGGGGCCGTCGGCCGTCCAGTCATGTTCAAAATACATGCCGCAGGCCAGCCACGCTTTTTCTTTTTGGGTGGACAGATCAGCCGCAAAGGTTTTATCCTTCAACGCCACCAACGTATAAAGGGCTTCGGCGGCTCTTAATTTTTCAATACCACGTTTAACCGAAGCCGAAACTTCGGCCAACGAGGCAAAGCTGTTGCCCCATTCTGTACTGCCGTAAGAAACGGTTTCGGAAGGCAGCGTGGCGGCATATTGTTTTTCGAAGTCTTTGAAGAAATCTATTTCGTTGGATACGATGACCTCATAGTCTTTGTCCGTTTTTTCTTTGGCGATTTTCGGGAAATTATCGGTCAGCGTTTTGAGGTCGTCGCCGCCTTTGCCAAACGCCGCTGCGAGTCCAAAGGGATAAACGGGGTCGTTCATCAGCTCTTTGCAGTCAATAATGGCATTTCCCTGATGACTTGCTTCGAGGTAGTTTCCCAAATTATAGCGGTATTCTTTTCGATTGGTAATCATGGACGGATTAACCGAATACCATTTCATCAACACTTTTTGATCGTCCAGCCCTTTGTACCAGAACATCTGATTCCGTTTCCGTTCCAGCGCGGTTACTTTGGTGGCGCAGGCGCACACGCCTTTCCACGAATATTTAGCCCCAGCACCGGCCCACAACGACGATAAGCCCAATGGCAACACCTGATCTTCCATGTTTAGAGCCAATGAAATGTCTACGTCATATTTGCGCTTGAGGGAGCCGGCATAATACATATCGCGCAAGGTGGCTTCGGCCGGGGCTGCTCCCAACAACACGATCATTGAGTTCAGCGGTACCGTGATCTTACCTTCTTTCATCTGCCAGATGAGTTGCGCAAACTGCGCCGGGGTGCGGGTTTCCCGGTAGTTATACACCCAATAAGAACCGTCACAATTCCATTTATTTTGCTGGTTGTACGGCAAATGTGCGGTGGAATCATTGAGTTTGATGTAGTAATCCAACATCTCGGAAAATGCCTTTTTATAGGTTTCTTCATCGCCCGTCCACATGTAATCGGTATGGTCGTCGTTGGCAAGGTATATCTTTTTGGGTTGCGCGTTCAGACTGATAGTCAGCAGCAACAGAAACCCGGTAAGTAACTTTCTCAAAACATGTTGACGTTTCTTCATTCAATTTCAGGGTTTATTGCATGTATTTTCCCGCTGTATGTTAAAGGGAGGGGGAAGCTGAATATCCCGTTTTTAAGCAAAATTTACTCCACTTTAACTCTGTTAGGGCCATGTAGTCAATTGCTTACATCCACCACGCACCTAAAACCGAACGTAGCGCTGCGGTCCAAGCCCAGCCACGTCAGCAAATACTTGGCTCCGAAAGAGGGTTTGGGCACCTTGGTTGGCGTACCATTCAGAAGCACAATTGACGTACCACGCTCCACCGCGTAAAATGCAGTAGTTGTTGTAGCCGTTGGTGCGCTCACTTTCCGTGAGTTGCCACAGGTTACTGCTCATGTCGTAAAGTCCGAGTGGGATTTTGCCTTTTTCAAATTGGGTACGGGGGTCGTACTTTTCCATTGTCTGGTATTGACCAACGTAGAATCGTAGGTATTTCACCACAGATATGCTGTTGGATTTGCACCGCCAATGGCGAGCCAAGCGACTGTGGCTATTTCAAAATCAAACGGTAGGTTTTCAATTGATGCTGCCGAAAAGAAGCTTTCAAGCTTCCGTTTATGGGTGCTATTTTATGTTCATTGGTCTCAATATGAGTCGTTTGCCACGCGCTGTTGATGGGTCGGGCAAGTTTTATGACAGGGGTAACGGGCTTGGCATTCATGTTCCAAAAACGCGTGATGAGCCCCTGTTCAATGCCCTCTTCTGACGGTTTGACACTCCACAAAAACACGTTGGGGTCATTGACGCCAAGGAGCGAAAAGGTGTTGTTAGTTTCTCCGTTATTGTCACCCGTAATCATTCCCGCGACCAATGGATTTTGGTGTTCCAGCGAAAATTTCATGGCAGAAGCAGCATCAAAAGCCGATGGGTGCGTTTGGATGGCAAATTGGTAGAAAAAAGCACTGTCACCATTTTGGGCAGAAATTCCCAGTTTTTCACCGTCGGTTTGGCCGCCCGCCAGCGCATTCAGTTGCGACGATTGTTCCCACAATGAATCCGGCGAACTTTTTCCTAATTTGAAAAAACTGCAATCCTGATTGGAAATTGTAACGCCGTAGTTGACATCACTCAAGTCGGCAAAGTGATTGAAAGTCAACCAGTCGTAGCGGGCCGGTCCGCCGGTGCGGGTTTGAGCGGCGTAATGACCGCCGCGTGTTTCTTTCTTTGCCGTAATGATGGCTCCCAACTCTTCATGGCGGGTGGTTTGGTTGGTTAAATCAAAAGAGAATGCCCAGGTTTTCAGGTCTTTAAAATTGGCCTGAATGCTGTCCTGAATCTCAATACGCGGGCTGTCTTTGTAGAGCGTGACCCGTACTGTATGGAGAATCGGATTTCGGGAAACGGCTTTGAAGGTCACCGAAATCGGACCGGCATTTTCAATCAACAGCGGTGCTCCTTCGTCGAGGTCAGTTGTTCCTAGATCATTAAAATAATTTCCGTCAATGGCTTTTACAAGTTGGCGGTTGGCGGCACGTTTGTCAAATAATTCCGTAATCACGCCCGATTTACGCAACCGAAGGCGGTAAAAATCATTACTGATGTAATCGCCGTTAACAGTTGCAGCCTGTAGGTGTGGCTGCGGAGCACCTTGCCTGAGTTCAAATACTTTGTACCCAACGGAAGGAATATTCTCAGCCCAGATTCGTAGGTACGATTTACCCCCGACCGTTACGAGTTGACTGTTTGCCTCTTTGCCCGTTGACATATCCACCACTTTGACGGACCCTAAGCCCGAATAAGGCACGTCAGCCACGTCGTTGCGTACCCAACTTAGGGGATTAAACACATAAAAACGCGGATTCGGCGCCTTTTTGAGTTGTCGGCCGAGGGTAGAAAGTGACAGGTTGAAGAGTGAATCGGTATAGTTCGAAATCTGCTTTTGCATTTTGATCTGCCATCGGGCACGGTCTTTTTGGCTGACTGGACCATCGGCCGTCCAGTCGTGCTCCCAATACAGTCCGAAAGCATCCCACGCTTGGTTACGGGCAGGAATCAGGGAATTGGCGAAGGTTTGATTTTTAAGCGAAACAATGGACGATAAGGCTTCGGCAGTTCGCAATTTTTCGGTTGCACGACGCACGCGGGCGGTGATTTCGTTCATGCTTACGCAGTACGTATCCCATTCGTTACCATAGGTGAGGGATTCGGCAGGAAGTGTTGGGTAAGAACTTTCTATATCCCGAAAGAAATCTTCTTCGTTGGAAACCCGCACTTTTCGGGTAGGCGTTGTGCCGTTTTGTGCTACTGTAATAAACGCTGGCGAAACAAAGGTTTCCAAATCATCCCACCCGAACCCAAAGGCACCGGCCACGTTGAACGGATAAGCAGATTTGGTAGAAACCGTGTCGCACATTTTATCCATATCTTCCACCAATTGGCTCATTTTCGCAACGGTTTCTTTGGGGACTTTTTCCTGACGGGTTTCGGCATATCCACCAAAAGAGACGTTATTTTTTGGAAATAAATTATACCATTTCATCGTCACTCCTCCGCCGTCCATGCCCATGTATCGGTACAATTGGTTCCGACGATGCGCTAAACTCGCATTGGGAACTTTGCTGGCACAGCCACACACGCCGCGCCAACTGTATTTGGCACCCGAGCCCGCCCACAGCGAGCTCAATCCCAACGGCAGGGTTTGGTTTTCCATGCACACCGCCAACGGGAACCGATGATTCAGACGGCGTTCCATGTGTCCCGCGTAGTACATTCCCCTCAAAACTGCTTCCGTGGGCTGCGCTCCGTAGGTACTAACGAGCATATTGAGCGGGCTGCTGATGTGCCCCGAGCGAAGCGCCTCCACGAGGCGATTGAATTGCGCAGGTGAACGGTATTTTTCGTACACTTTCAGCCAAAAGCTGCCATCGCAGTTGAAACGCGCCTGAAAATCAGGGGAGTTATGTTTAGTAGCCTCGATTTGGTCCAAGTAGTAATCCAGCATTTTTACAAACGCCGAATCATATTGGGCTTCGTTGCCTGTCCACATGTAATCGGTGTGGTCATCGTTTGCCAAATAGATACGTTTTGTGGTTTGCGCATTGCCGGAAAACAAAACGGTTAATCCGAGAAAAAGCAATAGAAGTGATTTCATCAACGTGAAGGTTCAGGTTTTTTGTTGGTCCAAAGTTTAAAATCGTCCCAATAGATTTGCAGCGTTTTGCCCTCTGATTTCATAAAACCCACTAATTCTTTGGAAGTGTAGAGTTTCATGGGATTGTATCCCGTCAGGCCGTTAGGGTTGGGGTCATTGGTATTGTGCGTAAAATCATTCACATCATACACCACTTTTTTGGGTTCACCATAGGGCGTGATGGCCATGTAAAACCGTCCTGTTTCGTGATTTCCCTCTTTGAAATAATATTCCATGGTAAACCATTTTCCGATCGGAACCTTTATGTCGTTATTAATAGCTTTCCACACTTCTTTTTGACCGGGATTTTCGGCATTCAGTATAAAATGCAGGTCATTTTCGCCCGCTGGTTTACCGATGCCCAGCGTGACCCGAAATCCGTAGGACTCGGTTTTTACCCACCATTCGTTGTTCCAAAACTCCGAAATCGTAAGCCAACTGATACGCTTGGGATATTTTTTGACCGTATTGAAATCGTCCGTCAGAAAAACCCGCACCGATTGGTAAAATTCTTTCAAACCTGGTTTGATGCCGTACAGATCGCATTGTACACGGGCCTTTTCCTGATTTCCGTCGGCCAACCACGAATCGTTCAGCCAAAATTTCAGCACGTTATTGTTGGGGTTGCCGGGCTCGGGAACAATGGC
>JAIXUT010000037.1 GCA_027483385.1 Alphaproteobacteria bacterium
CAAACTGCGTGAGGCTCAACTACATGCTACTCAAAAATCAACCAATACGGCTTTGGCGGTAGCCATTGATTTGGGGGAATGGAATGATATTCATCCGGATAACAAAAAAAGTGTAGGTGATAGATTGGCAATCGCCGCTTCCAACCTGATTTATGGTGAAAAAGTAGCATCATCTGGGCCTATTTTTAAACAACAAACCATTGAAAACGATAGAATTATCCTCGAATTTGACCACATCGGCAAAGGGCTTTCGACCAACGACGGAGAGAAACTAAGTGATTTTGCGGTGGCTGGTTTCGATAAAAAATTTGTGTGGGCAGATGCCAAAATAGAGGATAACAAAATCATTGTTTCGTCAAATGAAGTCAAAAATCCGAAATACGTACGATACGCTTGGGCAGATAGCCCCATTAACCCCAACCTTATCAATGCTGAGGGTTTGCCCGCTTCACCCTTCCGCACCGACGGCGAAAGTTTGGACGAAACTAAGCCTTGGAAAGGTAAAAAATGCGCCGTAGTCCTCACCTACGACGATGCCCTCAATGTCCACCTCGACCACGCAATTACCTTACTCGATTCTCTAAGCATGAAAGGAACTTTTTACATTGCAGGGTCTTTTCCAGGTTTCAAAAATCGAATGAATGAGTGGAAGCGTGCCGCTGACCGTGGGCATGAATTGGGCAATCATACCCTTTTCCATCCATGTGATGCGTCACTCCCAGGGCGGTCGTGGGTGAACCCCGAAAATGACCTCAGTAAATACACCCTCAAACGCATTACCGACGAAATCCGCCTGACCAATACCCTGCTAGAATCGGTGGACGGGAAAAAGCAGCGGACTTTTGCCTTTACCTGCGGCGATACTAAAGTGGGCGGCGTGGAGTTTATGAATGACCTTAAAAACGACCTTGCAGGTGCCCGTGCCGTACGTGCCCGTATGCAAAAATTTGATGAAATAAATCCTTATGATTTCGACTCTTATATGATTAATGGCGAAACGGGCGAACAACTCATAAAACTTGTTAAACAAGCCCAAAATGAGGGAAAATTATTGGTTTTCTTGTTTCACGGTGTAGGTGGAGAGCATTCGTTGAATGTTTCATTACCTGCTCATCGTGAGCTACTTATGTATCTTAAAGAAAACGAAAATGAGATTTATATTGACACGATGCTCAACGTAGCTGAGCACGGTAAAGCCCTGAAAAAATAATTTATTGATGTGTGACCAACTTCCTCGGTCTTTTCACAAATACAAGTGGTATTATTTCTTAATTGTCAGAAAGATAATGCTATGAGCTGGTAGTTTTATCGGGCTGGTAAACTACGTGACCTTGACAATGACTTTCCCTTTGGCACGACCACTTGCTAAATAAGTCATTGCTTCGTTTGTATGTCAACTAATTTTCTATACAACAAGCCACTAACCAATTGATAATTAGGCTTTTGCAAATAGCTTAGTTAGCTCATCCTGACTTAAATGAAGAGCCTCAACCCGTCGCTTTATCTGCCTTAATCCAGCCTGTCTTGACGGCTGACTTGCTTCTTTGGCCTGATTTTTTCGGTAGGGTTCTGCTTTTGTAATCATATTCCATATAATGACAGCCAGCTTTCGGGCCGTTGCCGTTATGGCCGCGACTCTTCCTTTTTTATAAGCGATTCGTTTGAAGAAAGGACTAAGTTCATGATTGGTCTGATTCCCGATTGAGTTCGCAGCCTGTCGCAAGGCCGAAGCGATATAGGATTTGCCCGAAGGAGTACGATGGCTGATAATACGGCCCCCGCTGATTTTATTATTGGGAACCAATCGAAGCCAACCGGCAAATTTTTTGGCAGAAGTAAACTTATGAATATCATTGCCCAAAGTAGTCAACAGGCAGAGAACGGTACTGTGACTGATACCGGAAATACTAAACAGATCCGTTTGAAAATACTGATAGGCAATGGTGGAAACATCAAAATCAGGAGCATTCTTACTGCTTTTCTTTTTGTTTTCCCGATACTTTTTTTGGGCGGGTTCAGCAACCGGCTCTACAGGCATACATCGTCGTAAAGTCTGCTCAATTACTTGGTCGCACTCTGCCAAGGCATTCTGATAAATCTTATAAAAAGCTAAGGAGGCCTGCAATTCAAATAGCAGCTCCTGTCTCCACCAGCCCTCAAGAGATTGAGCGATTTCCTCTTTGGATTTTTTCATGCGTACGTCTACTAGCGAGGCTAAATAATGGGGATCTCGGTTTCCGGCCAGAATGGCTTCAATAATAGCAAGGCCCGATTTCCCTGTAATATCTCGGATAGCCACATCCAGTCGAATGTTCATCAACCGAAGTGATTTCTGCATTTTATGGGTGTAAGTAGCCAGCTGTTCAATCAGATGCTGGCGATGATAGTAATAAGTGCGTAATTCCTGAAGCGTGTCGCTTAGCAGGAAACTACCCGCTAATAAACCTAATGAATGTAATTTCTGAATCCACATACAATCAATGACATCCGTTTTTCGGCCTTGCACATTCTTAGTCTGGTTCCCCCCTACCAAATGTACCTCAAAGCCCGCTTTCTGTAAGGCGTTAAAGAGTGTCTGCCAGTAACTGCCTGTACTTTCCATGGCTACTGACGTAATTCCGTGCTCCCGCAGATACAAAATAAGTTGCCAGTGGTCGTTTGTATAGACGCCGAAAGAGCGTACGTTCTCTTTGTTTTGGTCAACGGCTACCCAATGGAAGCGAGAGCCAATATCAATGCCTGCTGCATGAGGATTGACTACTGAAAGGGCTACGGTAGTTTGTTTTGCCATATAAATTGATAATTAAAGAGATGAAACAGCTTCAGGGAATGGATAGATAAATAAAGATTTTTCTATTCGGGATTCTGCTGAGAGATCACCAGTGTATTTACCAATTGCCTCAGCTAATAGCCGAGGAGATACCCATTCCAGCCCAGATTTTAGGAAGGATTTATCAATACCATTAAGTTGAGGAGCTTATCACTGAAGCTGCGACAAGATAAGAAATTCAGAACTACTACTCAAGTTGTCATCGGTATTCAATAGCGCCGGCGCAATCACGTGATTTTAGGACAA
>JAIXUT010000045.1 GCA_027483385.1 Alphaproteobacteria bacterium
CGTGCTTTCCAATTCTTTTTGGAGTTATCCTTCCATTTCGGCGCATTATCTGAAAGAACTTTATTCGGCCATCTTTGAGCAAGAAGCAACATTGGGGAAGCCCATCGGTGAAATTTTGCAGAAAGTGAGTAACACCATTGCCACCACCAAAGAGAACGAATTTGACATTGCCAATGTGCATCAACTTATTCTTTTGGGCGACCCAGCGGTGGTGTTATTTAAAATCAATAAACCTGATTATGCCGTTGAAACGAAGGGGATGTTTGTTCAAAGCCCAAAATCGTTTTCGCAGTCAGATTCGGTGCAGGTGGGCGTTATCATTACCAATGCAGGAAAAGTGGATGAACGGCTAAAAAGTTTTACCATCAAACTTAGCCTAACAGAAACCAACGGCACGGTTTCCTCCAGAATGTTTTCGGTAAAGGCTCCGACTCAAAAAGACACGCTGTTTTTGAGCATTAAAAAGAACGCTGGCTTCAGCAATATAAAAGTATTTCTGGATGCGACACAGCAGATTGAAGAATTGAACGAGCAAAACAACGAAGCACAATTGACGCTAAACTGGTCACTAGTAGAACCGCTCACGCGCTACCCTGCATACACCACAACTGACCGTGTTAATCCTGTCATGGAGGTGACCGTTGATCGTAAAGTGATTCAGAATGGGGCACTTGTGTCTTCAATGCCTGTTTTTAACGTTTTGCTTTTTGATGATAATCCGTTGGAATTAGACACCAATTTGGTTCAATTATACCTCAAAGCCTGCGACTCCTGTCCGTTCAAAATACTGACCAATGGGTTATTTGAGTTGAAAACACTCCGAAATCTAGCTGTTCAGTTCAGACCAGGTGTATTGGCGGCTGGGAAGTATGAATTACTGGTGCAGGCAAGGGATGTGAATGGAAATGGTGCGGGAATTCCTTACCGTGTACAATTCCGCATTGAGGAGGTGCAAGAGCGACTGAACATCGTCGTAGCACCCAATCCCTCAAGTGGTTATGCTCGATTTGTGTATGAGTTGAGCGGATCGGTGGTAGAGGGTGTTTTGACGATTTATTCCGAAGAAGGGAAAAAAGTCAAGGAGGTGAAATTCGATGCCCAACTGGGTGAAAACGAATTGTACTGGACCGACCCGCCCTCTTCTGGAACATACATATATCGTTGCAGAATTGGAGAAAAAATAGCAACGGGAAAGTTCATTATTGACTAACACAGCGGGCGTTATTCTTTGCCGTATGCGTTGATTTTTAGGATTTTTTGGTGGCCAAATTCAACGATACCTTTCCCTAGGCAATCGGCGTTTTGACAGTATTGTAGGCTGGTACTTTCTTTATAAATCAACCCGACGTTTGGTGCGTAGCGTTCTGTGAAGTTAACCAAAGAAACCAAGCTTGAATCTTTTTGTTGGACAATCTCCAAATTGCTAGAAAACGTGAGTGAATTAATACTAAAGGGCAAATTGGAGAGGCGAGCTTCACTGTTTTCGGGCGGTAGGGTATTGTATTGGTTTGCGTTCCACGTAAGACCGTCGAAAAGCGGAAAAATCATTTTTAAGAGGGGACGATTATTTTCGATTTTTACGGCGCGGTCGGGTAGGAGGTAGGCGGTCCACACTGAGTCTAGTGACCAGTTTTGGTCAACAGTGTTTCTTCTAAAACGGTTGATTTGATATTGCCCCGTTGGCTCCTTAAGTTCGGAGCCGCAAACTTCTTTCAGAAAATAAGTAATTTGGACAGGGGGCTTGCTTAGCGCATAGGACGTTTCCTGCACTTCGTACTCTACAAATCGCCCAGTTTCCAAAGGGAAAAAGCGGTAATCAGATTCTTTGGGAGTGGGCCCAGAAGAGGTACATCCTGCCAACAGCGCCAATCCAATATGTAACCAATAATTTTTCTTCATGATCTAATTTTCAAACGCTTGGAGTTGTTTTTCAACAAAGGCGATTTCAGCATCTACCTCCACGTTTGTTCTCATCTTTTGAAGTTTTTTTAGCAAGTTTTTGAGAAATAGTTTGTGGGCCGCAGAGTTGGGTTGCAGCGGGCGGTGCGCCATTTCTTGCTTTAGTTTCTGCCATTCTCTGACAAATTGTTTCAGGGAATCATCAAAATAGGTTTCTGAAAACAGTTGAAAAATATATTGCTCCGCAGTTTCGCTGGGGTGAATAAGGTCAGGCTTATAAAAGCGATAATCGCGCAGGTCATCTAGTAAAAGTTCGTAAGCGGGAAAGTAATGGACATTTTCCACAGTCTCGCTTAGTTCATGACAAGCAACCCTCAAAATGGATTTACTAACGGCATTGAGCGGGAGGGTGTCGCGCGTGTGCCGTACGGGGCTTACGGTCAAGATAACCGCTATGGAAGGATTTTCTGAACGGAGTAATGAGCAAATACCCCTGAAATCTTCTACAATGGCTTCTATGGATAAAAGCTCGCGCCTAAACTGTTTGTTGGGCACTTTGTGGCAATTGGCAACGATACATTGGGTGGCTATCTGCCGATAAACATACGCTGTTCCGAAGGTAATAATCAACCACTTAGTGCCTAAGAGCCACTCCCGTACCCGATGCAACTGATGAGTCAACTGCGTAGTAAGGGCTTCTTTAGTGAGAGCCCAGCACGAGGAGTGAAAGTCATAATGAAACCAAATGCCCTGATTTTCAACGTATAAATTTTCGTCGGGAAGTTGCTGGGTGATTGACTGCCGAATAAGTTTTGTGATTGAAAGCGGGTTAAAAATAGTCCCGAAGGGGTTAGCTAGGGTAGGGACTTTGTTATCGACCAATTTTTGTCCAATCACTTCCGCAAAACACGACCCTACCGTCAAAATGGGCGTTTGAAGGATGATTTTTTCGTTACTTTGAGCAAGGGAAATTTCGGTTCGAAAATGCACAGAAAGAGTTGTATAAAGAACGTATGGC
>JAIXUT010000011.1 GCA_027483385.1 Alphaproteobacteria bacterium
CTCCACCTTTGGAGGGAAGCGTGTAAATAGTTCCCTGCAAATCAATGGCAATGGTTTGGCCGTCGGGCGAGAGCGCCATCGCCATATTGGTTCCTTCATTGACCGTAATCTGTTTGGAATCCAGACGCTGGGCCGCGACTTGCATCGAAAAAAATAAAAATGCGATGGTATAAAATTTCATTTGCAGCAAGTTAAGATACAGAAAATAAAAAGGTTTGAGTGGAAACACGTTTGCCCATTTACTGGTCTGAATCAGCAAAGGGGCAAACGTTCCTAATAATACGAATAAAAGAGCTTATTTATAAATCGCCATTGCATCAAAAACCCCTGGCACGGGTTTTGGTGAAAGCGGATTTCCGTTGATTTCGTTTTGCGAATAGATAAAACGCATGGGCAATTTATCCCCCGCGTTGGGAGTCAACTTTATCCCTGTTGGGCTGGTGCGATTGCGGCGTTCGTCGTTCCAACCGATGGTTTGACAATAAAAAGCCACGTAGCGCTCCTCCAAAATTTCCCGCATAAGGGCATCATTTTGGGCAATTCCGTCGGTATTTTCCATGCCTCCCTTTACAAAATCAGCTTCTACATAAGGCAGGTATTTATACGAAAAATTGGCGGCAGTCACACTGTTGATGTAGCCGCCACCCGTGTTCATAAACGCCCGGTATTCATTCAAATACGCAAGTGCATCCGCAAAACTACCCGCCCGTAGGGCCATTTCGGCCTGAGTTAGTTTATTTTCCTGAAACGTCACCAACGGAAACGCCGCATCTACGCTCATAAAACCTACCTGCGTGGCCCGTTTTTGGGTATTCGGCTCCACCCGATTGGGCACGTTGACCCCTTGACGCAAATAATAAAAATTGAAACGGGCGGTTTCGTCGGTTTTGGCATTGCCCCGGTAGGTGGTGGTGAGCGTAGGGTCAATCAGTTTTAACAGATGACAAGGCGCATTGGCTTTGGTAACGGCCGCCCCATCACCAATCCTACTCACGGCCAAGAAGTTATAAATAAAATTTTGATTTTGTCCCTGAATAACCCCGTGCGGCATGTACATAGAATTGGTGGCTTTGCTTACGCCTTTTGCCGCTGCTACCGCCGCCAATGGGTACTCTTTGGTATCGGTATAAAACCTGGCTTTGAGCGTGTAGGCCACTTCAATCCACTTTTTTGGGTCCCCCCCCAACAGCACATCCGTGCCGGCACGCGGTACGCCCACACCCGTTTCGAGGTCTTTGATGGCTTCGTCAAGCAGTTTTTGCACGCCAGCGTAGACTTCGGTTTGGGTATCATATTTTGCATTCGGAAATTCCTCCAATTGAGCAGCCTGCGAAAAAGGAATATCTCCGTAAAGCGATGTCATGGTTCCCATGTTGTGGGCCATGAGTACTTTGGTCATCCCTGCTAAAACCTTGACGCCCTGCGGCTCAATTTTGGCCAACAACAGGCGTGCATTGCGGTGAATGCCATAATAACTGCTGCTCCACATGCCGTCAAAGTAAGAACCCGCCACGTTGTAAACGTGAAAATCGGCCCACTGACGGTCGTAACCGAAATAATAGCCGCTCCAAATACTCGACAAAAGCGAGTTGTAGCCTTCGTGTACAGAGGCCGCGGCCAACTCAATACCCGTAAACATCAGCTCAGCGGGCGCATCGGTCGGGTTGTTTAAATCATCGTTAAGATTACTCACTAGGGAGTCACAGGCCGTCAGAGACAACGTGATGGCAAGGGCGGCGGTTGAAATATATTTTTTCATTTTTTGTGTCATTTTGGAGATTAAAAATGCGAAAGGCAGGTATCAGTTATTATCAGTAATTGATTCTGACCGAAAAAACGACCGATTTAGAGCCTGGGTTATTGAAGTAATCTTGACCGCGACCGTTGCCAGTACCATTGAGCGACGTTTCGGGATCAATACCTACCACATCCGTCCAAAGCAATAAATTACGCCCCGTAGCCGATACGCTAATCGAACCCAATTTGAGTTTTTCTTTCAACCAAGGGCTGCGCCAGTTGTAGGCAAGGGTAGCCTCGCGGAGTCGGGTCCAACTGCCGTCCACCATGAATTGTTCCTGCAAAGCACTGAATCCCTGCCCCAACGTAGTGTACCAAGCCTGATCAAGCAATACAGGCCCTGCGCCAAAATCCTGAATATTGCCGCGTACTGCGCTGCCTGCTTCAAACACTTTTCCGTCGTAGTTTTTGAGGCCGCCGGCTGGTATCGTCACTTCATTTCCTACGTCCGCGTGTGTACCGAAATTATAGAGTACAGATTGGGTATTGGGCGCAAACGTCGAGCCCTGGAAGGTTTCAAAAAGCACATTGAGCGAGAAGTTTTTGTAATTGACATTGGTTCCGAAACCTGCCCGGTATTTGGGATTAGGATCACCAATCACGCCGTAGGTAGGTGCCAATTGCGGAAAACCGTTGGCGTTCAAACTCAATGAGCCGTCGGCTTTACGGAGATACGTGCCGCCATAAAGGGCTGATAATGAATAGCCAACTTTAGCCACCGAGCTAGTAAGCGTGCTGAACCCTCCCAAAACAATCTGGTCGGTTCCCGCCAAATCTTCCACCCGATTTATGTTCCGGCTGATGTTACCAATGAGTTGAATATCCAACGCTCCTTGACGAAACACCTCGGCCGAAACTTCACCTTCCCAACCTTTGTTAGACATGGTTCCAGCGTTGGTATAACGACTCGTAAAACCCGTACTCGGCGC
>JAIXUT010000162.1 GCA_027483385.1 Alphaproteobacteria bacterium
GGTCACGGCTAAAGAAAAACTCCCGCTGACGGGATTACCCGCCGCATCTTTTGCCGTCAGTTCCAACTCTACCTTTTCACGGCTTTTATAAACCGCTTTGTCAGCCTTCAATTCTAGCGACAAAGGGTGATTTTTGTTGACAAAAACCAGGCGTTCACAAACGGGCAAACCTTTTTCGTCAAAAACCGTCAATTGCGTAATTCCCTCGGGAAGATTGGCCCTTGGAATACTGAAAAGGGACATCTTTTTGGCCATCGACGTTCTGGCGGCGTACATTATTTCTCCCCTCGTTTGGGCAATCAGTGCGAGTTCGCTCGTTGCCGAAACAACCTTGTTGTGTTTAAGAATAACCCTTACATTTTCTTTGTTAGAAACATTGTCCACCATCATCACGATTCCTTCTTTTTGCGGTTCAGGAAAAGCGTAACTCACATATTTACCGTCTGGCTTACGCACCTCAATGCGGTATTTCTCTCCTGGCTCGGGCGTGATGGTAAAAAAACCCATGCCAAATTTGAGCGTTGAAAATCCCACCAGCGTATCATTGGCCTGATTGAGCACCGCCCCCGTAATTTCAGCGCCTTTCCCCAAAATATTGGTTGCTTTAAAAGCCACTCTTCCCTCCATTCCCAGCACCAATTGACCGCCTTCGGGCATAAACTGCACGTCGATGTCGTCGGCGTTGGAAGGATAAACAGTCGGTGATGCCTCCGCCCGAAAAATGAGCAAGTCACGGTGAAAAAAGAAATCTTCCGAAAAATTACGCATCCAGTTTGTGTAGGCCCTGACCATATAGTCACCCGCTTTGAGGGAATCTTTAAGGGCTAAATCGCCTTCGCCCAATCCGCCAATCATTTCAATTTTCTTTAACAAAACCACTTTCCCAGTCGATTTATCGACCAAATCCACGTACAAAACTTGGCTGACCGAGTCGGCCGTGTGACTGCCGCTGTTGATTAAGTAGGCCTTAAACCAAATCGTTTCACCAGCCGAATAATACGGCCGATCCAAGTGCAGATAAGCTTTTTCCTGAGGAGAGTTTCGTTGGTAGGCTTCAAATTTTGCCACAATTTTGTCTAACCAATTATCGTCGAAACGAAAAGCGCTCAACGCAATGCAAGACGCCGCGAAAAGTGTAAACAGGCTGTTACGGAACATCGGTATTTTAACGGTTTAGTTTGTAAAATGGCAGTTAATAAAGTATCAGTTCTAGCGCAAATGACTACGCTTTTTCTTCCCAAATTTGACAAAGATTTACAATCACTTCGACGGCCTTTTGCATATCTTGCACCGAAACCCATTCCAATTTTGAGTGAAACGCGTGTTCGCCCGCAAAAATGTTTGGACACGGCAATCCCATAAACGAAAGCCGCGACCCGTCGGTCCCCCCACGAATACTCCTACGCTTGGCAGTAAGACCGCTGCGCCGAATCGCTTCTAGCGCAAAGTCACTCACCTGTGGATGTTGGTCCAGCACTTCCTTCATATTTCTGTATTGCTCTATAACCTCAAAATGGGCGGTAGAATAGGGATAATTCGTCAAAACATGATCCAAAATATCCTTCAAATACGTTTCTTTTTCGTGCAATCCTGCCAATGTAAAATCACGAATGATAAAACCGAGAGTTACTTTTTCCAAAATTCCTTCGATATGGGTCGGGTGAATAAACCCCTCCATGTCTTCGGTAGTTTCGGGCGACAAAGTATCTTTTGGCAAAGCGGCCAGCACATCTGCCGCAATTTTAAGCGCATTTTCGAGTTTTCCTTTCGCAAAACCTGGGTGCGTACTTACGCCTGAAATCGTAATTTTGACCGCATCCGCGCTAAAAGTTTCGTCTTCCAATGTGCCAACACTCTCACCATCAATAGTATAACCAAAATCCGCCCCCAGTTTTTCTAAATCTACCTTGGCAGTACCACGCCCGATTTCCTCATCGGGGGTAAAAAGGATTTTGACGGTTCCGTGTTTGATGTCAGGATTATTTATCAAAAAATAAACTGCATCCATAATTTCCGCCACGCCCGCCTTGTTGTCGGCTCCGAGCAGCGTTTTACCGCTGGCGGTTACAATGTCATTGCCAATTTGGGCGGTTAAATCAGGATGTTCTGATTGACGTAGAACCTGCGATGAATCATCGGGAAGTACAATGTCAGAGCCGTCCCACTTCGTATGCACGATTGGCTTTACCCCCGCCCCCGAGCAATCGGGTGAGGTATCAACGTGCGAACAAAAACAAATTACTGGCACGTTGTATTTGGTCGTGTTGGCGGGGAGCGTGGCATACACATAGCCATGCTCATCGAGGTGTGCGTCTAAAACACCCATTTCAAAAAGTTCAGTGACCAACAATCGGCTCAAATCTTTTTGTTTTTCGGTGGAAGGCTGCGTGGTGGAATTAGGGTCGGATTGCGTATCAATTTGAACATATCGCAGAAAGCGATCAAGCACAGTAGAGGGAGTTGATGACATGAGTTGGTGGGCTGAGTGAATAAAAAAACCGAATAGCAAGATGCTAAACGGTTTTCAATTTACCAAACCTTTAAATATTGACGGTCAATGAAAGGTTTTGAATGGAAATTAACTACGATTTTTTAAATCGATACAGGTACGGCGCTTTGTTGGGCGCTCCTGTGTACAGCTTTTCTATTCGTTCCAAAATATCCAAACTCAGCATTTTTCGCTGAAAATTATTCCGACGAAGGGGCGTCTCCAAAATAGTCTCGTAAAGGCTTTGCAGTTCCATCATCGTGAATGTTTCGGGCAGAAGATTGGAGCCTACCAATTTAGAATCCAGCGTTATTCGCAGGGTTTCCAACGCTTTTTGAATGATTTCACGATGATCAAAGGCCAATTTGGGCAATTGCTTCATCTCAAACCACTCACAGTATTCTGACAAAAAATCTGGCGTGGGGTTTACTTTTGAAAAGTCTACCAAAGCATAATAACCAATTGACACATATCGCTGCAACACCCAAGGTTCGTTCATCGATTCTGGGTGGTGTACTTCCATGATTTTTTGGATAAATTCCTTGGTGGAGCGGTCTGCCGAACCAAATACCCGAAATTGTTCCAAATAAATATCTCTCAGGCCCGTTCGCTCTTCCAAAATTCGCTGAGCAGCATCGTCAATTCCCTCACTCTGCTCTACATAGCCGCCGGGCAACGCCCATAAATCTAAGTTTTTTAATTTCAGTAACAATACTTTGAGTTGTTGATTATGAAAACCAAAAATCACGCA
>JAIXUT010000132.1 GCA_027483385.1 Alphaproteobacteria bacterium
AACAACGCCGGCATCATCCGACGCGCCCCTGCCGAAGATATACCCGAGGAAGACTGGAACGAGGTAATTTTGACCAATTTAACGGCTCCTTTCATGGTTTCCAAATATGTTGGTCAACACATGATCAAGCGTCAACGCGGGAAAATTATTAATATCTGTTCACTCATGAGTGAGTTGGGCCGTGATACAGTGACGGCTTACGCGGCAGCCAAGGGAGGTATCAAAATGCTGACTCGAAATCTGGCTACCGAATGGGCACCACACAATATTCAGATAAACGGAATCGGACCAGGTTATATCGCTACACCTATCAACACTTCATACCGCGAAGCAGGAAATCCCCTCAACGATTACATCGTTAGTCGTACTCCAGCAGGGCGTTGGGGAACACCGGAAGATTTGGTCGGAGCAGCAGTCTTTCTGGCTTCTGAAGCCTCAAATTTTGTCAACGGTCAAATCATTTACGTGGATGGTGGATTGTTAACTTCTTTTGGTAAACCCTTCAAGCAGTAGTGAGTTTTGAGTAGTGAGAATAGCTAGCCTGTCCAAATTACGTTGTCCTTTTTCCGTAAAATTTTACATTTTCCATTTTTACTCATTTTGAAAAAGATAAAGAATTTTCGCTGGTGGATAGCGGGGCTGATTGGGTTGGCCACGGCCATCAATTATTTAGATCGCCAGAACCTGCCTATTGCTCTGAGTGAAATTCGAAAAACGATCGTCATCAGTGATGTGGATTATGGGTTGATAAACAGTATTTTTCTTTTTTCGTACGGAACGATGTACGCCATCGGCGGGCGAATTTTGGACGTTTTGGGGTCAAGAGCGGGTTATGCCATCATGATCGTTTGGTGGTCTTTGTCCAATATCCTTCATGGGTTGGTTTCGAGTGTAACAGGACTGGGACTTGCTCGCTTTTTATTGGGAATCGGGGAAGGCGGCGGTTTTCCGGGCTCGGCAAAAGTCGTTTCGGAATGGTTTCCTGGCAAAGAGCGCTCACTGGCCTTCGGGATTTTCAATGCAGGCTCAAGTGTAGGAGCAGTGATTGCACCACCGTTGATTGCGGCCATTATCGCCGTAGCCAACTGGCGCTGGACGTTTATTATTTCAGGACTCTTGGGTTTGGTTTGGGTCATAGTTTGGCTTCAAATTTATACCCAACCCCTACAAAGCAAATTCACAACCGATAGCGAAAAAGACTATATATCAACCGCTTTGCAAAGCGAAAGAGACGCCAATCCAACCAAAGAAAATCGGGTATCGTGGTTGAGTCTGTTTAAAGACCGCGATGTATGGACGGTCATCATTGTTAAATTTTTCCCTGATTCGGCCTGGTACTTTTTCATTTTTTGGTTACCCAAATACCTTAACGATGTGCGCGGACTCGACATCAAAGGCATCGGCGCTTACGCCTGGATTCCCTATGCATTTGCTGGTACGGGCAGTTTGTTGGGCGGCTGGTTGAGTAGTTTTTTGCTCAAACGTAATTTTTCCATTGACGCAGCCCGAAAAATACCGTTGGGAATTGCGGCGGCTTTGTTGCCGGTTTCCCTGCTGATTACGAGCGCCTCACTCAACATGGCGATTGTGTTTTTCAGCATGGCCATGTTCGGGCATCAACTGTATTCAACCATTGCTCAAACCCTCGTTACTGATTTATTTCCTTCCAAAGTGGTGGGCTCAGTAACCGGACTCATGGGATGTATGGTTACTTACGGCGCGATGCTTTTCAGTTTAATCATTGGATTTGTTATCGAGAAATACGGCTACGGACCGGCTTTCCTCATTTCTGGATTGCTGCATCCTCTGGGTTTTCTCTTAGCATTGTTTCTTATAAAAAAGAATAAATTTATCTCCTTCATTCCATCTGCCACCTAATTTGCTACCCGAATGAAATTATCTATTGCCATTGCCGATACCAACGCTTTACCCAGTGCCTTTGTGGTGTACCGAGGATTCAATGAGTGTATTCCCAAAGCTGCAAAATTGGGTTTTCACGGAGTTGAATTGGCATTAAAACGGGCGGATGAAATTAATGTGCTGCACCTGCAATCGTTACTAGACGAAAATCAGTTGGAGGTTTCCTGCATTTCAACGGGTCAGGTGTATGCCGATGAGGGATTAATGTTTACGGAAACCGATACGGTTAAAAGGCAAAGGGTAACGGGGATTTTTAAAGAACTGATTGATTTGGCAACGGACTTCGGGCAACTCGTCAATATTGGTCGGGTACGCGGACAAATCGGACGGTTGCCCAAACCGGAAGCTGAAGATTTATTTTTGGAAATCACCCGTGGGCTATGCGATTATGCTCATCCTAAAGGCGTTACGTTGATTTTAGAACCTGTCAATCGGTACGAAATTGACTTTATCAACAACGTCGAAGAAGGCGTTGAGTTAATGAAAAAAGTCAATCGGCCCAACATGAAACTCATGCCGGATGTATTCCACATGAATATTGAAGACCGAACCATAGGCCCCGAATTGGCAAAACATATTGATTTTGTAAAGTACATTCATTTCGCTGACTCCAATCGTTTAGCACCCGGGCAGGGGCATTTAGACTTCCCCAAAATCATGAATAGCCTTTTTCACGCCCACTATGACGGGTGGGTCTCGGTTGAAATCCTTCCAAACCCTGACCCCGATACTGCCGCCCGACAATCAGCGGAGTTTCTATTGCCTTTGATTCATGCCTATAATGAGCGAAGAGCAGAAGTATTGCCGATAATCGTTTCCTAACAGTTATT
>JAIXUT010000010.1 GCA_027483385.1 Alphaproteobacteria bacterium
AAGTTGCTCGTGGTCAATGCCCATCAGGTGCATAATCGTGGCCTGCAGGTCATGAATATGCACGGGGTTTTTGGTAATGTTATACCCAAACTCATCCGTTTCTCCGTACGAAACTCCTTTTTTTATCCCGCCACCCGTCATGTAAACCGAAAAACAGCGCGGATGATGGTCACGCCCGTAATTTTCTTTGGTCAATTTACCCTGTGAATAATTGGTCCGCCCGAATTCACCGCCCCATACCACCAGCGTATCGTCCAAAAGTCCCCGTTGTTTTAAATCTTTAATTAATGCCGCCGAAGGTTGGTCCACCGATTTGGCCATGATTTGGATGTCTTTGGGCAAATTTCCGTGCTGATCCCACCCCTGATGGTATAATTGAATAAAGCGAACATCTTTTTCAGCCAGTTTGCGGGCCAAGAGGCAATTGGCGGCAAAAGTGCCCGGAATGCGGCTGTCGGGGCCGTACATATCAAAAATGCTGTCGGGTTCTTTGGAAATATCGAGGGTTTCGGGCACGGAGCTTTGCATCCGATATGCCATTTCATATTGCTTCATGCGACTGTCGAGCTCGGGGTCCAGCACCTGTTTGTACTGGTCTTCGCTCAGTTTCGAGAGCGCATTGAGCATATTTCGGCGGGAGGTCTTGTCAATTCCGTTCGGATTGTTGAGGTAATACACAGGGTCTTGACCCGACCGAAAAACCACACCTTGGTGTACCGAAGGAATAAAACCATTGCTCCACAATTTAGCATACAACGGTTGGTCACCGGCACGGCCTCGGGAGAGCAAAACCACAAAGGCGGGTAAATTCTGATTTTCGGAACCCAAGCCATAACTCATCCACGAACCCATCGAAGGCCGTCCGCCGATTTGATTGCCCGTTTGGATGAACGTAATGGCGGGGTCGTGGTTGATGTGCTCGGTGTGCATGGATTTGATGAAACACAATTCATCAACCACGTGTTTATGATACGGCAGCAAGTCACTTACCCACGCCCGGCTTTTGCCATATTGACCAAATTTAAACACCGAGGCCGCCAGCGGAAACGAACTCTGGCCTGCGCTCATTCCCGTCAACCGTTGTCCGCCGCGTACTGATTCGGGCAGGTTTTGCCCCCACATGGTTTCCAGTTTGGGTTTATAGTCGAAGGTTTCGAGTTGGGAAGGCGCACCGCTTTGGTGTAAATAAATGATGCGCTTCACTTTTGGGGCAAAGTGAGGTCCTATTCTCTGAGAAGTGGAAGATGCATTTGCCTCTTGAGGTATTATCGAGGACAAAGCCGCCGCCCCCAGTCCCATGCCCGACGACTGTAAAAATGTACGGCGACTGATTTGGTCATGGACTTTATCCTGAATTTCTGTTGTCATACGTTCTGAATTAAAAATTGGTCTTTTCATACCTATTCAACTACCGTTTTACTAGCGCCTCGTCATAGTTAAGAATGGTGTTGGCTACTACCGTAAAAGCGGCCAATTCTGCCGTATTAAGGGATTTATCTCTTGGATATTCTCCCGTCGACAAGAGTGATTCCGCCCGTTGGGGTTCTTTGACAAAAGCCTGCATTTCCGTTTCGTAGAGGTTTTTCAGTATTTTCAATTCATTGGGACGCGGATTTCGGGAAACCACCGCCAGAAAAAACCAGCGAATTCGGGAATCTGTATCGACTTTTTGTTTCATCGTACGTTCGGCCAAAACCCTTGCCGCTTCTACAAATTGCGGGTCGTTGAGAGTCACCAACGCCTGCAAAGGTGTAGCGGTTTTTTGGCGGCGAACGGTGCATAAACTGCGGTCGGGCGAATCAAAATTGAGCATCATGGGCGGGGGACTTGTCCGCTTCCAGATGGTATACATGCTGCGTCGGTAAAGGCTGCCGCCGTGTTGCTGTACGTAGTTTGTTACGTTTCGGGTGGCCAGCGCTTCCCAAATACCTGCGGGTTGGTATGGGTACACACTCGGCCCGCCGATTTTTTTCACCAATAATCCACTCGCCGCTAAAGCATTGTCGCGCACCTGCTCGGCGCTGAAACGATAACTGCTGCCCCGGGCCAGCCATTTATTGTCGGGGTCGGCTTCGATTTGAGCCGCAGTTGCTACTGAAGACTGACAGTACGTGGCCGACATCACCATGCGTTTGATGAAGGCTTTGGTATCCCAGTTTTCAGCTCGGTATTGCGCAGCCAACCAATCCAATAATTCGGGATGTGAAGGTAATTCCCCCTGATTGCCAAAATCCTCCTGCGTTTTTACTAATCCATTGCCAAAATAATTCTGCCAAAGTCGATTGGCCATCACGCGGGCAAACAGCGGATTTTCTTCCGACAACAGCCATTGAGCCAAGCCCAGCCGATTGCGGGGAAAGCCTTCGGGCAATTTTCCGACTTGCAGCGGGGTTTCGGGTTGTACTTCCTCGCCGTGGGCATCGTATACACCACGCTCCAAAATGTAGGTTTTGCGGGGATATTTTCGGTCCCGCGTAATCATCAGGTCAATTTCATTGTTCAATACTTCCACTTCTTCGCCAATCAACTTTTGGCGTTTGGCGGCCAATTGTTGCGTGATTGGGTCAATATGGGTGACATAATAGTCAAAAAGGGCTTTTTTTTGGGATTCGCTGCGTTTTTCGGCGGGCATTTGCAACGTTTTTTCGATCAAATCCTTTCCGGTCAGCAAACTTTGAACTTCCAACGAGGTCAATACCCTTCCGAAAATCTTCAGTTCATCGACGGCAAAACCTTTGTTGATGGTCGTGTGCATTTTGCCAAACGAAAAATTGGTCGAAGCCGCGTAGCTTTTCTGAATGTTATGATTTTTTTCCCAAAGGGTGCTGCCGGTCAGATGATCGGCCATTACTCTTCCCGCGGCGCGTTGCCCGTTAATGTATATTTTCAGGCCGTCGGCTTTGCTCGAACCGTCATAACTCATGGTGATGTAGGTCCAGCGGTTGGGTTTCAGTACATAGTCTGTTTCAAAATCAATGGCGTCATCGGGCCATACATTGCTGATTCTGAATGCCAACCGGCCATCATCCAACCGACGGCATTCGTAGCCTCTGCACGCCGACAAAGCCCCCGAATTGCGATTGAACAGATGCCCTTTGAACTTAGGGTCGTTGATACCCACCCACAAACTCACCGTAAACGGTTGATTTCGCTCAAAATTTCCCACCGTGCGGTGATCAAAGTTTTTCAAGTTCCACCAATTGGCCGTTTCATGGATTTTCAGGTAACCGTCTCCGATAAATTTCACGCCCAATCCGCGTGGGCTCCGAATGCTGACTGGCTGAAAATCAAAATCACCATAGGTCTCCATTGGAAGCGTATCGTTGGCCACATTTGGATATACTGGTCTTTTTTTATCCTTTTTTTCGCCTTCCAATTTTATATTTTTCCTGTCAAAAGGAATGTCGATTAATAACTCTTTGGCAGGAGAAATGAGCGGACCGGAAGCTCCTTTGGCCAACCAATTTTCAAAGCGTTGACGTACCGAGGCGGCACTTTCGGTGTTGATTTTATCGATTTCAGAGAGTTTCCTTTTGATGTAATTAATTTGCTTTTCGGCCTCGGGCCTCGGCAGGGTCATGACCGGACTTGAAGCCGAAATGTGGGGAGATTGTCCGTGTTCGTTCACATTGTTAAAAAACGCAAACATGGAGTAATAATCTTTTTGGCTGATGGGGTCGTATTTGTGGTCATGGCAGCGGCAACACTCCATCGTCAATCCCAAAAAAGCTTTTCCAAAGGTATTCGTCCGGTCGGCCACGTATTCCACTTGATATTCTTCTGGCACGATGCCGTCTTCTTCGCTTTGGGAATGGTTACGGTTAAAGGCCGTGGCTACCAGCATGTCTTTGGTGGGCGCAGGCAACAGATCACCCGCCAGTTGATAGGTTACAAATTTATCCAACGGCAAATTTTCGTTGAAGGACTTAATGACCCAATCACGATACGGATAGATCGTACGCAGGGCATCGTCCTGGTAACCGTTGGAATCGGCATAACGCGCCAGATCCAGCCAGCTGACGGCCTGTTGTTCGCCGAAATGCGGTGACTTCATCAGGCGGTCCACCACTTTTTCGTACGCATTGGGAGCAGCGTCATTCAGAAACGATTCCACTTCGCCGGGCGTGGGGGGCAAACCCGTCAAATCCATGTAAAGCCGGCGCAACAGGGTATTTTTATCGGCCTGCGGAGCGGGTTTCAGGCCCTTTTCTTTCATTTTAGATAAAACAAAATGATCTATCTCGTTCTTCACCCATTGTGTTTCTTCGTCTTCTTTCAATCCCCATTTTGCTAAAATACTATTTCCAGGTTGGGGTACTTTCGGTTTTTTTATTTTTGTCAACGACCAATGTTCTTTGTACTCAGCCCCCTGTTTGATCCATTTGATGAGCAATGCTTTTTCTTCATTCGTGAGCGTGAGGTGACTTTTGGGCGTAGGCATTACTTCTTCGGGGTCGTTACTCAGAATGCGCACTACCAACTCGCTGTTGCCGATGTTTCCCGGGTCAATGGCTTTGGCACCGCTTTTCAATGCCAGCGTTGCCCCTTCAAAATTGGCCAATTGCAGACCGGCTTCGATCTTGGCTTTATCAGGCCCGTGGCACTTAAAACAGCGGTCCGATAAGATGGGTTTGATGTGCAGATTATAATCGACGTTTTCGGGCAATTTGTCTTCATACGCCAACACCTCCTGCGGAATCTCCACGGAGTCGGCGCAGGACCAAAAACAAAAGGCCCCAAGGATAAGAAAAGCACTGATGGACGTCTGTTTCATTTCTTAATTCGATTCATCTGTGTCAGGATTGTTTTATCATGCAGCCTCTAACAGCTGCATTACTGAGGTAAACGGTCAAAATGGCTACAATTCCCGTTTATGGCCATCAAATCTTGTTTTAAACAGTCCGTGATCCTGTATCTTTTCTGAATAAGGAATAAAACTGTCGTTCATTCTGTTAAAAAAAATGTTTCGAGGCCCTGTAAAAAATAAGGTCGCAAATGAGCGACCCTTTTCTGCACTATTATCTATCTACTTTGTCAATTATATCTTTTACCAAAGGGGATTCTGAACTAATCCTTTCCCAATGTTCAGCTCTCCCTGTGGAATGGGATACAGGTACATTTTGGGGTCAAAAGAACGGTCTTCCACTTTTACCGGCGTGTATTTAAAGCTGTCGTCGGCATTGCGGGTAATATCAACACCCGTCAGCGGCTTACCGAAATACTGCGGACCCTGCATCCAGCGACGAACATCCCAAAAACGATGGTCTTCAAAGGCAAATTCCACCCGTTTCTCGTTGCGTATTCGCTCTCTCATTTCTGCCTGCGACAAGCCCACTGGCAAAGGCGGCATGGCTACGCCCGTTCTTGTCCGTACTCTGTCAACAAACAGCTTGATGTCGGCATTGCCGGGGTTCCATTCATTGAGGGCTTCGGCGTAGTTGAGGTAAATTTCGGGATAACGCATAATAATCCAGCTGTGAACCCCCGTGTTGTTGTTAATCAGGTTCAAACTTTCAATTTGGTATTTCCGCAAATAATACCCCGTTTTGGAGGCGTTAATAATGGGTTTGCCATCCAGACCGCCAGTCCATAACTGCACATTGCGGGCGGGGGTGCCAAAGGAAGTATTGTTGGTTACAATAGAAAAACCTAAACGCGGGTCGCGGTTGGCATAAGGATTAGCGGCCATGACTGGGTCATTCCAATTAAATTTCACAGCCGTAGTTGCATTGACTTTTACCTCGTAAGCGTCCACTAAATCCTGCGAGGGCGTATTTCCGCTCAAACCTAAGTTAAAGCCAATGGGAGAATTGTTTCTTTCAAACTGATTGCTCGCGCCATTTCTTCGGGTGAATATAATTTCAGCATTGTTGAAGGTATTAAATAGCGACTTATACGCCCCCAAGGTAGGCAAACCAGCCGCATCAATCACCGCTTTGGCCGCATCGGAAGCCGCTTTCCAACGGGCCGTTCGGTCGCCAGCAGGCATAGAAATCAGTTCGGGATTGGCATAACCGCCCGCCCAGGTGGGTGTATTGAAAAGATCACTCGCGGCGTACAATAACACCCGACTTTTGAGCGCTAATGCCGCAATTTTTGTGATTCTTCCCAAATCATTGGCGGCAGTATACGGCAGTGTAGAGGCAGTCAAGGGTAATATAAGGGCGGCCGAATCGCATTCCGCCGTGATGAACTGAATACACTCGCTCAATGTATTTCGTTTGATTTTTGAAAAATCTTTGTCAAGTGCAAGGGCCGTATTAATCAGTGGAACCCCTCCATACCGTTTTACCAATTCAAAGTAAAAATAGGCCCTTAAGAAACGTGCTTCGTAGTTCCATCTTTTAATTGCATCCAGGTTGGTTTGATACACGGCCTGCGCAGAAGGCGAGGGGTCTAATTTCCAGGGGTCGAGGTTTATCTTTCCCGTTGATACCAAAAACTGATTTACCTTACGAATGCCCCGGTAATAGTTACCCCAAACCAAATCCGGATTACTGATGGCATTCCAACTGCCTGAATTAAAGCCCTGTACGGCGTTTGTTTCGGCCGTAAATTCGGCTTCGTCGGTGGCAGAAGCCATCATAGCTGCCCCGCCAATGTAAAGTGTACCGTCCGGAATCTCAGAATAGATGGCATTCAACAGGGCCTGCACATTACCAAACGACTGCTCAATTTCATTACGGCCGATGGTGGTTACAAATTCCCGGTCAAGGTCTTGGCAGGCATTAAAAACAAAGGAGGCCAAAACAAGTAGTACTGCTATATATTTTTTCATTGTCAATGTAAGATTAAAAGGATTACAACTGAACTCTGATTCCTGCTGTGATGGTTCGGGTGACGGGATAGCCCGTTAAAGACTCAGGATCCCCGTATTCAATTTTATCCAATGATAACAGATTGGTACCGTTCACAAAAAAGCGCGCGGTGTTGATTCTGATCTTATCGGAGAAAGAAGCCGGTATGGTATAGCCGAGTTCAGCACTGCGGAGTTTAATAAAACTTCCGTCGCGTTGCCAAAAGGTCGAAAACTGATAGTTGTTCAGATTGTCCTTGGAAGAAAGACGCGGATAAGTAGCGGTTTCGGCCGTTTCGGGCGTCCACCTGCCGGCGGCAATCGGCGCTACCTGCCCATTCCCCTGAAAGGCATGAAAGGTATTTCCACCTAAATAAACCGTATTGCCCGTTACTCCCTGAAAAACCAGATCAAGGTCGAAAGCTTTGTATTTGATGCCGGAATGAATCCCACCCATCAGATACGGCAGTCCCGGATTTCCAATCGGTTTACGGTCATTACCGTCAATGATACCATCGGGTTTGCCTTCGGGACCGCCTATGTCGCGGTATTTGATATCACCAGCTTTGATGATTTCGGTCAGCACGCCGGGAACGCTTTTGGGATCCGCCTGTCTTTTGGCAATATCTTCCTGGCTGTAAAAACCGATCGCTTCCAGACCAAACGGTTGCCCGATGGATGTTCCAGTTCCGTACAGTCGTGGGTTTAGCTGAAGTGATTCGGCGTTGAAAACGATTTTACTTTTTGCGTAAGAAACATTGCCTTCTATAAAGTACTGGAAATCCGACTTGTTTGTGTTGCTGTAACGCAGTGTTGCTTCAAACCCTCTATTGTTTGATTTCCCCTGATTAAGGTTGGGAGTAACAATTCCCAAAAACAAAGGAGTGGTACCAGAAGAGGCTACCAAAATATCGTAACGGTCGCGGTTAAAATAATCGAAGGTAAAATCAAAGTTTTTGAAGACTGTTGCTTCAATGCCAACGTTGAGGGATTTTTCCTTCTCCCACGTGGCATTGGGGTTAGCAATGACGTTTTCGGCATAACCGCCTACTGAATTGTTATTGGTACCAAAAAAGTAGCCCCCTCCCCCAAACGTCGGCGCATAAACGTAGCGGGTTGACAATCCCTGTGAGGCAATTATATCATTTCCGACCAGTCCGAATGAGCCTTTCAGTTTGAGGAAATTAATCACCGATGCCTGCTTCAGAAAGCTCTCATTTGAAACTATCCAGCCTACTGAACCGGAAGGGAAAAATCCGTATCTTTTTCCGGGGGCAAAAATCTCAGTTCCCATGTAAGCACCCGAAAATTCAGCAATGTATTTATTGTTGTAGGCGTACGTCAAACGACCGGCAGCGGCATTGTGTTTGTAAGGATCAGTTGAGTTGGCGGTTGGTGTTGATGGATCGGAAGCCGGCCCAAAAACGGTTACGTTATCGGTATTAAACATGGCCATTACCGAAATATCGTTTTTGCCAAACGTTCGTTTGTAATTCAGAAATGCTTGAAAGATAAGATTTCGATACTGATCCAAGGTTTCTTCCGCCCCTGCCAACGAAGTCAACTGACCGACGGCGGGGCTATAAAGCGTGTCGCCGAGCACGCCACGGGAGATGGAAAATCGGGGATATTGTTTGCTTTTGCGAGAGCCTGATTCAAAATAGTTATTGATTGAAATCGCCACCGACGCACTCAACCCTTTGGTAATCATGTCCAGCTGCTCCGTAAACTTCAACGATGAAAGTATCGTGCGGGAATTGTTCCGAAAAAACCCCGTAGACAATAAATTTCCTACCGGATTGGAATACAGGGCCGTTCCACCGTAGCTGCCATTCGGATTGTAAACGGGAAACGCATTGGGAGGAAGTTGCTGCAACAAATTGAAAGTGCCCCCCGTAGTATAGTTATTGGGGTTATTGGTTTGTTCAATGGAACCAGCAATCTTAAACTCGGCCGAGAGACGGTTGGTGAGCGAAATATCCAAATTGGACCTGAAGTTGTATTTAGCATATTTCGAGTTTGAACTCTCTGGATCTTGGTCACCGAACTTTTTAAACAACCCATGACTATTGAGGGCATTGAGCATCACAAAATACCGCACATATTTGTCGCCGCCGCTGAAGGTCAGGTTGTAGCTTGAAACGGGAGCGGTTTTTCGCAACACTTCTTTATACCAATTTACGTCCGGATGAAGATAAGGATCGTTGCCCAGTCTATAGGCTTCAATGTCTTCGGCGGTATAACGAGCCGGCAAACCATCGTTGGCCAACGCCTCGTTGTAAAGTTGGGCGTAATTATAGGAATTATAGAAGGTCGGCAAGTTTTGCGCCTGATTAAAACCCTGCTTGGTCGTAAAAGATACTTTAAGCGGACCTTCTTTCCCTGATTTGGTCGTTATTAAAATCACACCATTGGCAGCACGGCCTCCGTAAACGGCCGTGGCCGCAGCATCTTTCAACACCGAAATAGATTCGATTTCTTCGGGCATCAACTGCATAAAGGCATTGGAAGTACCGGCACCGTTGCTAATATAGCCATCAATGACGTACAACGGAGTATTGCTTGCGCCACCAAAGGTATTTAAACCTCGAACATACAGAGCAGGCGTAGATGCGCCGGGCTCAGAGCCACCCTGCTGAACCGTCAGGCCAGGAAGCCGTCCGTAAAGGGTATTGCCCAGATTGAGCGTAAAGTTTTTTTCCAAGTCAATTCCTTTAACGGTGGAGATAGCCGTGGTTATGAGATGTCGAGGCTGCACATCAAACCCGATGCGTTCGATATTTGATTTTTGCACAACAATGACGGTATCTGCCTTTTGCGTAAGAGATGCAGTCCGTTGTTGAGCCTGAACAATTGGAGAGACCGCCCCTGTCAGGATTAGGAAAGCGGAAACTTTAAAAGTATATGGTAGTTTCATAATGAGATTGGCGACTGGTTTAAAATGGAATTGAATCATTGTTAAACCCTTTTGTGTTGAACCATGATTTATGAGCTGCTTACCAACCGGGATTTTGTACTAATCCACCTTTGAGTACTTCTATCTGCGGGAAAGGATGCAAATACATGTTTTTGTTGAAAGCTCTGGTTTCAAACGTGTAAGGCTTCCATGAATATTTATAATTTGGAGCAGTACCTGTTCTGGTAATTTGCAAACCTTCCATTACGCCCTTCATTACCCCTTCTTCTTCGGCAATCAGCCAACGTTTAACATCCCAAAAACGGTGGTCATCATTCAGCATTTCAATGGCGATTTCGTTACGTACCCGCTGTCTGAATTGGGCTTGAGTAAGTCCTTCTGGAAGATTAGGCATACCGGACCGGGTTCTGATGGCATTTATCGCATCGTAGGCTTCTTTTACCGGGCCGGAGGCTTCATTGAGCGCTTCGGCATAGTTGAGATACAATTCATTGACCCGAAACAAAACATCATTCATGACAAAGTTGGCACTGGTGGCATTCCGGGGAATGTATTTCCGCAGCCACACTCCGCCTTTGCAGTTGGCATAATCTTTCCCGCCGCTATAAATTTGAGCAATAGGGTCTCTGGCAGTATGGTAACCATTGGTATAGGTCATTGATTGTTTAAACCGAGGATCTAATTCCGCATATTTTGCAATCAAATCCGTTCCGCCGGCGGCATCCCATGTTTGCGGGGTCCCATCCAATTTTTCGTATTTTTTGATAAAGTTCAAGGGTACGCTGATACCGCTCCAGAAAGAACCAAAACAGGCCGCATTCCAAAATGTCAGCGGTGCATTTCCTATGTTGGTAATACCTCCCGCCGCCGCAGCGCCGCCTTGATACATAAATATTAACTCTTTGTTATTGGTGGTTTCCCAGGAAGCCCGGTAATTACCTAATGGACCAACTGTTCCATTATCCAACTCTTTAGGGTTACGGTTGGCAGGCTCATCAATCAAACCATAGCCATTGGCCAAGGCTAAATCCAGCGCCGCTTTGGCCGCATCTGCCGCGAGTTTCCAACGGTTCACGTCATAATTGCCGTAACAGATAAGCTTGTTATCAGCCGCATCAGCCATACTTACTATGGGCGTTGCGGTGTTGTATTGGGGACTTGCCGCATACAGCAGCACTTCAGATTTGAGAGCCAATGCCGCCACGGAGGTAGCCCTGCCAGTTTGTGAATCTGAATATGAAGACGGCAGATCGGGCACTGCTTCGTCAATATTCTTTAGGATGAATTTGACACAATCATCAAAAGAACTTCTGGGTACATCTACTTTTTCTCCTGCTTTAAATACCTGATCCACAATGGGTACACCGCCGTAGCGTTTGAGCATTTCCATGTAATTCAACGCTCTTAAAAATTTCACTTCGGCGATTACCTGTTTTTTGTAGGCTTCGTCCGCATCAGGCACTTCGTTAACTCGTTTTAAAACGAGATTGATTTGGCGCATGGCAATCCAGCGAATGTAATAGCGAAAGTCTTCAACGTTGACAATATTGGTGGGTAAAACCACGCCTTCATTCCAGCGATTACTATGCACAAACCCTGCTTCTGAAGCATCCCCTTCGTCGCTAATGCTGGAGCTGGGGTGAATACAATCGGTATTGTTTACCTGAGAAAACGGAATATCGCCTTGGTTTCGGTACCGAAAATTAGAATGTACGCTGTAACGATAAACCGTAGTCATAAAAATCTCCAGACTGGCTTTGTTCAAAAAAACATTGTCTTCGGTCAAATCTATGCCCGGTGCTTTGTCCAGAAAAGCCTTCTCACAGGAAGATGTGAGCAGACAGCAAATAAGTATCGTAATTAATAGATGTATTTTTTTCATGTTGAAAATGCTTAAAAAGAAACGTTAAGACCTGCATTGATTGTCCGTACAAGTGGATAAGGCTCGGTATTGGTATCGCCGGTCGAGGTGTTTTCCGGGTCAATGCCGGCATACACGTGTTTCCAGGTAAATAGGTTATTGGCATTTACGTACACACGGCACGTGCTGATTCCCAATCGTTTGAGAATTCCTTCGGTGAATTTATACCCTATTTCGGCATTTTTTATCCGCACATAACTGGCATCAGCCAACCAATACGAGGACCCCTCGTGATTGGGGTTGCTGTTCACCGAGAAACGCGGAAACCGTATGGGCAGACCGGCGTCATATCTTTCCTGCGTCCAGCTTTCGTTCATATAAGCAGCCGATCCTTCTGGCGGTGCCTGACCGAAGCCAGTGCCTTTTTGAAAGCGGGTGTAATAATGGGACACATTGCCCACCCCCTGAAATAGCACCGAAATATCGAATCCTTTATAGTTGAGACCTAAGGAGGCCCCAAAGGTTTTCTCGGGCAAATTAGAGAATCCAATGGGCAGGGCATCAAAACCGTCTACCACACCATCTCCGTTGAAATCTTTGAATTTAATGTCGCCGGGCTGCACTTTGTTGTTTTGATAGGAATATACGGGGCGCGCAGGGTCGTTTACTTCTTCCCATGAGTTGTACAAACCTTCGGCAATCAAACCAAAATTTTGTCCCAAACGCTGTCCAGTGCGGTTTTGATAAGCATATCGATTGGGAACCTCATCTCTGAAAAGCACTTTATTGCGCGCAAAGCTGTAGTTGGCAGAAACACGGTAGCCTAATTCACCGACATTATCTATGTAAGTAATGTCAAATTCGTAGCCTTTATTTTCCATTCTACCCAAATTGCTCGCCGGTTGTGAGATACCCGTGATGGAAGAAATGGTTTGGGGAGTGGCCAGAATATCGCTGCGTTTTTCGCTGAATACATCGCCCGTAAACTTGATTTTGTCCTTCCAGAAGGCCATTTCCAGACCGATATTCTGCTTCACAGCCCGTTCCCAGGTCACGTCGGGGTTGCCGGTAGCTCCTTCTCTGATGCCTTGAAAACCAGCATAAGTAGAGCCCACATTTCCAAAATAATACATATTGTTGGCCGTGGAATAACTCGTCGGTCTAAACAGGAAGCGGGTTCCTCCGATATTGTCATTGCCCACTTCACCATATGAACCCCTGATTTTCAGCAACGTAACAACTCCGTTTTTTGGAAAGAAAGCTTCCTGCGAGGCCACCCAACCCAACGAATAGGCAGGAAAAAATCCGAACCGCTTACCCGGGGCAAAATTTTCGGTTCCGTTGTAGCCCACGTTTACTTCGGCCAAATAACGCCCGTCATAATCGTAAGTAGCACGACCTACAAAACTTTGATAGCCCTTAGGAATCAAGAAAGCCAACGCAGGATCAAAGGTTTTCTGTTGGTTATAAAGTAATAAACCCGTTACGTTGTGTTTACCGAAACTTCTTTTGTAGTCAATTCCAAATTCAGCGGTAATTCGACGGTTATACGTCCCGGTCTGGCTAAAGTTAAATTGTGCTTCTGTGGTTGAAGGAACGTAGTTGACCGAGCCGTCGGGAAGTTTTACGGCTAAATACGTAATCAAGGTTTTGGAATTGGTAATCTGCTGATCGTTGTAGGTTTGGATGGCCACGTTCCCATGAACGGCTAACCCTTTGGTTACATCACCAAGGTCGTAATCCATGCGCAAATTACCGTTCAGATAATTGCGATACGAGCGTCTGAGCCCACCGGCAGCATTGGGATACAGTAAACTTACGTAGGGGTTGTTTTGTGAACCAGTAAAAATATTGACAATTTTTCCATCAACAATTCCGGGCGTACTCAAAGGACTAGCCCGAAAAACATCGCCCACTACGCGCTCGGTAGTTGAATTGTTATTTCCGCTGCGGGTTTCGGTTTGAGAAGATAGATCCAACGACATTTTCAGGCGTTTGGTCAAT
>JAIXUT010000191.1 GCA_027483385.1 Alphaproteobacteria bacterium
CGAAAAAGGCTTAGCCATCATTTGCGCTCCGTTAGAGTTGCGCTCTGCCGAAACCTACCGTTCCAATGCCAACGCCTTCCTATATTTTGCCGAAAAGATTGGTATTACTGAAAAAAAACTGACGGTAATCACCCGCGATATTGCCTTCCAGTTCTCCGATTATCTCATCGTCGATAAGAAGTTATCGAAAAAAACCCACAACAAATACACCAGCTTCATGCACACATTATTTGTCACGCTTATTAATCGTGGCTATGCGAAGCACAATCCTTTCGAGAAAATACCAAAGTTTAAAACCAGTTCAAAACAGCATATACCTTTTCTCGCGGACCAAATTAAGGAGGTTGTTGACTACCTCAAAAACAATCCTAACCCACAGCTGTGGTTGTTCATTAACTTCATTTATTACACCTTCAGCCGACCGCATCAGGAGATAAGATTGCTAAGAATCAAGGATATTAAAGAAAAAACTATTGTCATCAAGCCCGAAGATTCCAAAAATGATGACATCCTGCACAAGCGCATACCTCCGCCACTGGAGGCATTGTTGCAGGCCGAGAACATAAGAAGCTACCCATCACACTACTATGTTTTTTCCAGAAATGGGAAGCCAGGGCCGACGCCCATGGGCGACAATTATTTCTACATTCAGCACCGTAAAATACTAACCGCACTAAAATTCCCTGAAGGCTATGACCTCTATGGCTGGAAACACACTGGAGTAATTTCTTTTTACCTCGCAACCCGCGACATTAAGCGTACGCAGGAGCAATGCGGGCATAAATCATTGGCCCAAACCGACGAATACCTTCGCGACTTGGGCCTCTATGCTGCCTTTGAAAACTATGATGATTTCCCACCACTGAGCGTGTGAAGTGGGCAATTAATTGTAATTGTGTAATGAAATTCAGGTTTAAAAATGATGTTTTACTACATTTACCCAATGAGTTATCATATTTAAAACCTAAACCATTATGTCAACCCAATTTACCGAATGTCCCAATTGCTCTACCAAACTTAAATCAGGTGTATTTTCATCTGTGGAGATTTACAGCGCCAATAAAATTGGGATTATAAATTTATATGCTGATAGAAAAGCAGAGGCTTACTGTACAAAATGTGGAGAAAACCCTTTAAAAGCCGCCGCCGAAAAGCTTATATCCGAGAAACAAACCCTTAACGCCTTAGTTCGTGAACTAATTGAGGCAATCCCCGTAATTACTATAAACGTCCCAATTAATTGGGAATGTGAAATACTTGGGCTGGTTACTGGTCAGTCTACTACTGGAACAGGTGTAATATCGGAGTTTACTTCTTCTATAACCGATGTTTTTGGGATGCAATCAGGGCGTTATAATAAAAAGCTAAAAGACGGAGAAAGTATCTGTCTTGCTCAGCTTCGTAGGCAAGCATTAGATATGGGTGGGAATGCTGTTATTGGAACAGATATAGATTATTCGGAAGTTGGAGGAGAAAAAGGAATGTTGATGGTATGTATGGCAGGTACAGCGATTAACCTTATAAATAGGGAAGTATTGGGGCTAGACAAAGTGAAAAATATAGTTAAATTAACTACTTCATACCAGCGATTGAAAATATTGAATTCGTTCAATTTAGCAGAATAAAAAAATAACCGCCTTCCAAAAGAAAGACGGTTACCGATCATTGATCTGTAAAATGAACAGAGTTCATTTTATGGCAAAGATAGTTAGGCGCTAGTGTTCTTCTCTATTTCGAGAAGGAAATCTTCAAACTTGCTAAACTTGTCGTAATTGAATACCACTGGTCGACTGGCCATGGCCTGAATATCCTTCCGCAATCCCGACATCATCATCAACAGTGCCGTATTGTCGCCACCGCCACCACCACCCGAAAGATTGTTAAGAACCGAAAAGTTTCCTGATTTCTGCACGCTGTCGAGCATGGCCGCGAAGTTAGCCACGGGGCCATACTGCATAGCTTGACCGCCAATAACAAACTCAGGCACCTTCTCTGCCACCGCAAACTTACGACCGCCGTAATCCAATAATGTAGGTTGTGTGTGATAACCGCTACCGCTTCGGATCGAGGATCCCATTAATCCGCCTTGTTCACGATAGCTTACTTCCGATTCATTCACCTGCGATATTTTCGCAATGCTGGCAATCGAGCGAGCAACCGCTATACCTGAAAGTACCCCTGCAATGACCGTCCCTCCTGGGATGGCAGAATATAGCTTCCAATAGTTAGCAATTTCCTGCTGAGCACTGATAATGGTAGATGCAATTGCCCAGGCCTTTTCCGCTACCACCATTGCCCTATACATTTCACTCCCTTCTTGTGATGCGTCTTTGAGGGCCGCAATCGTCCCACTTACTCCGTTGATGATTTCGTGGGTCGCTTCTTGACTCTTTCGCGCATTATCTTCTTTTAGCTTTTTTTGTTCCTCATCATAATCGGCCTCCGCTTTCCTGAACTTCATGATTTCATCATGCTTCCGAGCCTCTTCATCAATCAGCAGGTTATTAAGGTCAATTTGATAGGAAAGTGTTTCTTCAC
>JAIXUT010000140.1 GCA_027483385.1 Alphaproteobacteria bacterium
AATTGGTACAAACAATGGTACAAACTTCCGGAAACTTTCCCTGCTTGCAGCGTAGAGGAGATATTTACCAGTTTAGGTTAGCCCTTCCGAGTGACTTAAAGCTGTACCTATCCCAAAAGGAAGTGAAGCGGAGCCTGAGAACGCCAGATAGGCTTATAGCCCAGCAACGGGCCGCAAAGTTACGCTTGGCTTGTCATACTGCTTTCTCTAAGATACGGGCAATGCAGCCCCTAAATGATGATAACTTTCCTGCCTTTGCACGCCATATGCTGGAATTGGTGTTGCAAAACTGTGAGCTAGAGTAGCTATTGGTTTGATGAACCTGACTTTGAAGGACTTTGAAGGTGATTTTGGTAGACTTTTAGCCCTTAAGCGTGAAGGAAATCATATCAATTGGCAGATAAACTTGAAGAAGCTCTTTGTCGATAATGTTGAACCAATTGTAAAAGAGTGCCTAGGTTATCTTAATAAGTATGGCCGAGGTAAAAAGATGTCGGCTAAAGATAGGGAGTCTATCCAAAAGTGCTTACTTGCTTTGCTGGGAACTCTTTATGAGGTTTGGTGGGTTAATAGGTATTCTTTTAAGTCAATGTCTTTGGGTTCAGCATTAAAAGTAAATGGGGTTCCAAGTGGTTTTATCAATGAAAACGTCCAGTACATGGATAGTTGCCAGGTTGAGCTTGAACAATATACCAAGAGTATTAAAGCTGAAAAACAAGAAATGGAAAGACGCGAGATGCTTAATGCAATAAACCGTCAGACAGATGCTATCAGAGCTTTGAGTAAGACTAACGCGAAACCTCAGGCAATTACAATTTGTGAGCGCTATGACTTAAGGCCAGAATGCAATTAGAAAATTTGAGAAATCTTTAAAAAACCTTGGGCCAGTGCGGAATGCTCAGATGATTTCAACCCTTCTGCCCTTAAAGCTTCAGCAGTGCGTTCAATGACAACATCTATTCCTTTCTTTTGTGCTTCAAGATACGCATTTTGGAGTTGAATCAAACGGTCAAACTTATCTTTACGCTTTTCTATAAGGGAAGTTCTGTTTAAATCAATAACTTCAATAGCTTCTTTTCCTATCATTGAGATTGAAATAATCCCGCAACCATAGAATTGCATATGCTGGGATGGCTCTATAATATATGGGTTAAGTTGAATCTCATTGTCTCTTTTAGAATTATTACAAATTGCGCACACAAATGTTAAGTTATCCCATGTATATCTAAGAGCAGGATAACGTTTCTTAGGTTTTATGTGTTCTACATCACCATGATAAACATGCGATAACTTACTTTCGCAATATGCGCATTTATCACTAGTTTCCTCTTTAACAGTAAGCTTTATTTCAACATGTCTGTATTGAGAAGCAAGATGCTCTGGAGCTTCTTGTCCTTGATTTAGGTAGTTTAAATAGTCTCTTGTCCAAGCCTCTCCATTACGTTCTAAGACTTCTGGTACGGGCGCTTTAGTGAGTTTTATCATTGTTGCTTCACCCAAGTAAGTATTGCTTCTGGATAAAATTCTTGAAGGCCTTCTTTTTCAAGCTCAGTCTTAAGAAAACTATCAATATTATCCTTGCTAACTTCTGATGCACGACGATAAATATCTTGAAGCTTATCGCTCGCCCACACTGGCAATGTATAGTCCAAACCTAACACGTCGCGTAATACATCGTTAGCTGTGGCGGCTTTATTGTCCAATTCGATTTTCTGGCTATAAACTTTATTATTTTCATTAAAATCTAATACATAAACATTAGAATCTCTCATGCATGTTACGATAAATGGGCTATGTGTCGTAACAATAAACTGGCTATTCGGAAAAGCATTAACTAATGAAGTTAAAAATGTCTTTTGAAGTTTGGGGTGCAAATGGTTTTCTGGTTCGTCTATTGTTATAACAAATTCCTCGTTTGGGTACTGTCGAGTGGCTAGAAATACTTGCCATGCAGTATCAATTATAGCAGTAACGCCGCCCGAAACCGCTTCTAAAGGGAAACTTCCTGTTAAAGTTTCAAAAATAACTTCTGCCTCACGGATACTAATTTTTTGAAATCCCATCGTTTTTGGTAAAACATGGGCTAGAACTTTTTGAAATCCCTCAAATGTTTGAACAGCATCCTGATTACCTTCATATGCTTGATTCCCATACCCAAATATTGCCAAAGAAATGAGAGATTCTTTAAGTGAGCGGGCAGGATTAGCTCGACCATTATTTTGATAACTATCCCGAACGATATTTTGATAACTATTTAAAAAGCTCCCTGCATCTCCAAGACTGGTAGGGATTGAGCCTATTGGTTGATATGAATAAATAGGACGATGAGAGGGAATATGCATACCAACAACAGGTTGCTGGTCATGTATACTAACGCCGTATTGAGCTCCTCCTTTTATTGGAACTTTTAAGGTTGCTATTCTTCCGTTGGAATAAAGGATACTGCCTACATCATAATCAGTTTGTTGCTTTAATAAATCAGTTAAATTAAGCCAGCTTTTTTTAAGGCCTGAAAACCAATCTAATCCGCCACCTTTAGCTCTTTGTGGTGTTGATAAATTATTAATAGACCATCCATAATGTCGGTTAAGGATGTTTAGAATTGAAGTTTTTCCAGCTCCATTAGCTCCTGTTAAAATCGTTAAGGATGGATGAAATTCAATGTCCACATCCTCATACTGTTTCCAGTCAGTAAGCTTTATCCTAGATAGGTACATTGTTCAGCCTTTCTACAAATATATCAAATCTAAGTAACCTTAACTGCTTTTTTACAGATACTCCAGTCATGGTAGTACGCGTACTCACTAATCCCCTTCCTCTTCTTTACGATATATGATGCTAGAGAAATTTTATGGGAGGGGGGGATTTGATTCCTGGCTGTGGGTTTTAAGTAAACAGTTCTTTACAAATGGTACAAACTTTGGTACATTATAGATGCTTATGAGAGGTTCTCATAAGACCAGTTGTTATAAGTTACCGTAACTTATAAATCTGGCTTCCCTTCCCCTAGGGGACGCCAATAAATTTTTCCAGCCCGAGGTCTTTCGGGGGGTCTCCCTACGGTCGGCTCCCCTATTTTCCCGAAGGGAAATAACCCAAAGGGGGGGGTGCAGGGGGTTTACCCCCTGCAAATTCCGAGAAATATAAAGAATTTAGCCGGCGCTGTTAAGCGCAGTAGGCGTGTCAAGAAACCGGGGATGGCCGCCTACGCCGCCATGAGGATGAGATTACACGCTTAATCCCTCAATCCGCACCCGCGCAGGTGCAGGCAATACCCCAGTGCCCTGCGTCAACGGTAAAATCCACCCACCGCCCAGCATAATGCCACTTTCGGTATAGAACACCGCGGCTTGCCCGGGCGAAACCTGCTCGGGTGCAGCCAAAATAACTTCGGCATGGTCGGCACCTTTAAAGTGTAACATCGCGGGTACGGGGGTGGCTTGCGCCCGCACTTTCACCCGCACGGCCTGTTCGGCAACACCGGCTTCTCCCAACCAATTCAGTTCCTTCACCCCAAACACGCGTTGGCCAAGTGCGGCCTTGGGCCCCAACACCACCTCGCGGCTGGCGGGCCTAATTTCCAGCACGTACATGGGTTCCTCAAAGCCGCCAGGCAGGCCGCGCCGTTGCCCCACGGTAAAACCCACAATGCCCGCGTGACGCCCCACCACGGTGCCGTTTTGCAGTACCAGGTTGCCAGGAGCATCGGCCTCGGGGGCAAATTTTTTCACCACGGCGCGGTAGTCGCCACCCGGCACAAAACAAATATCGTAGCTATCCTTTTTATGATGCACATGCAGGCCCAAGGCTTGCGCCAGCGCCCGAACTTCGGGTTTTGTCAGCTCACCCAGCGGGAAGTCGATGTAATCCAGCTGTTCCTGGGTGGTAGTAAACAGGTAATAGGTTTGGTCTTTGCCCGCGTCATCGGCCTGGGCAATCACCGCCTTGCCGCCCACGGTTTCCTTACGCACATAATGGCCCGTCACCAGTACATCGGCACCAAGGGTTTTGGCTTTATCCAGTAGTTCCTTGAATTTTATTCGTTGGTTGCAGCGCACGCACGGAATTGGGGTGGCACCCGCCAGATAGGTTTCCACAAAATCATCAATCACGGCCGCTTTAAAGGCACTTTCAAAGTTCAGCACGTAGTGCGGAATTCCGATTTTTTGGCACACCCGACGGGCGTCATACACGTCATCGAGCGCGCAGCAGGTGCCGAATTCCTTGGTCGTGCCGCCATTGCTGGCAGGGGTGTAATCCCATAGCTGCAAGGTCATCCCGATGGTTTTAAACCCCAAAGCTTGGCATAGCGCGGCCGCGCAGCTGCTATCCACGCCCCCGCTCATCGCCACCACCACAGTGGTTTGTTCAGGCGGCTTACCTTTGCCGAGGCGCAACAGCCGTGCCCGCGTGCTGGCGGGCAGGTTCAGGGCTGGCAGATTGGACACAGTCATGGGGCTGGTATAGGTGGCCAGGGCACCCTTTGCAAGCGGCGCCCTTGACCAATCCGTAACAAATTACAATACTTTAAGTATAAAGAAAGCATTTACATGCGTTTGTTTGCAAAATATTGTTTATTTTCATTTATTTGCCTAGCTTCCCTGCCTGCTTGGACACAAAATATCATTACCACTGAAGCTCAGTGTTTGAGAGATCCGTCGTCCACTGCGACAGAATGTAATGACGCTCCAACTGTTAATACGTCTCCAACAGAAGTTATATGCCCAACCTACAGCACCCCCCGTTGTCGCAGCGACCAGGAAGTGGTTCAATCACCCGTACCCGCCGAGTTTCAGGTTGCGGGCTGCGCCACCACCATGCCGTTGTGCCGTACAATTCCAGGAGTGGTTGACGCCACGCCAAGTAACATTTGCGGCAGGAATCAGGCTTTTAATTCAGCAACAGGTCGTTGTGAGAACACCGATTCTTCCTGCCCACCCTTTTTACGGATGTGTAGCCGTGGTGAAAGCCCAACGGGCTTGTGCGGCTGTAGCCCCACCGAAGCTTCGGTGATGGGGGTTCTTCCCTGTGTGGCACCACTGGCTTGCCCGGATAATCGCTTACTTAATTGCGATGCCAACCGCCAAACCAGTAACCGGGTGTGCAGTGCCATTGTGGCACCGGTAACCCCAACCGTGGTGGTCACGCCTACGGCTGACATTTCTGGCTCAGCAGTTGCTTGTCAAGCTGAGTATACGCGTATATTAAATGCCTACGATGCAAGAATTCCTGTGAAAGATCAGTATGAATTCCAAATTGAACAAGGGTACCGAAATGGTCAGTGGTTAGGGAGTTATGGGCATGGCCAGACGCGAATCGAGACCATCATCGAGCTGCTCAGGGATCCATATAGTTATACGAAAGTTAGGATGACATCGATTGACCTCAAGGCTGGCAGTGAATGGTACACCGATTGGGTGAAGCGTTGTGGAAGTTTTTTCCCGGGCTTCTTTGAAAATCGAAATAATCTGCGTCAGGACACAAACAATGGACGCTCGATACACGATGGTAATAGCGGTAGTGGAGGCTCCGATGGGGTGGGCAGAGATTCAGCAGGAAACCCGACTGATTCAGGCTCTCCTAATAACGTTGGTGGTGAAGTAGGTTCGGATAGTGATAGCAGTGAAGGATCGGATGATGGCAGCGATGGCAGCGATGGGAGTGATGGGAGTGATGGGGGGGGGGATGAATAAAATTATAAATATTTAAGATACTTAACTTAACCTACCATCCTTCACCACCACATCCAACATAGGCCTGCCATTAAACTGGCGGGCCTTAATTGTGACCGCCAGCTGGATTGCCCGGCCTCCCGCCCCTTGCAGCAATTGCCCAAGCGCGGTGCCAGCTGCGCCAAAAGCCATCGCTTCCAGGTTTGGCCCGCCCGTTGGGGCGCTGAGGCGCACGCGATAGTGGCTGCTATCGGCCCCTACCGCACGGATATTTTGGATAATTACCTGCGGCAGATGAAACACCGGTTCAGGGTTGCCCATGCCAAACGGCGCCAGCTGCTGCAACTGTTCTGCCAACTGTAGGCCTGCGTCACCCGCCAAGGCGGCTGGGCTTAGCTGCGTCGCCAAGGTTAAAGTTGGGGCCAGCTGGTGGGCCAGTGGCAAGCTGGCCGTGGGCCTGGCGTGCAGTTCGGCCCATAAAGCCTGATTAAGGGCCTGCTGGAAGCCCGCAAGCTGGGCCACTTGTAAGGTCACGCCCGCCGCTGCCGCGTGCCCACCGCCGCTTAAGGTAAACGCGGCCGCCGCCTGTACGGCCGCACCAAGGTTTAACCCCGCCGCACTGCGGCCACTGCCTTTGGCGCACCCGTGGCTATCGGTGCCCAGCACAAAACAGGGCCGCCCGACCTTATCCTTCACGCGGCTGGCCACAATCCCCACCACGCCCGGGTGCCAATGCGATGCAAACAGTACGGGGGCCAAAACTTCGGGGTTTTGCAGCTGTTCTTCCGCCATCTTCAGCGCTTCGGCCACCGTGGCCTTTTCCAGCTGTTGGCGTTCGGCGTTCAGGGCATGCAGCGCTTCGGCCAACGGCATGGCCGCCGCGTCATCAACGGCCAGCAGCAATTTCACGGCACTTTCAGCGCTTTCAATGCGCCCCGCTGCGTTCAGGCGCGGCCCCAGCACAAACCCGAGCGTATAAGCACTGAAATCGTGCCCCGCGCCTGCCACCTGGGCCAAGGCTGCAAGCCCCCTGTTACGCCCCGTGGCCAGCTGCTGCAAGCCCTTGGCCACCAAGATGCGGTTTGCCCCAGTGAGCGGCATAACATCGGCCACCGTGGCCAGCGCGACCAAATCCAGCAATTCGGTCAGCCTTGGTTCGGGCCGCGAGGGGTTAAAATAGCCCTGCTGGCGGAGGGCACGATTCAGGCCCATCAGGTAAAAAAATGCCACCCCGCTGCCACACAGGCCCCGAAGCTCGCTCACATCATCGGCGCGCTCGGGGTTCAGTACGGCCACGGCGGGCGGCAAGGCCCCACTTGGCGGGTGGTGATCGGTCACAATCACACTTAGGCCCAGTGCAGCGGCCTCGGCCATGGCCTCGGGCGCATTGGTGCCAGTATCGACGGTAATCAATAGTTTGGTGCCTTGGGCTGCGATGGTACGCATCGCCGCCGCATTGGGGCCATAGCCTTCCACCAAACGGCTGGGAATGTAGCGCGTCACGGTTACCCCAAGCTGGGCAAAATAGCGCGTTAAAATGGCTGTGGCACAGGTGCCGTCCACGTCGTAATCCCCAAAAATGCAGATATTTTCGTTATTTATCAGCGCCGCGATGGTCGCTGCAAGGGCCTTATCCATATCCTTCAGGCTGCTGGGGTCGGGCAGCTGTTCCAGCCGGGGGTTAAGAAATGGGCCAACCTGTTCAGGGGCATCAAAGCCCCGCGCCGCCAGTACCCCAGCCACCACTGGTGAAAGCCCCAAAGCTTGGGCCAACATGGCAGCCGTGCGCTGCTGCGGGGGGCCTGGAAACTGCCAGCTTTGGCCGTTGGCCGACAGGGTGGGCAGGGTATGGGCAACTGGCTGGGCAAGCATGGGAAGCTTTTCCCATATAATTAACAAAATTGGAAGGTAAAGAGAGGTAAAAGGCTGAAATTACGGTGGGGATTTTTCAGATTTCTGCAGACCGAGCACCGCAAACGTAGTTTTAAGTATGTGCGGAGCGGAGGGCCAAGGAAGCTTAAAAAAGCCCTGTAGGCTAGGCTGTTCGCTATTGCGCGCGCACGAAACTATACACCACCTGCCCAACAGGGTTGAGCATGCAGTGGTAATGCACCTTGCGCCATTCCCCCATTGTGCCATGCGGGCGGCCAAACCAGAGCCCCTCGCCGTCCATAACCGCCGCCACGGGCTGGCTGCCCACCAACTGCGTCGGCGCGGCTAGCACGGCGTTATGGGTATTCAGCTGCAGGCCCCGAAATTCATCGCCAAAGGCCGCGCGCTGACTGTTCGCGGCATGGTCGGCGCAGGCTTGCAGCAACGGCCCGCCTGGCGGCGGTGGGGCCACGGGAATATTGACATAACGCGTTTGCGTGCAAGCGCTGGCCAGCACGGCCAGCCCAACTAAACCCAACATTTTAAGCGGTGCCATGGCCCGTGCTCCTGTTATCTGGAGGTTGTATAGGGCACAATGTATTCGTATACAAGTATAATTGGTAAAAAAGATGCTTGCACCAAAAGCTGCCCTTTACGGCACCGCTGGCACCGCTTAAGGTAATGCCATGATGAAACTGCTTTACAGTGCCGACGCCATTGCCTCCCGCGTGGCCGATATTGCCGCCAACCTCAACAAACAGCTGGTTGGCAACCGCCACGTGCATGTGGTGGTAACCATGAACGGCGCCTTTATGTTCGCCGCCGACCTTACCCGCATGCTTTCGGTGCCGCAAATTCTGCATTTTACTGGGGGCAGCTACTTTCAGGGCGCGATTAAGCAAGATATTGCCTTAAGCGAACAAACCCTCCCGACCAATTTTCATCTCGCCCCCGTGATTGTGATTGAAGATATGCTCGATAGCGGCACCAGCCTACGCCAATTGCGCCAAATGCTGGGGGCGCGCGGCGCGGGGCCGATCACGGTGGTGACACTGTTCAAGCGCATTGGCAGTACCGCCACCGCCGACCATGTGGCCTTTACTCTGCCTAAGGAACTGTTCGCGATTGGCTATGGCCTGGATATGGATGGCCGCTACCGCGAGCTCCCCGCACTTTATACCTTTGAAACAACAGTCATGAGCGGCGAAACGGGGCGTTGTTAGGCCCCCCTTCTCGTTATTAGAATTGATATTTATGAGGTTTTAAAGTGAATCCCATAAGTATTGAGTACAGCCATAGCCATTAAGCCAGTCATGGCGGCGAAGGCCGCCATCCAGGCAATCTTTTTTTCGTGGGTCCCCGCCTGCGCCGGGATGACCGATCTCACCTTTTAGGGTGCACTTAATAATTACAGGAACGGCTATATAATATAATTTAATATAAGTTAATGCTGTACCTGATGCTTAAAGGCGGCAAGTTCATCGCGCAGCAGCAGTTTCTTTTTCTTTAGCTGCTTGGCGGTTTCATCCCAAACAAGCGTGTGCTTGGCGAGTTCGTGCAATTCAGCTTCAACGGCGGCAATCCTTTGCCGCAAACTGGCGGCGTGGCCACTTTCGGGCAATTGCTTTTCCATTAAAAAATGATTGGTTTGGGGCATCGGGGTGGTCTCCTTGCTGGTTGAAGTTGACACGGCACGCATGGGAAGTGTTCTCCCTTGCCAAGCGCCTGTCAACACATTCACCTTATGCTGCAGCGCAATATAACCTGTGACATATTCCCAGAAAAAGATAAAAACTTAAATCGCTTCAAACATTTGTTGCTCCCACGCCACGCCGAGAATTTTTCGGCATTGGCCGGCATCGGCACTGTGGTCGAACTGGCTGTGGGTGGGGGCATTGCTGGCCGCTGCGGCAAAGGTACCCATTGGCACAATATGCACTTGCGGCGGGCGTAGCGCGGCCCCACGGTAGGCGTTGCGGTAGCTGGGGCTCCGTAAATCCAGTTCGGCATGCAGCCGCTTGGCGATACTTTGCAGCGTGGTGGCGTCAATTTCGGCCAATGGGCGCGAAATTTCGAGCACCCAGAACGGCAGGCGCTCGGCCACCACGTGCCCAAGCAGCGCTTCGCGCACAAACACGCTCTGGCCCGCCAATGCGGCGTTAATATTGCCCAAAGCTTCCAGCAACGAATCCTCGCGTAGCCCTTCATTCAAGCCGTTGAGCTGCACCACGGGCCCGCGTGCGGCCACGGGCAACACCGCACGGCCACCAAGGCCCTGCATCGGCAGGCCCAAAACCCGAAACACCTGCCCGGTATTGACGCCAAGCAGGCCCGCCTGATTGCTGACCACCACCACGTAATCCTGCCCAGGTTCAACTTGCCCGGCATGCAGCCTGCGCGCACTGCGGGCCAAGCGGCCTTGGGCGTCCAGATCGGCCAGCGGAATGAACTCGGGGAAGCATTGCCCGGATAAGTCAAGCTCGAGGCGTTGCCGAATGTTTATATCGGCCTGGCTTAACATTAAACCCAGTGGTGAAAACTGCGCCTGGACCCAGCGCACCTGCGGCAGGCCTTGCAGCAAATACGCCATTTCGGTACGTTGCAGCGAAAAATCGTGGTGCGTGAGAATAAGAATTTGTAAGTTCGGCAGCATCTCGGCCAGTGGCACAAAGCGCCCCGCCTGCTGCGAAACATAGAGCGCGAAATCCACTAACGTGCGCGGCGCGGTCATTAAGACTTCTACGCGTTTGCCGCCGGCAATTAATTGGTCGCGCATCGCATTAAACCACTGCCAGCGGCTGCCACTTTTAGGTAACCCGCTGGTGATGGGCCCCACTTTGGGTTGCCGGAACTGATTCAGTAACCCGCCGCGCTCGGTCTCCAGCAACGCCAGCCAGCTGGCCAACGGCACGGGCAGCGGTGCCTGCGGGCTGCCGTGCTGCACAAACTCGGGCTCGGAGAGCACAAACCAACTCCCGCCTAAGGTAATTCCCTGCGCCTTTAAGCGCGCGGCAAGGGTGCGCTCGGCCCGCAGAGTGTCATTCAGCAACGCCTTGCCCACGGGGAGTGGCACGCCACCCACAGCAACCGCCGCCAGTGGCTGCCCTTTCACTAACAAATTCGGGCTTTGCAGCACTTGCAGGGCATCGGCGCTGCCTTGGGGCAACATTTTCCCCAAGCCTTCCAGAAACACCTGCGGGGCCAGCACGGGCACCGCACGGGTAAAGCCGCTGTACAGCTGGGTGTCATCCTTAAAGCTGGCCAGGCGCGGCAGGCCAAGCTGCGTAAACAGGCTGCACCCCGCCCGGGCTTGCAGAATCTCGCGCAGCGGTTGCAGTGGGTTAAAGTTCATTTGACAACGCCCCGGCAACAGGCAAAGAATACGCCATGTTCAGCCACTGGTTTAGTTTTGTCATGGTCGGCACCTTTGTGTGCGCGATTGCTTCCCTGCTCATTGGCATGGTCAATCTGGCGGGCCCGCGGACCGATGCACAAAGCGCCGCCAAAGCAGGCCGCAGCACGGCCCTGATGTTCGCGCGCGTGGGTTTTTGTTTGGCACTACTGGTACAAATCATTATCTATATCACTTATTTCAAGCCTTAGGTTTATCGGCTGATTTGCCCTTGCTGGCAACCGGCTTTTTAAGTTTAAGCGCAGGTGCGGGGGCCTCGCCGCGTGCCACCGAAAGCAGCGGCGGGGCCTCGGCCCAGTCGTTCATGATCTTCCCTACATAGGCTTGCACCAAGCCGCGGATATCGGCTTGTGGCTTGGCGTACAGCCACCCCTGCCCTGCGTCCACGCCCAGCTCCTGCAAGGTACTATTAATGGCGCGGTCTTCCACAAATTCGGCAATGGTCGTAATCCCCAGGCCTTTGCACAGATTCACCATCTGTTGCACAAACAAGCGGTCAGTTGGGTCGGTCGCAATATTTTTAATGTATTCGCCGTCAATTTTCACAATATCAACGTCCAGTAATTTTAAGTACCGGAAGCTGGTAAAGCCCGTCCCGAAGTCATCGAGCGCAAAGCGGAACCCCATCGTGCGCAGGCTGGCAATGAAGGTTTTGATGTCCTCGACGTCACGCATCTGGGCTGGGTCGTGCAGGGCCATGGTTTCAGTCACTTCAAACACAATCCGGGCAGGGTCGATCGGGTACCGCTGCATCAGGCTTTGCAACTTGGGCAACACGGCTGGGTCGCCCAAGGTGCGGCAGGAAAGGTTGATGCTGATATCACACCCGAGGCCCTCGGCGGCGAGCACCATTTGCGTGGCAAACACGCGCTTCACCACCGCCAAATCCAGCTGCTGAATCAGGCCAAAGTGCTCGGCGGCATCGATATACAAAGCCGGGCTGCCCACCTTGCCCTGTTCGTCGTAAATCCGCAGCAGGGCCTCGGCCAGCGGGCGCGGAGCACTTAGTGGGTGCGGCCAGGTGGTGGCACGGCTGGGCACGATGGCTTGGTAATGCAGTTCAAATTCCTCGTGCTCGAGGCAATAGCGTAGGCGCTCCAGCCATTTCAGTTGCGCCCGCACGCTGCCCACACTTTCGGTACCTGCGTCGGTGGCATCCACAAACAGGCGGTTACGGCCCATATCTTTGGCCTTGTACATGGCCAAGTCGGCACTCATGATCAGCTGTTCGGCGGCCTTGGTAATCGGCGCATCGGCTTCGCCTTCCCGCATCAGCATCGGGTACTGCACCATCCCCACACTCATGGTCACGGTCAGGCGGGTGCCGTGGTAATCGATACCGAAATTCTTGACCGCCGTGATCATTTTCTGCACTTTTTGCGCCGCATCTTCGGTGGCAATGTTGTGCATG
>JAIXUT010000056.1 GCA_027483385.1 Alphaproteobacteria bacterium
CAGGCCGCGCCAAGCCACCTGCGGCGGCTGCGCCCCGCGCCGCGCCCCGCCCAATTACCTGGTAACTATTCCACTGTCACGCTCTTGGCCAGGTTGCGTGGCTGGTCCACATCGGTGCCCTTGGCTGTTGCGGTAAAGTAGGCCAACAGTTGCAACGGAATACTGAAGCTGAACGGCAGCAGCAGCGGGTGCACGGTGGGCACGGTGATGACGATGGCCTGCAGGTTCGCAGGCAATTGGCTGGTAGCTGCGCTGTCGGCAATCAGGATAACTTCCCCGCGCCGCGCGGCCACTTCTTGCAGGTTGCTGAGAGTTTTTTCGAGCAAGCCATCGTTGCTGGCGGCGAGGTTAATCACGGGGAGGCCAGGTTCTACCAGAGCAATTGGGCCGTGCTTCATTTCACCGCTTGGGTAGCTTTCGGCGTGCAGATAACTAATTTCTTTAATTTTAATGGCGCCTTCAGAGGCCATGGGCGCCAGCAGGCCACGGCCCAAATACAGCAGACTGCGGCCTGGCATGGTGGCCAGGTTGTTGGCCAGTGATTGAATCGGCACCGTATGTTCAAGCTGTTCTTGCAGTTGGGTAGGCAGCTCACGCAGTTGCTGAATGACTTCTTGCACGGCAGCTGCGGTCAGCAGGTTGCGCTGTAAGCCTAGCTGCAAGGCAAATAACAAAAGGTTTAGCACCATCGCCGTAAAGGCCTTGGTGCTGGCCACAGCAATTTCACGGTTTGCCAGCAGGGGGATGGTGCAATCGGCCGCCCGCGCCATGCTGCTGTGGGGGCTGTTGGTGAACACCAAAATGGTCTGGCCATGAGCCTTGGCGTGTTCCAGTGCCGCCAGGGTGTCGGCGGTTTCGCCACTTTGGGAAATGGCAATGAATACGCCGCCCGCAACCAACGGCGGATTGCGGTAGCGAAACTCGCTGGCGACATCGACGTTGACGGGAATGCGGGCCAATTGTTCGAGGTAATATTTCCCGACCATACCTGCGTAATAGGCCGTGCCGCATGCCACGATATTGATGGCGGTGGCACTGGCCAGACTGGCCGCAATGGTGGGTGAAAATTCCAATGCGGGCAGGCGGGTGGTGGCGTGGGTGTGGGCGCTTAAAATCCGCGCCACCACAGCGGGCTGTTCGTGTATTTCCTTCAGCATAAAATGCTTAAAGCCCTGCTTGCCGCTGGCATCGGCGGAGAGATCGAGGGTTTGCACGGGCCGCACCACCCGTTCGCCCGCGGCAAAAATTTCGATGGTATGCGGAGTAACATGAACCACGTCGTTATCTTCGAGAAACATAAACCGTTCACAAATGCCTGCCAGTGCCAGGGGGTCGCTGACCAGATAGTTGGCTGCCCCTTGGCCTAACCCCACGCACAGCGGTGCCCCACGGCGGGTGCCCCACAGTTCATCGGGCACGCCTTGGGCCATCGCGACCAAGGCAAAATTCCCATGCAGCGTTGGCAGCAGTTGCTGCACGGCGGCCAATGGCGACGCCGCACCCTGTTGCAGCGCATGGGCCAGCGCAAAGGGCAGCGTTTCGGTATCGGTGGCGCTAACAAACTTGGCGCCACTCGCCGAAAGTTTGGTGCGCAACGCAGTATGGTTTTCAATAATCCCGTTGTGCACCACCGCCAGGGTAAACGGGCCCATGGTGCCCACGTGCGGGTGGGCATTGGTGACAGAAGGCTCGCCGTGCGTGGCCCAGCGGGTGTGGCCGATGGCGGTGCTGGTGGCGCCCACGCGCTTGGTGAAGGCGGGGATTTTTTCCAGCAACGCGGCTAACTTGCCAACTTCCTTGCAGGTGTGCAGATCGCCAGCCTCATCCAGGGCCGCCACGCCGGCGCTGTCGTAGCCGCGGTATTCCAGACGCGAAAGACCCGTGGTGACAATTTCAATGGCCTTACTATTGCCGACAACACCGACGATTCCGCACATATTGTTGCCCTTTGTTGATGAGGTTATTTTTTGGCGTAGTCGGCTTTAATAACCTGCTCCCGAGCATCGGTGACCAGGCTAAAGGCTGCAGTATTTTTGCGCACAACAGTGCCTGCGCCAGTCATGGTGCCTTCAGCCAAGTTTACAGGAGCAACCAACACCGTCTGGCTTCCTGTGCTGGTGTTATCGCCAATTATAGTACGGTTTTTTTGTTTGGTTTTACTGTTATAATTGGCCGTGATCGTACCGGCGCCAATATTAACGCCCGCGCCAACGTCTGCGTCGCCAAGGTAGCTTAAATGGTTGGCCTTGGTGTCAGTGCCCAAAGTGCTGTTTTTAACTTCGACAAAATTTCCTAAGTGCACGCCATCGGCCAAGACTGTTCCTGGCCGTGTGCGGCTATAGGGCCCCACCACGGCGCCTGCGCCAACAGCAGTACCCTCCAGATGCGTGAAGGCGTTGATGGTGGTCGTGCCCGCCACCTTTACCCCTACCCCGCACACCACAAACGGCCCCACGGTGCTGTCGGGCCCAATTTCGGTATCAAAGCTAAAAAAGCAGGTTTCGGGGCCAATCAGGGTCACGCCGCTGTCCATTAGCTCGCGCCGTTTGCGGGCCTGCCAGAGGGCATCCATGGCGGCCAATTCGGTGCGGCTGTTCACGCCAACTTCAGGGCGTTCGGCAACTACGTCACGCATAACCACCCCATGACCAGCCTCGGCGGCCAGGTGAATAATATCTGTGAGGTACAGTTCGCCCTGCGCGTTATTAGGCTGTAGCTTCTTTAACAAAGGCCAGAGGGCAGGACCATCAACCGCATAGATGCAGGGGTTAGCGGTGGTAATTTTCCGCTGGGCGTCGTCGCAATCTTTTTCTTCAATGTTCACGAGGCGGCCATGGTCATAAAATAAACGCCCAAAGCCAGCGGGGTTGGCTAAATTTGCCGCTAATAGTGTAAGACCCGTAGCATTTTTTTGGTGCGCTGCCATAAGGGTAGGTAGGACATCGGGGCGGATATTAAGCATAATATCGCCATACACAATCACAATCGGGCCTGTATGGTTGCCCAGCAGAGGTTCACACACCTGCACCGCATGGCCGGTGCCGCGTTGCTCGGTTTGGCGCACGAATTCGCAGCCAGGAAAGTTAGCGTTGCAGTAGGCTTCGACCGTCTCAGCGCCGAAGCCGGTGATGACTACCGTGCGGGCGGGTTTGAGTGGCTGCAGGGCGGCCAGCAAATGCCCCAGCATCGGGCGGCCCGCAAAGCCGTGCAACACTTTGGGGAAGGCGCTCTTCATGCGCGTGCCCTTGCCCGCAGCAAGGATGATGACGGCGAGATTGGCGGTGAAACTGGCGGCGATATTTTCCATTAAATCAGGCTCCATAGGGTTGACCAAAACCACCACACACAAAACGCCTGCGCGCCCAATACGGCATAGAGTGCATTGTTAAACTGTACCTTGCTTTTTTTGTGGGCAAACAACCAGCGGCCCAGAAAAAACCCGGGCGTGCCGCCGGCAAAAGTAAGGAGCAACAGGGTTAGTTCGGGCGTGCGGGAAAGTTTGTTTTTGGCGGCGAATTTATCCTTGCCCATCAGGGCCAGTAACATCAGGTTCACGGCCAACAGCCAGATGGGCAGTGGCGCCAAATTTAAGGTGCTGTGGTAGGCGTAAGTCAGTGCGGCGGGCACCCCAAAAGCCAGCAGCAGCGAGAGTAAAATATTCATAAAACTCACCCTAGCAAAATTCCCCTCGCTTGGGCGGCTTTGCTTAAGGAATAGGCAGCTTGTGGCGGGGGCGCACCACCCGCAGGCGGGAAGCCTGTGCCTGCTGCCCAGAAGGCGTGCATTTCAGGCGCGGGTGCGGTTATGGTAAATCTATGAAAATCTGGCCTACATTTGCCATACTTGCGCTGCTGTTGCCGCAGGGCGGGTGGGCCGAAGGCGCTTTTACCAGTGTGGGCAGCAGCGGCGTGGTTTCGGCCGCGCCCACGGCGGCGGAGGCCGAAGCAGCCTACCAGGCCGCGCGCCAGACTTACCGCGCCGTGGCCGAAGGGGCGCCCAATCAGGTGGCAGACGAACTGGAACAGGTTGTCACCCCCACCACCAGCTTTGTGCCGGGCGGCCGCCCCGAAAATACCCCGCTGGAGAATATTGTGCTGGTGCTGGACGTGGAAAATGCTTCCTTGCGCCAAGTGGTAAATGAAGTGATGCAGCAGGCGGCGCATTATAGCGGCCCATGGCGGGTGAAGTGGCGTTTAAAGCCGGAAAATATGGGGCTGCTGGAGGAAAAGGTGAACCTGACCGCCGAAGCCCCGCTTGGCGAATTTTTTGGCCTGCTGACTGAACGGATTAAAAACCTGACGGGAACGCAACTGTTCGTGACCGTGTTTGGTGGGGCACGGATTATTTTGGTGGCCGATAGCTATTATTAGGAGACACACATGCGCCGCAACCTGCCCCTGATGATGCTTTTCCCGCTGCTGCTGGCGGCGTGCAGTGGCAGCTACAACGATGAAGTGCGGGCCCCGACCGAGCGTGAGCTGCAAGATGCTCGCACCATCATGGCGCCACCCGATGCGTTGCGCGACGGGGTTTTTCATATGCAGCGCGTGCAAACGGGTAGCACGGTACGGGTGCGGGACCAGATTCACCTGAAAAAACCTGACTTACCGCCCTTCGATGTAGCGTACATCGGCCGCGACCTGGAAAGTGTGGTGCTGGAACTGGCCAATGCGGCGGGTGAAAGCGTGGTGCTGCCGCAAGGCCTGCGCAATCGGACTGTCACGGTGGTGCACAGCGGCGCCAACTTTCAGGAAATGCTGGATTTGGTGCTCGGCAAAGCAGGCTACCATTACAATTACGTGAATGGCATCTGGTACATTACCCGCTTACCGGTGCGGAACTATATTCTAGAAATTTCGCAATCCGACCGCAAGGGCAGCTTGGTTTCGCGTGCTGAATTAACCCCCGAACTGGCTGCGGGTACCACCACCCAGGGCAGCAGCAACGAGCTGGACACCGCTTACAGTGACGAAGTGTGGAAGCAAGTGCGCGAAACCATGGCTGAATTGGTGAAGGTGGGGGCGAGCGACGCTGCCACTGGCAGCACGGCCGCTAGCGGGATGAATAGCAGCGGTGTACTGGTGGCGGCGGGCAACAACACCAGCAACAATGGGGCGAATGGCACAGCTCTGTTACCGCCACCCAGTGGTACAACCGGCACCGATGCGGGCCTATTCCCACTGGCCGTTGGCCAGCCCAGCATCGTGACCGATAGCAACGTGCTGCAAAATATTGCGACACCGCAAAGTACCGACCACAACGCGCCAGAAGAAACAGCCTCGCCGTGGTTTAAATTAACCGAAAGTGCGGGCCTGATTACCGTCCGTGCCGCCCCTGAAGCGCACCGCCAGATTGAGGAATATCTGGAGCAAGTGCAGGCTTCAGCGCATCGGCAAGTGGTGGTGGAAGCCCGGATTGTGGCTTTAATTAAAGATAAAAATACACAACGTGGTATCGATGTACAGTTGAATGGCCGCGACGTGACGGGCAGTGCCTTAAACCGCCTGGGCTTCTTTGCCGATGCGCGCAGCACGCTCGGCGCCGCAGGCGCCACCGTGCAGGGCGGGTTCTTTACCCTGGCCAGCCGTGCGGGCGATATGGCGCTGGTGCTGCAAAGCCTTGCAACTTTGGGCGATGTTTACACCATTTCCAGCCCCAACCTGGTGGCGCGGAACAACCAAATTTCCCGCGTAGCCGTGACGCGCCAACTTGGTTATGCCGAAACCGAGGTAAACCAAAACACCACCAGCACCGGCGATGTGGTGATTGGCAGCCGTCAAGACCGTGCCAAGTTTAAAAACAGCGGCACGGTGATGTCGGTGATGCCCTTTATTGGCCGCAACAATGTACAGCTGCGGTTCCGCTTAAGCCTCGCCACCAAAGCGGGTGAGACGGAAATTCGCACCGCCATTGGTACCGGCGCGCCCGTGATTAACGCCGTGCCCGAACTGGCCAATAACTTGATCGATCAAGATATGGTGCTGGAATATGGCCGGATTTACGCGATTGGCGGGTTGATTGAAAACAACACCACGATTAATAACAGCTACGAGCCCAACCTGCGGCAGATTCCAGGCGTGGGCGAAATTTTCAATCGTGCCAAAAACCGTGGCCAGGATACCGAGTTTTTGGTGCTGCTGAAGGTGAGCCGCGCTTAAACGATGCTGGTACGTGTGCAGGGAACGGCAAATACCCCGCAAGGGCAGCTTAGTAGCGGTGAATTTTCGTGCCCGGTGGCATTGGGAAAGGCTGGCGTGATTGCTGCCCCCCAAAAGCGCGAAGGGGACGGACGGACGCCGCTTGGCACGTATCATATTCTGTATGGCCTGTACCGCCCCGACCGCGTTCCGGAACCCCAAAATTCAGGCCTGCAATGGCTGCCAATGACCCCCCAGATGGGCTGGTGCGACGCGCCTGAAAGCCCTGCCTACAACACCCTCGTGCCCGCAGGCTTTTCGGCCAGCCATGAAGCACTGTGGCGCGAAGATAAGGCCTATGACCGCCTGCTGGTCATCAGCCACAACCTTCCCGCCGTGAAAGGGCTTGGCAGCGCGGTATTTATCCATCAGCTGCATGAAGGGAAGGCCCACACGGCAGGCTGTGTGGCGCTGGCAGCCGCCGACTTCACGCGGCTATTGGCCCTGCAACCTACTGAAATTGAAATTGTTGCTACTTAAAGTTATACCCTGTCAGGGGCTTGCTGGTGCGTTATAACATATGTTATAACAACCACAGAAAGGGTTGACCAATGAAAACCGTAAAAATTGTAAAAGTGGGGAATAGTGCAGGGATTATCCTGACTGCTGACGTTCTCGCCAAGTTGGGGGTAAAGGTGGGTGATGAGGTGCATTTGGTGGACTCACCACAGGGCTTAACCGTTAGTAATTTTGATGCCCAGTTTGCCGAAGCCATGGAGGCAGCGGAGCGTGTGATGACACGGCATAAAAATGTGCTGCGTGAACTGGCCAATCGTTAGTCATCCAGATGCAAGAACCAAAATGGCTAAACGCCAAAGTTGTGCTGGCAATTCACGATGTACAGTTAAGCTTATATGGTGGGCTGGCCGGTGTGCGGGATTTTAACCTGCTGGAAAGTGCCTTGGCCCGCCCCAAAAAGGCTTGGGCTTATGAAGACCCACAGCCAGATTTATTTGGTTTGGCCGCTTGGTTAATTGTCGGGATTGCCCGCAACCACCCATTTAACGATGCCAACAAGCGCACTTCGTTGAGCACGGGCCTGACATTTTTGGAACTTAACGGGATGAGTTTGGATGCCGATAACCCCAGTGCAGTACTTACCATGATTGAAGTCGCGCAAGGGAATTTTGAAGCTCCCCAATTGGCTACTTGGCTGCGCGCCCAGCCAACTGTTCGCTAAAAATCCCGGGCAATCTGGCTTTCGTTCACCAGCACGTGGTGCTGCGCCACCAGCTGCCGCAGGTGCGCGTGCAGGGCTGGCATACTTAGCGTGCCCATGCGGGTTTGCGCCATTGCGTCGTAGCCTTCAGCCTTACTTAGGCCTAGGCCAAGTGCCACAATACCAAGGTTAAACCCCAGCTGCACCTTGCGCTCTTCGCTTAAATCATCCCATGCCGCGACGCGGGTAAAGCGCAGAACTTGTTCGCAGGCGTGGAGGGTGAGGGCTTTGGGGGGCATGTTATGAGATACTAAACTCAAAGCCAATTCGCTGAGAATTTAAAATTTTAAATGTTTCGTTATTTTTGGTTTTTTCCAGTTCTACCCAGCAGCAATCACCAATTTTACTTAGCTCGCCCCATTTTAACATGTCGCGAAACAACACCCGCATCCCACCACCATGCCATACAATCGCAGCGCAGCTTTGGCCTGTTGTTTCAAGGTTGGTTAATAATTCGGCAAACGCGGTGCTGGTGCGAGAGCTGGCTTCGGCATAGCTCTCGGCCTCAGGAATCGTATTTAGGCGGTCTTTAAGGGCTTCCACCCAATCTGGGTGCTGCGCGCGGGCTTCTGTTTTGGTCATGCCAGTAAGCAAGCCATACTGAGCGCGTTCTTTAAAATCAGGAATAATTTTTACCGGACAAACAATTTTTTCTGCCAGCCCTGCAGCGGTTTGCTGCGCCCGTTTTAAAGGGCTGGTAAAAATTTTTTGAATCCCTTTTCCCGCAAGTTCTTCGGTGAGTTGCTGCACCTGTATGTGGCCGTGAGGCGAAAGCTCATCATCGTAAGCACCACCAAAGCGGTCTTCTACGTCTCCAGTCGTTTCGCCGTGGCGGATGACAATCAGCCGCACAATTTACGCCTTCCCAGCTACAGACTTTAAGTCATCAATCGTGCGCTTGACTTCCTTCACTGCAAAGGCTTCCACCACGTCTTTTTCCTTGAAGTCGGTGAAGTTGGCGAAGGTCATGCCGCATTCGAAGCCGGCGGCCACGTCCTTGGCGTCATCTTTGCCGCGTTTTAGGGTACTCAGGTCACCCGTGTAAATCACCTGCCCGTCGCGCAGCAGGCGTACCTTGCTGCCGCGATTGATTTTTCCGGTACTGACCATACAGCCCGCAATCCGCAGCTTTTCGTAGGTAAACAGGGCGCGGATTTCGGCCGTGCCCGTCACTTCTTCCACCATATTGGGGGCCAACAGCCCGCTCATCGCGGCTTTAATGTCGTCAATGAGTTGGTAGATGATGCTGTAATAACGCAGCTCAATGCCATTGCGCTCGGCAATGTCGCGGGCGGTGGCATCGGCGCGGACGTTAAAACCCACAATGAGGGCATGGGCCGCAATCGCCAGGTTCACGTCGGTTTCGGTCATCACGCCCACGCTGCCGCTCACCACTTTCACCTTCACACTGGCCTGGTCGGCGTTCAGCTGGCCAAGGGCGTATTGAATCGCTTCCACGCTGCCCTGCACGTCGGCCTTCACAATAATGTTCAGCTCCTTCACGCCCTGGCCTTCATCGGTCAGCTTTTCCATCAGGCCTTCCAGCGTCAGCTTGCGGCCCGCTTGGGCGCGTTCACGGCCCAGCGTATCGCGTTGGCCTGCTACATCCTTGGCGGTCTTTTCATCGGCCGCCACAATGAAGGTGTCGCCTGCCGCAGGTACGCCGCTCAAGCCCAGAATTTCGACGGGCAGCGAAGGGCCCGCTTCCTTAATGGTTTGGCCACGGTCGTTAATGAGGGCCCGCACGCGGCCCCACACCGGCCCTGCGACCACAATATCGCCTGTCCGCAGGGTGCCTGTTTGCACCACCGCCGTGGCCACGGGGCCGCGGCCTTTATCGAGCCGCGCTTCCACCACCGTACCTTCAGCGCGGCGCAGCGGGTTGGCTTTTAAATCCAGCACGTCGGCTTGCAGCAGCACAATTTCTTCCAGCTCGCCTAAGCCCTGGCCCGTCAGGCCCGAAACCGCCACACAGGGCACGTTGCCGCCAAATTCTTCCAGCACCACATCGTAACTGAGCAGTTCGTTTTTTACTTTGCTAGGGTTGGCGGTGGGTTTATCGATTTTATTCAAGGCCACGACCAGCGGCACACCGGCGGCGCGGGCGTGGGCAATGGCTTCGGCGGTTTGCGGCATCACGCCGTCATCGGCGGCCACTACCAAAATCACCACGTCAGTCACCTGCGCGCCGCGCGCCCGCATAGCGGTAAAGGCGGCGTGGCCGGGGGTATCGAGGAAGGTAATTAAACGGCCGCTGGGGGCTTTCACTTGGTAGGCGCCGATGTGCTGGGTAATGCCGCCCGCTTCGCCCTTCACCACGTTGGCCTTACGCAGCGTATCCAGCAGCGTGGTTTTGCCGTGGTCGACGTGGCCCATGATGGTCACAATCGGCGCGCGGGTGATGAGCTGCTCGGGGGTGTCGGCCACGTCGCGCAGCATCTCTTCAAAGCTGATGGCCTGTTGCAGCTTGGGTTTGTGGCCCATTTCGGTCACGATCACTTCGGCGGTGCTCTGGTCGATGGTCTGGTTGGCGGTCACCATTTCGCCCATCAGCATCAGCTTTTTCACCACGTCGGCGGCTTTTTCGCTCATCCGCGCGGCCAGCTCGGCCACGGTAATAAATTCAGGAATATACACATCGCGGCTGATTTTTTCAGCGGGGCCTGCCTGTACGTCCAGGTTGGCCTCGCGCGGGCCGCCACGGCCACGGCGCTTGCCGCCCGAGTTGGTGCGGGCCTTGTCGGCGAGGTCGGACATATAGGCATTGCGGCCACGTTTGGCGCCGGCATCCTTGGTTTCGGGGCGGCCGCTGGTGCTACTGCGGCGGCGGGCGTCATCGAGGCTGATGGTGGTTTTGGTAAAGGCGCGGCTATCGACGCTGCGGGCGGGGCCGCTGGAATTCAGCGTCCCGCTTTGCACACCGCCGCCACCCGTGCCAGCGCGGCTTTGGGCGGCCAGGGCGGCGAGGCGCTCTTTTTCGGCCTTGGCGGCGTCGCGCTCGGCGGCTTCGCGGGCAGCGCGTTCCTGGGCGGTTTTGATATTAAGGCCTTGCAGGTCGCCCGCTTTGAGCAGGGCGGCATCGCGGGCGGAAAGCTGGGGGGCAACAGGTGCTACGGCGGGCGTAGCTATGGCAGGTACTGGGGCAGCTTCGGCGGGTGCGGCAGTAATCGGCGTTGCGGCGGCGCTTTCCACGGCTTTGGGCTTGGCCACCTGTTTGGGCGCAGGGGGGTTGGGCTGCACGGGGGCGGCGAGAATCGGGGCGGGCAGCGGCTTTGGCATGCTCGGGGCGGCGGCAGGCGCCGTGGCCGTGGGTGCGGTGGGGCCATCGAAGCGGCGGCGGCGCACTTCCACGCTCACGCCGCCTGGCTTGGCCGCACTGCCAGCGGCGCCCACCGAAAGCGTGCCGCCAAGGCTTAAGGTGCCCTTTTTGGGGGTGCTGGCGGGCGCTTCGAGCGCGGCGGCGGGCGTTGGCCCTGAAGTATTTTGGTCAGTCATAGGCCCGCTTTTGCGGGGGAATGCTTAATTTGTCAAGGTTTTTGGGCCTCTTGACTAAAGGTATACATAGGAATAGATAAGTTTAAATTTATTCATGCCGTTTTGCCCTCCAGCAACGGCTTTCGCAACCTGCCCCCAAGCCGCAGGTGCGGGGTCTTTTCGGTGGAGATAGAGATGTCTGACAAGCAGATAAAAATTGATTTTAGTCTCTCTCTCGAGATCACTGATTGCTTAGGGCAAATGTTTCCGACTGAGCCCTTAGTCCAAGAGTTGAAGCAACTTTTTCAGGCCTATGCAGAGGGAGAGACTCCCAATGCTCCATGGCTTAAGTTAGCCAAGAAAGCCAAAAAAGCTTATTGTATTGAAAGCAAAGCACATGGCTTTATACCTGAAAACCCGAAGCAAGGACTTCGACTCAATGAGAGTCGCTCGGCGCGTGGCGCAATGCTGATCGCAGTGTGGCTTGGGACTATGGTGGGGTTGAACGCTATTGAGCATGCCAAATTCCAATCTTCAAAAGACCCCACCTTTTACCAGAAGAAGATTTGGTCGGGTATGAAAGGCATGGCAACTGAAACAGCCAATGCAGCTGGCTGGCTTGCCTGCCCAAATCGCCAAGTGCACTTGAAGGCTGCGGAGACGCAAGAACTTTATTTCGTTGCGGCGGGTGTGATTCTCAAGAAATTCACCGAGCGCCGCTTTGAAATGGAGCTTTCCACGACTTGAAGACTTGCATAAACGGCGGGGGCCAAAAGCCCCCGCCGTTTGCGTTGGCAAGTAGCCTAGATCGGCATCCGAATCACTTCCTGATACGCCTCCACGGCCCTATCACGTACAGTGACCAGCGTTTGCAGGGTTAATTGTGCTTGGGAAATCGCCTGCACCACTTCGTGCAGCGGCACGGTTTCGCCGCTGGCGGCGGCCATGGTCAGGGCTTCACTTTTCCCCTGCGCTTGCACGGTTTGGGTAATCATGTTTTGCAACATATCGGCAAAGTTTGGGCCGCCCTGTGCGGCAGCTGGGGTAGCGCCTGCGCCGCCCAACACATTGCCAAGGGAAGGGGTAAGTTTTAAGGGGGTCATGGCAGCACTTCTGTGTTTGGCTTGTTGTTGGGCGCAAGTTAATCAAGTTAACTTTGGAAGTCTAGGGCTTTTCCAAATAAAGACCTGGGTCCTTCGCTGCGCTCAGGATGACACTGCGTGTCAGCTAGCGCAGCAGGTCAAGCGTCCGGGTGGCCATTTCCCGCGCGGTGGTAATGGCAGCCATATTGGCTTCGTAGCTGCGTTGGGCTTCCCGCATGTTCATGTTTTCGATGGTGGTGTTGACGTTCGGCATGAGTACAAACCCCTGCGCGTCGGCCAAGTCCGAGCTTGGGTTGTACACGGCTGTGGGTGGCGTGCGGGTATCTTCGCGCACGGTGGCGGCCACGCGCTGAGTGCCCATGGCATCGGTAAAGGTGCGGAAGTAGACCTGCTTGGCCACGTAGGGGCCGGTGCCCCCCTCCCGCTGGACGCTGTCGGCATTGGCGATATTCTCGGCCGCGATTTTCATGCGGGTGCTTTGCGCCAGCATGCCGCCGGCACTTACATTCATGTTATTGAGAAGGTCCATTCAAAAATCCTAGTTCCTGATTTATTGCCCGCGGCCAATGGCGGTGCGCTGCAGTTGCATCTGCGCAGTGTAAAGCTGGGTCATCAGGCGGTAATCCAGGCTGGTTTGGCCTTGCTTTAAGGCTTCCATATCCTGCCGCACGCTGTTGCCATTGTGTTGTAGAAAGCGGCTATCTTCAGTCAGTTTCCCCACGCCAGCTGCGCCGCCCGCAGTGCCGCCTAAATGGCGGGCGTTGGTAACGCGCAGGCCGAAATTGCCTTCGGCTTTGGGGGTAAAGGTAAGGTCTTTGGCCAAATAATTCGGGGTATCGGCATTGGCGATGTTGCTGGCCACCACGCCTTGGCGGGCAATCAGGTAATCCATGCGGTGGCTGAGGGCGGCAAAGGTGGCGTTGGGCATATTGTTGTTCCTTGTGTTCTCTCTTGGGCCAACTATGCATTGCCCGTGCCAACCTCAACACCTTGGCACAGGCCGTGCATAATGCTGGCCATGAGAGCATTTCATTCCCTGTTTCCTGCCCTATTGGCCCTTTGCCTGATAACCATGGGCAGCAACGTCTTTGCCGCACCAAGCGTGAAGATTAAAGACCTGACCGACCTGGACGGCGTGCGCGACAACGTGCTGGTAGGCTACGGGCTGGTGGTGGGGCTGGCGGGTACGGGCGATAGCGCCAACGGCATTCCGTTCACGCGCCAAACACTGGCCAATATGCTGGAGCGCCTGGGCGTGAATGCCAAAGATACCCTCACCCAAATTAAAACCAAAAACGTGGCCGCCGTGATGGTTACGGCCAATATGCCAAGCCTCGCACGGCAGGGTGGGCGGCTGGATGTGACAGTCAGCAGCTTAGGTGATGCCAAAAGTCTCGAAGGCGGCCTACTGCTGGCCACGCCCTTAATGGCCGCCGATGGCAACACCTATGCCGTGGCCCAAGGCGCGATGGTGGTGGGCGGCTTTCAGGCGACTGGTAAAGACGGCAGCACGATTGCCCGCAACCACACCACGGTGGCGCGAATTGCCGAAGGTGCGGTAGTCGAGCGCGAGACTGGCTTTGAACTTTCCCAACTGGGCACCGAGCTGAAATTTGTGCTGCGCCAGCCCGATTTTACCACCGCGATGCGCCTGAAAGACGCCATCAATACCGCTTTGGCCGAACCCTTGGCCACCACTAGCGACAACGCGATGGTGCGGATTGCCGTACCCACCCGTTACCAGCCTGAACTGGCAGCTTTAATTGAAAAAATTGAAAATCTGCGCATTGAACCGACCACCGCTGCGCGGGTGGTGATTGACGAAAAGACGGGCACGATTGTGATGGGCGAAGACGTGCGGATTGCACCCGTCGCGATTTCGCACGCCAATCTGACCATTACAATTACTGAAGATACAGCGGTGAGCCAGCCCTTCAGTTTTAACGTGGCAGGGCAGACGGTGGTGGCGCCCAAAAGCACCATCAAGCGCGTGGAAGACGACCCAAACGAGGGCAAGTTTAGCGTGCTGCGCGGCGGGGCAAATCTGGCCGATTTGGTGAGTGGCCTGAATGCGCTGGGTGTGAAGCCACGTGACGTGATTTCGATTCTGCAAAACATTAAGGCTGCTGGGGCACTGCAGGCAGAATTGGTTATCTTGTAATGGAAAAGATTCAGACCAAGCCGCCCGAACTGGGCGCCAGCTTAACCCCGGTGCAACGGGCAAAATCCCGTGCGGCGGCGACAGATTTTGAAGCCTTTTACGTGACGCAGTTTTTAAGCCTGATGAAAAGCCAGAACGAAGACGCCAACTTTAATGGCGGCGTGGGCGAACAGATGTTTCGGCAAGAACTGAATAACGAAATTGGCAAAGCGATTGCCAAAAACGGTGGCTTTGGCCTGGGCGACCAGGTGTACCGCCAACTTTTATTGCAACAGGAGCACGCGCAACATGGTCGGTGATTACAATCAGCCTAACCCTCAACCTAACTTGCGCGAGGGCCGCTTGCCCTTGCCCATGCGCCCGCGTGGGCCTGTGGTACCCACTGCGGCTAGCCAGCAACTGGCCGAAGCGCGTGCCACCTGCCGCGAATTATTAGGGTTACTGCTGGAAGAAAACGGCGGCAGTTTAAGCGCCGATAAGGCCGCCACCGAAGCCCGTTTGCTGCATAAGCGGCGGTTAACCTTGCGGCTGGAACAACTGCTGGCCGAGACCAAACGCCACCGCGACAGCTGGCGCACCGATGTAGCCGCGCAGCGCGAGGCCATGCAACTGGAAGCCGAGTTTCGGTTGCTGCAAGACGCCGGCCGTACCAATGCGGCGATGCTGCAGGCGGCGCATCAAGTACGGGCCGACCTGGTGATGGCGATTCGGGATGCGGTGGACGCCCAAACCCCCAAGGCGCAGCTGTACGGCAATACGGGTGCGCTGTACCAGATTGATGGCGCAACGCGGCTGGTGGCCAAAGATATTTAATAGTTTTCCCGCTGCCAGCGCCAGCTTTGCGTGCTGCGCTTTGCGCCTTTTGGCAGGGTGAGGGCGGCTGGGCACTTGGTATCGTGCAGGCTTGGTAAATAATCGCGCAGCAGCACCGTGCCGCCCGCTTTGCTGTTGAGGATTAAATGACCATCTTCGATGCGATAAGTGACCGTGCCCCACAGCGGGCTGAGGTGCACCTGCGCCCCGGGCGAAAGCTGGTAAACCCGCAGCTCGGCCACGGGGGCTGGCGGCAGGTTGAGGGTGTAGGGCTGGCAATCCATAGCGTTTTGTACACGATTTTTGGGAGTTTGGCAAAGCGGTAAAAAGCATTGAGGGGAAATAGTGAAGGCCGCCACGAGGGCGGCCTTGGTTAATCGTGATTTCAGAAAGTTTCAGCGGCCGTTCTTGTAGCTGGCCACTTCATTCCCGCGTGCGTCAACCACATAGTAGCGCTTGCCATCGCGAGAAAGGTTTTGCGCATAGCTGTGGGCGGATTGTTCTGTCAGCCCCGACTTTTTGGTTGAACCAAAAAAGCCGCCTGTGGTGACTTTGAAGTCACCGCCTCCGAAAAGCCCCATCTGGGCCTCCTTATAAACGTGAGAAGGCGCCAATCGCCCTCTTAATAATATGTATACTTAATAATCAGTGTAGCTGTCAACCCTGAAAGTAATCAAACACAATCCGTGCCAACGCTTTGCCCAGGCCCGGCACGTCTTCCAATTGGCTTAAGCTGGCGCCGCGCACTGCAGCCACGCTGCCAAAGTGCTGGAGCAATGCCTTCTTTTTGGTGGGGCCGACCCCCGGAATTTCATCGAGGCGGCTTACACTGAGGGCCGTAGCGCGGCTGGCGCGGTGAAAAGTAATCGCAAAGCGGTGCGCTTCATCGCGGATGCGTTGCAACACAAATATAAGTGGTGAGTTGTACGCAATGGGTAGGATGTGCAAACCTCTGGGTGTGGCATGATAAAAGGTTTCCAGCCCCTTGCCACGTTCTTCGCCCTTGGCCACACCGAGCAATTGGGGGGAGTTTTCATTTCCCCACAGACCGGCAGCTTGGGCACATTCAATCAGCACATTCAGCTGCCCTTTGCTGCCATCCACCAGCATCACCTGCGGCCAATGCTCGGGTGGTTCCTGCACCATGCGGGCAAAGCGGCGGGTGTACACCTCGCGCAGCATGGCGTAGTCGTCGGGCGTGGATTTGGTTTCGATTTTATACTTGCGGTAACGGTTTTTTTCCATGCCTTCCGGGCCCGCACAGACTTGGCTCGCCACCGCGTACTTGCCTGAAATATTTGAAATATCCGTGCACTCCAGTTTGGTGATATCGCCAATCTGCAGCAGCTTGGCCAGTTCGTTCAGTTGGGCCTGCCAATTACCGCTTTCGCTTAAGCGCTTGTGCAGTGCATGGGCGGCATTCTGTTTGGCGCGGGCTACAATTTCGGCCTTTTCGCCGCGGGTGGGGGCCTCAATTTTTACCTGCTTGCCACTGGTGGTGGTCAGGGCTTCGGCCAGGGCGGCGGCGTCGGCGGGTTCCAGATTGCACACCACCCGCATAGGCGCAGGGCGGGCGGCGTAATGTAACGCCAAAAACACCCGCATCAATTCAGCATTGCCTTCGCTTTCGGCGGCATAGACGGGCCAAAAGAGGTGGTTCCCCACATGCTGCCCGCCGCGGTAGTAAAACGCCTGAATGCAGGCCTTGCCGCCATCGGTAACCAGAGCAAACACATCGGCCTCGGGAAGGATATGCGTGACGGCGCCGCTGGCTTCTGTCAGCTGGCTGATGGCACGGATGCGGTCGCGCGCAGCGGCGGCGGCTTCGTAATGAAGCTGTGCCGCGGCATCGTTCATTTGGGTTTGCAAAGTGGCCAGCAGCTTGGTGCGCTCGCCTTGTAAAAACTGTTTGGCGGCGGTCACATCGGCAGTGTAGCTCTCAGGCGCAATTTTACCCACGCATGGCGCGGTGCAGCGTTTTAAATCGTACTTCAGGCACGGGCGGGTGCGGTGCGCAAAGGTGGTATCGGAGCACGTGCGCAGCTTAAATACACGCTCCATGAAGTCGAGCGTTTGGTAAACTGCGCCGGCAGAGGGGTAGGGGCCAAAGTAGGTATCGCCCTTCACTTTGGCACGCTGGGCGCCGCGGTGGCTGCGAATGAGAGGTGTAGCATCGCCTGTAATCACGACGCTTACATACGAAGAATCATCGCGCAGGGTAATGTTATATTTGGGCTTGAGACTTTTGATTAAATTGGCCTCGAGCAGCAGGGCTTCGGCCTCGGTGTGGGTTTGCACTGTCACCAGTTGGCGGGTTTCGAACACCATTTTACGGATGCGGGTGGGCAGGCGGGTCGGTTGGGTGTACTGGGTCACGCGGGCTTTCAGGTTGCGGGCCTTGCCGACGTACAGCACCGCACCGGCGTCGTTCAGCATCCGGTACACCCCGGGCGCGGTCGGCAGGCGCGGCAACTCGGCCTGCAGGTAATGCAGGCCATCGTTCGTTTGCGCCGATTGCTTTTTCGCCATAGGGTAGCTTTTGCACAGCAGGGCTTGCGCGGCAAGGGTTGGGGGCGTAGGAAGGTAGTACCTTAACCCCGTGCCAGAGGAGTTCGGCATGAACGATAACGTTTCAAAAAGGCTATTTAAGCCGATTCGTCCTGCGGGTGACCACAAGGCCGAAATAATCTCTGCCCTTGGGGCCGCGCCTGTAGAACAGTCTGAATGGGCCCGTGACCCGCTCTTTCCACCAAGAGCCCCTGATAACCGCTCGTTCGAGCGGGCTGCAGAACTGGAGCAGCAACAGCTGGACAACGAACTTGAAGTGCCTGGTGCTGTGAACCCTCATGCCCAGCCAACCGCGGATGACGGACTCAGCGAGGTTGAGCGCCAACAGCTCTGCGCCATGATTGCCCAACGGCGTACCGAGAATCGCGAAGACTTGCGGGCAAGCTTGAATATAGTGATCAGCGATTGCCAAGACGATTGACGACATTTGGGGCGGCACAGCAGTGCCGCCCCGCTTGCGTTTTATGGGCGCCTATGCAAGGTTTGGGCATGAACAAAAATATTGTGTTGGCATTAAGCCTCGGCGCCTTTGCCCTGGCGGTGGGAAGTAGTATTTTCTGGTGGCGTTTTAGCCACAAATTACCCCCAATGCCGCAAGGGAGTGTTTACGGCCAGGCCTATTTGCCAGTACCGTTAAGCCAACCCATAAGCCCAACCACCAACTAAGAATATACCGTATGTCCGACAAGCAATTTCACTACGATATGCAGGCCGTGGAAAAAGACTACGTGCAAACCTACAGCATGTTCATGAAGGCGGGCGCGGTGGGGGTGGTGGGGGCGGTTATTTACTTCTTTGTGCTGGCAGTCTATTTGGGCGGCTGGGGGCATACACACTCCGATGATTTTGTCCGCGATTTTGTGGCCGATGGCCGCATTGAAATAGATTACAAAGGCACCAAGCTGCCGATGTTCGAAAACCCCGCATTGGCGGAACAGACGGCCAACAGCCGCCCGCGCAATTCTTCCGAACCCCAAGCCCCAGCGAAAGCCAACTAACGATGGCGCATGAACAGGACCACCAATTTTACATCCCGGCCCCCAGCATCTGGCCGCCGATTTCGTGCTTAGGCGCAGGTCTGATTGCCTTTGGCCTGATTGCCAAGCTGCACATGCAGCCTGCTTTGGTGGGGAATTTGGTGCTGTTGATGGGCCTGTTGGTGACGCTGACAGCGTCCTTTCAATGGTTTTGGGAAATGACCCGCAGCGCCAAGGCGCGCGGCTTTGGCCGCGGGATGGTGCCTTTGGTGCAGGATTTGGGCCAGCGTTATGGCATGGTATTCTTTATCATCAGCGAAGTGATGTTTTTTGCCGCTTTTTTTGCGGCCTATTTTTACCTGCGGGCCCATAACCCCGAGTGGCCACCCGCCAATATTGCCAGTATCCCCGTGCACCTGCCGGTGCTGATGACCTTGCTGCTCTTAACCAGCGGGGCCACCATTACCTGGGCGCACCATGCGCTGCTGAACAATCGGCGCGAAGAAGCGATTTTGGGCACCTTTTTAACCTGGCAGCTGGGGGTCATTTTCCTTGGCTTTCAGGTGTATGAATACATGCATCTGTACCACGAAGGGGTGATGCTTAATAGCGGGGTGTTTGGCTCAATCTTTTACATGGTCACGGGCTTCCATGGCTTCCACGTTTTAATTGGCAGCATTATGTTGATGTGGCTGCACTGGCGGTTGCAACGGGGCGATTTTACCCGCCACCAGCACTTTTATTTTGAAGCAGCTGCGTGGTACTGGCACTTTGTCGATGTGGTCTGGATTGGCCTCTTCCTGTTTGTTTACGTGCTGTAAATCATCAGTATTAAGTATGTAGTTATGCCTTGCCAAGCCAAGGCAGCAGCGGCATGATAATTGCCTATAAAAAGGATTATATATGCGCCGCAGCCAATTGTTTTTAAAAACCCGCAAAGATATTTCCAAGGATGAAATTTCGCGTAATGCGCAGCTTTTAACACGCGGCGGGTACGTGAATCAGGTGATGGCCGGGGTGTACAGCTACCTGCCGATTGGCCTTAGGGTGCTGACCAAAATCGAGCAAATCGTGCGCGAGGAAATGAACGCGATTGGTAGCCAAGAAATTCTCATGCCTGCCTTGCACCCGCGCGAAATTTGGGAGGTTACGGGGCGCTGGAACGCGATTGATGTATTGTTTAAATTGAAAGGTGCGGGCGACCGTGACCTGGCACTCGGGCCCACCCATGAGGAAGTGGTGACCCCGCTGGCCGCCCAAATGGTGAATAGCTACCGCGACTTGCCGCAGGCGGTGTACCACATTCAGACCAAATTCCGCAATGAAGCGCGGGCCAAAAGCGGGCTGTTGCGGGGCCGCGAATTCCGTATGAAAGACCTCTATTCCTTTCATACCACCCAAGAAGATTTGGACACCTTTTACGACCGCGTGATGGCCGCCTATATGAAAATTTACCGCCGCATGGGCCTGGGTGAAAGTACTTTAATTACCTTTGCTTCCGGCGGAACTTTTAGCAAGTACAGTCACGAATTCCAGACGCTGACCGACGCGGGCGAGGACGTGGTGTACGAAATTGCGGGCACGCGCACCGTGGCGGGGATGGCCGAACGCTTCGGGATCAATAGCGAAATTATTGAAGACCAGGAAGCTTTGGCAGGGATTTTACCCAACTACCAGCCGGGCGATGAGGCCAAGCTGGTGAAGCATAAAGCCATTGAGGTCGGGAATATATTTAAGCTCGGCACCCGTTTTAGTACGGCGTGTGGCCTTACCTATGCCGATGCCAGCGGCAAGCCGCAACACCCGATTATGGGCTGCTATGGCATTGGCCCCAGCCGCATGATGGGCACGATTGCCGAGATTTTGAGCGATGACAAAGGCCTGATTTGGCCCGAAGAAGTGGCGCCGTACAAAGTAAATCTCATCAGCCTGAAGGCCAGCGACCCTGCCACCCAGCAAGCGGCTGATGCGCTGTATGAAAGCCTGCAGCGGGCAGGGATTGAGGTATTGTATGATGACCGTGACCTGAGTACGGGCGAAAAATTTGCCGATGCCGACCTGCTGGGTTGCCCCTGGCAAGCGGTGGTGGGGCCTAAAGGGGCTGCAAATGGCGTGGTGGAATGGGTGAACCGCAAGAGTGGTACCAAGCAGGAATTGCCTGTGGGCACGTGGCCTTGGTAACTGGTTTAATACACCAAAAGGCCCTCCGCGTGGAGGGCCTTTTAGCAGGGTTCGAGGTGCCCGAGTGGCACATTCACAGCGTACCATTGGCCTTTGATTTTCCAGTACACGCGGGCATGGTGCCGGCCGGTGGTGGCTTCAAGGTATATTTCACCGACCTGACCAACACGGCGCGGAAGAATTAGCAGCCGTGCGGCTTCGGCTCGATGCTGTGGCATAAGCCCGTAGCTATGCCGCAGACGGGCCCGAAAGAGTGCCTTCATGCAGGCACCAGTTCGTGCAGCGGGATGCGGTAACGGTCAGGGCTGTTGCCAAACACCACCAGCGCGCCCAGCTGTTCGGGGGGGATGCTGTAGCGCGATTCAACCGCTTTCTTGCCAGTGGGCAAAGTGCGGAAGCCGAAATCGCGTTCAATTTCCACAATGGTGCCGATGAGGTGCTCAACGTCGTGCGTCAAGCTGTTGGGGCAGGGGGATGGCTTGACGCGGACGCGTTGGCCAAGCTTAAACGGGATACTCATGGGATACTCCTGAATGAGTGATGACAATTAAAGCGTATACGCACAGCATGGCTGGCATCTGTCAAGGGGGTGTGATACCACTAACCCATGAGTTTTACCGCCCAGATTGTGCGCCGCTATATTTCCTCGCGCCGGGGGTTTACCAAGGCGGTGACGGTGTTTTCGGTGCTGGGGATAGCCTTGGGCGTGGCGGCGTTGCTGGTAGTATTGGCGGTGATGAGCGGTTTTCGGGCCGAATTGATGAATCGTATTTTGGGCGTAAGTGGCCATGCGAACCTAGAAATTGCCGGTTTGCAAAGTACCGAAGCGGGTAACTTGGCCGCCGACCTCACGCGTATTCCAGGGATTGTTGAAGCCACGCCGTATGTGGCGGGGCAGGTGTTGGTGAGTGCGGGCAGCCGTGCCACGGGCGCCTTTGTGCGTGGTGTGCCAAAATTCCCAGCGGCGTTGACTGAAAGTACCCTAGGGGCCGAGGGAAAAATTACGGAAATCCCAGCGGGTACAGTACTGTTGGGGCAGGGGCTGGCCAGTGCCCTTGGCGTGCTGCCCAGCATGGGCGTGACGCTGCTGACGCCCGACGGCGCCCGTACCCCCTTTGGCTTTGTGCCCCGCGCCATGCAGTACCCGGTGGGCGGCACGTTTAGTGTGGGGATGGTGCAGTTCGATAACGCGTTGGCGATTATGCAGCTGGCCGATGCGCAGGAGTTTTTGCGGCGTGGCGAGGCGGTGGATGCACTGGAAATTAGAATTGCCAACCCTGAAGAGATTGACGTACTCGGCCCGCAAATTTTTGCCGCCGCACAAAAATATGCCGCCGCGCCCGATATTGCGTTGACGCCGTGGACAGTTTCGAACGGCGAATTTTTTCGGGCCCTGCAGGTGGAACGCGTGACGATGTTTATAATTTTGAGTCTGATTATTTTGGTCGCGGCGTTTAACATTATTACCGGCCAGATGATGTTGGTGAACGATAAGCTGAGTGACATTGCCATTTTACGCACCATGGGTGCCACCCAGGGGCAGATTCGGAAAATTTTCTTTTACAACGGCCTGCTGCTGGGCGGGATGGGTACGGCGGCGGGAACAGCTTTGGGCCTGCTGATTATTTTTAACATGACAGCCGTGGTGAATGGCATTCGGGCGGTGTTTGGCATCGATTTATTCCCGCGTGATGTTTACTTTTTAAGCGAATTGCCGGGGCGCATCAGCATCCTCGATTTGGCGGCCGTGCTGGGTATGGCGCTGGGCCTGACTTTGTTGGCCAGCCTTTACCCAGCCTGGCGGGCCAGCCGTTTTCACCCCGTGGAGTTATTGCGCCGTGGGTAGTAAAAATATGTCATTGCGAGGAGAGCCACTGCCAACCCGTCAGGCCAATCAAGCCAAACCGACGCGGCAATCTCCTGCAACAGAACCACTGCTGATCTTACACAACATTCACCGCCAGTTTGGCGAAACCATTATTTTGCAAGGTGTGAACCTGACTTTAAACGCGGGCGAAGCGGTGGCGATTGTGGGCCCCAGCGGCAGCGGCAAAAGCACCCTGCTGCATGTGGCGGGGCTGCTGGATATTCCTGACCAGGGCACGGTAGAACTTAACGGCCACAATACCGCCAAGCTTACCGATGATGCCCGTGCCAAGCTGCGCAATACGGCGTGCGGGTTTGTCTATCAGTTTCACCATTTGCTGCGCGAGTTTACGGCGCTGGAAAATGTGGCACTGCCCAGTGCTATTGGTGGTCAGCCTGCCAACCTGGCCCGAGCCGCCGAGCTGTTGGCCAGTGTGGGGTTGGCCCACCGCCTGCACCATTTACCGACCCAACTTTCAGGCGGCGAACAGCAGCGGGTGGCGCTGGCGCGGGCCTTGATGAACCAGCCCCAGTTGCTGCTGGCCGATGAACCGACGGGGAACCTCGACCCCCACACTGCCGACGCCGTGACCGAGCTGCTGTTTGAACTGATTGCTGCGCAAGGTATGGCCGCGCTGATCGTGACGCATAACCCGTTGTTGGCCGCCCGTTGCTACCGCCAGTTTACCATGCATGAAGGGCTGCTGCAGCCAGCCGAGACCCCAAGCGCACTGCGTAAAAAATCAATCCCCAGCCGCCGTAAAACATAGCCCCCAGCGGCATGATTTGCTAGGGTAGCCCTATGCAGGTGCCGCAATATATTCCCCTTACGGTGAAAAGCAGTTTTTCGCTGCTGGAAGGGCTGTTGCCAGTTAAAAAACTGGCAAAGTTGGCGGCGGCGCAGGGGTACCCAGCGTTGGGGATGACTGAACTTGGCAATCTTTTTTCCGCCGCCGAGGCCAGCAAGCATTTGGCCGCTGCGGGCGTGCAGCCAATTTTGGGCGCCGAGGTGCCAGTTCTCACCCCACCGCAAGATGGTGTGGTGGGCCGCGAACAGGTGGCGCTGCTGACACTGCTGGTGCAAAGTGCCGAGGGCTGGCGAAATCTGGCGCAACTCATCAGTGACGCCGAACAACGCAAGTACACAGCAGGCGAGGCGGGGGTTGCGTTGGCCCGCGTGCTGGAACTGAACGCGGGCCTGATATGCCTGAGCGGCGCCTACAGCCGTGGCTGGGCGGCGGTGGGGCAGCTGCAGGGTCGCTTGCATGATTTTTTAGGCCCGCTGCAGCAGGCGTTTGCCGACCGGTTTTATCTGCAGCTGGAACGGCATGATTGGCCCCACGGTAGTGCACCGCAGCAGCACGAAGCAGCCATGGAGGCGGCGCTGCGCGATTACGCCAGTCAGCACCAATTGCCGCTGGTGGCCAGCAACGATACCCGCTTTGGCACCGCCGCCGACCTCGCCGCCTTTGAAGTGCTGGTGGCGATTGGCGACAGCACGACCGTGAACGACCCACAGCGTCGCCGCTTTACGGCCAACCATGCGCTGCCAAGCCCCACGGAAATGGCCGCCCGCTTTGCCGACCTTCCCGCCGCCTTGGCCAACACGGTGGAAATTGCCAAGCGTTGCCACTTTTTGTTGCCGCAGGTCGCGGTGAAGGAAATGTTCATGCCCAAATGGGAATTTGGGTGGGAGGGCGATGAGGACCTGCCGCCCGACCCAACCATGCCGGTGCCCGAGGTGATGCGCCGCATGGCCGAACGTGGGCTGGCGCGGCGGCTGGAAACGGTGGTGTACCCAACGTTAATGGATTCTGCCGACCCCGCCGCCGCCCGTGCCGCAGCCCAGCAAAAATACGGCGCGCAGCTGGCTTACGAGCTGGGGATTATCACCCGCATGGGCTTTGACGGCTATTTTTTGATAACTTCCGATTTCATTCGGTGGGCCAAGGGGCAGGGCATCCCCGTGGGCCCGGGGCGCGGCAGCGGGGCGGGCAGTGTGGTGGCGTGGGCGCTGCAGATTACCGACCTCGACCCCATGCGCTGGGAGCTGTACTTCGAGCGGTTTCTGAACCCCGACCGCGTGAGCCTGCCCGACTTTGATATCGATTTCTGCCAAGACCGGCGCGATGAAGTGATTGCGTATGTCTGCCGCCGTTTTGGCGCCGACAGGGTGGCGCATATTATTACCTTCGGTACGCTTAAGGCTCGTGCGTGCCTGCGCGATGTGGGGCGCGTGCTGGCCCTGGGCTATAACTGGGTGGGGCAGATTGCCGCCCTGATTCCGGAAGGTGCCAACCCGCCGCCGATTGCCGACGTGCTGTGCGACGACGAACGGCTGCAGGCCCGCTACGAGGCCGAAGACGACGTGAAGCGGCTCATCGATACCGCCCAGGCGCTGGAAGGGTGTTATCGGCACGCCAGCACCCATGCCGCTGGTGTGATTATTGCCGACCGCCCCGTGGCGCAGGTGTGCGGGCTGTATGTCGACCCACGCAGCCACCTGCCCGTGACCCAGTTTGCAATGAACGACGCCGAATATGTGGGGCTAGTGAAGTTCGATTTTCTGGGCCTGAAAACACTTTCCATTATTCGCGCCGCCGAACGGCTGGTGAAGCAGCGCCACAAGGCCGACTTTGAAATTGACCGCGTGGCGCTGGATGACGCTGCCACCTACGCCATGCTGCGGCGCGGCGAAACATTGGGGGTGTTCCAGATTGAAAGCGCAGGCATGACCGACCTGTGTAAAAAGATTGGCGCCGATAGCTTGGAATCGCTCAGCGCCATGATCTCGCTCTATCGGCCAGGGCCGATGGATCTCATCCCGCAGTATTTGTTGGTGCGTAACGGCAAGGCCGAGCCCGACTACCCCCACCCGCTGCTCGAAGAAACCCTAAAAGTGAGCTACGGCATCGCGATTTACCAAGAACAGGTGATGCAGATGGCGCGGATTCTGGGCGGGTACAGCCTGGGCGCCGCCGATTTATTGCGTCGCGCCATGGGCAAAAAGAAGCCCGAGGAAATGGCCAAGGAAAAGGCCAAATTTATTGCCGGTGCAGCCGAGCATCATGGCCTTGATGAGGCCAACGCCACCCGCATTTTTGCCTTGATGGAAACCTTTGCGGGCTACGGCTTTAACAAGGCGCACAGCATGGCCTATGCGCTCATTGCCTACCATACTGCGTACTTAAAGGCGCATTATCCGGCCGAATTTATGGCCGCGACCATGACGTACGACCGTGGTAACCAGGAAAAACTGGCCAAGTACCGCACCGATATTGCGCCACTGAAAATTGCGTTATTGCCGCCGGCAATCAACAATAGTGGGGTATTTTTTACCGTGGAAGACGGCCATATCCGGCATGCGTTAAGTGCTTTAAAAGGCGCCGGCGAGGAAGCCATGACCCAACTGGTACGCGAACGCGAGGCCAACGGGCCGTTTGGCAGCATCTGGGAGGCGTTGGCCCGCTTGGGGCCACAGGTGCTGAACAAGCGCCAATTAGAAGTGCTGATTAAAGCGGGTGCGCTGGATGCGCTGGAACCCAACCGCGCGTGGCTGATGCAGAACATTGAACCGCTGCTGGCCTATGCCAGTGCGGCCGAAGAAGCCGTCACCAGCGGCCAGAATTCGTTGTTTGGCGAAGCTACCGGGGTGGCCGACAGTGGCCCGTTTATGGCCAGCTGCAAGCCGTGCCCGCCCTGGGCAGCTTTAGAACAATTGCAATTTGAGGCCGAGGCGGTTGGGTTTTACCTAAGCCAGCACCCCCTCGAAGCCTTCACTGCCGAACTGGCGCGCGTGCAGGGGCTTAAACCGCTGCTGGAACTTGAAGCCTTTGCCCATAATGGGGGGGGGAGCTGCAAGGTGGCGGCTCTGGTGCACAGCGTCCGCGAGATTAAGACCAAAAGTGGTAACCGCATGGCAGCCCTGAATGTCTCGGATACTTCTGGCAACGCCGAGTTGGTGCTGTTTCCGGAAGCCTACAGCCAGCATGGTGCCTTGGTGGCGCAACTCAATACGCCTCTGCTGTTTAACCTTAAAGTTAGCTTTGAGGCCGACCGCTTGCGCCAGGTGGTGGAGGGCGTAAAGCCGCTGGAGAGCCTCTTGGCCGAACGGGCCGAGTTGTTCATTGAGGTGCAAGACCCAGCCGCGATGCCGCAGCTGCAAACTTTGCTGGCCAACGCCGCCACGGGCCCGACCGCAATTATGCTAAAACTGCCCAGTTCCATGGGCGCGGCCACGCTAAGGTTGCCGCAGCGTTTGCGGCTTTCTTCCCCGTTGCTGGCCAATTTGCGCGGCGTGCAGGGCTTGCAGGTGTAGTTTGTGGCCTAAGCGCCACAGGCTGTGCTTTACGTATCTTGACAGATCACAGGGCTGATGAAAGATTGGGCATATCAGAGGAGATTAATCGATGCTTACCAAGTATTCCGCCAAAGCCCTTCTTTTTAGCTTTAGCCTGCTTTCAACGCCCGGGCTTGCCCAAAGCTGGGACGGCCAGACGTACGTCACCGTGCAAGGCGGCGTGGCCCAGCAAGAAGGTCATGATTTTATCACGGGTGGTGGGGCTAAAGTTGAAACCGAAATGAAGGATGGCTATGTGGTGGTGGGCGCGATTGGCCGCCAGTATGGGAATATCCGGGCCGAGCTAGAAGGTAGCTACCGCGCCAACGATGTGGATAGCCACAAGGTTGGCGCTGCCACCTTGGCGGGCAGCCGTGGCGAAACCACGGTATTGGCCGGGATGGGCAACCTTTATTACGACATCCCCACGGGTGGTGCTTTAACTCCGTACTTGGGTGTTGGGGCAGGGGTAGCGGAAGTTGAGTTTGAAAACTATGGCACCAACGCCACGGGCACGGTGCTCGATGATTCCGACACCACCTTTGCCTACCAGGGGATGGCCGGGCTTAACTATGCCTTGAATGGCAACTTGAGCCTGAACGCGGAATACCGCTATTTTGCGACCTCGGATGCCGAAGTGCAAAGCGGTACCCGAACAAGTGACGTGGAGTATCAGGCGCACAACATTATAGCGGGTGCCCGTTATACGTTTTAAAAACGCTTAAACTTTTGGGGGCCGTAAGGCCCCTTTTGCTTGCCCACGCGAGGCTTTTTCATTAGGGTTTGTGGCATGTTGGTGCGCTTGACAGTCAAAAACCTGGCTTTGCTGGCGCAGCTAGATTTGGCCGTGCCACCAGGCTTTGCGGCCTTAACTGGCGAAACGGGGGCAGGCAAGAGCCTGCTGCTGGATGCCTTGGGCCTTTTGCTGGGCCAAAGGGCCGATGCGGGCCTGATTCGGCACGGCGAAGCTTTGGCAGAGGTAACAGGGGTCTTTACTCCAAGTCTGACGCCAAAGCTTCATATTTTGCTTGAAGATCAGGGTTTAAGCCTTGAAAATAATGAACTTACAATTCGGCGGCAAATTAAGCGTGAGGCTGGTGCCAAGGCCTGGGCTAACGGGGTGGCCGTCCCGCTGGCGTGGCTGGTGCAGGTGGGGGAATGTTTGGCCGAAGTGCAAGCGCAACATAGTGCGCCCGCGTTGCTGCAACCCGCCCATCAACGCACGGTGCTGGATGCCGCCGGCGGGTTGGAAGCGCTGGTTGCCGCTACTGCGCACAGCTACGGCGCCTGGCAAGCCGCCCAAGGCGCCGCCGATGCTGCCGCCCGTGCATGCCAAGCTGCCGATGCCATGCAAGAGGTTGCGCGAGAGAATTTGCAGCTGCTCGATTCTCTGGGCTACAGCGCAGGCGAAGAAGAACAGTTGGCCGCGCAGCGCACGCGGGTGCAGTTTGGGGCCCAATTGGCAGGCCAGTTACAAGCCGCCGATGACGCCCTGAACGCCGAGCGCGGCGCGGTGCAGGCGTTGCGGATTGCTGCCAAGCAGCTGCAGCATGCCGCCAAACTGGATGAGGCCCTGACGCCGCTCGCCAGCCAGCTGCAGGAAGCCTTGGTGCAGACCGAAGACGCCGCCCACAGTGTGGCGCGGCAGGCCGCGCTGGGCTTGAATGAAGAAAGCCTCGAGGCCATCGATGACCGCTTGCATGCCCTCAAAACCGCCGCGCGGCGGGTGGGCTGCAGCATCGCCGAGCTGGCGCAGCAGCAGGAACAACTTAAGGCGCAGCTTACGGGTTCAGCTGAACTCGGTGCCGTGGCCGCTGCACATGCCGCAACTGCCGCGAAGCACGCGCAAGAATTTAAGACCGCGTGCACGGCTTTAACGGCCGCCCGCCAGGCCGCCGCCGCCAAGCTGGTACCACAATTGCAAACGGCGCTGCGGGCGCTGTTGTTGCCGCATGCCGAAGTGGCGGTGGCCTTAACCCCGCTGCCAACTACCGCCTGGGGGCCGCAGGGAGCAGAAGGGGTACAGATTATGCTGGCCGCCAACCCAGGCAGCCCGGTGCAGCCGCTGCAAAAGGTGGCTTCGGGCGGAGAGTTGGCGCGGCTGCTGTTGGCCCTTAAACAAGTCTTTTACGCCAACTTACCACCACAAGTGCTGGTGCTGGATGAAGTTGATACCGGCCTTTCAGGTGCCGCCGCCAGCGCGGTAGGGGCGGCAATGGCAGCGTTAGGGATGCGGCATCAGGTGCTGGCGGTGACCCACCATGCGCAGGTGGCGGTACGGGGGCAAACCCATGGCCGATTGCTGAAGCAGGTGCTTGATGGCGCCACCACCACGCAGCTGCAATGGTTGCAAGGCCCCGCACGGCTGGAGGAATTGGCGCGGCTGCTGGCGGGGGAAAACATTACCCCTGAGGCCCGCGCGGCCGCGCAGGCATTGTTGGCCGAAGCCCAGGGCAAGCAGGCAGCATGAGCGACCTGTTCGCCCATTCTGAAACCCAAGTTCAGGCCCGCATGGCCGAACTGGCGCAGCTGATTGCCTACCACAATCACCGCTACCATGCGCTCGATGACCCTGAAATTGCCGATGCCGAATATGATGCGCTGTTTGCCGAATTGCTGACGCTGGAAGCTCAATATCCCGAACTCAAAGCGCCCGATTCGCCAACCCAGAAAGTGGGCAGCACGCGGGCGGCGGGGTTTACCAGTGCCCGCCACCGTGCCCCGATGCGCAGCCTTGGCAATGCGTTTACGCCCGAAGATGTGGCAGATTTCGTGGCGCGGGTGATGAAGTTTTTGGGGTTGGAAAAGCCACCCGAATTCATCGTGCAGCCAAAAATTGATGGTGTGAGCTTAAGCCTGACCTACGAACACGGTAAGCTGACCCAAGCCCTGACGCGCGGTGACGGCGAAACGGGTGAAGACGTGACGGCCAACGTGCGCACCATTGCGGATATTCCACGCCAACTGGCTGGGCAGGGGTGGCCGAGTTTGGTGGAAATTCGCGGTGAGGTGTACATGGAAAACGCCGCCTTTGCGGCACTGAACGAGGCCCAAGCGGCGCGTGGCGACAAGGTCTTCGCCAACCCGCGCAATGCGGCGGCAGGCAGCTTGCGACAACTGGATTCTGCCATTACCGCCCAGCGCCCGCTGAAGTTTTTGGCGTATGCTTATGGGGCTTGGGAAGGTACCGTGATGCCAATCAGTGAGGCCGAATTTTTACGCCACCTGCAAGCTTGGGGCTTGCCCGTCCCCGCGCTGTTGGTGGCAAAATCGGCCCCAGAATTACAAGAAATTTACCAACAGTGGCAAGCCTCCCGTACCACCCGCACGGAGTATGCGATTGATGGGCTGGTGTATAAAATTAGTGAAAAAAACTTGCAGCAACGTTTAGGCGAATTGGCCCGCACGCCCCGTTGGGCGATTGCCCATAAATTCCCGCCCGAACAGGCCCGCACCAAGCTGGAAGCGATTGAAATTCAGGTCGGGCGTACGGGGAAATTAACGCCTGTGGCGCGCTTGGCGCCCGTAAATGTGGGCGGCGTGATGGTGAGCAACGCCACGCTGCATAACCAGGATTACATCGCCCAGCGGAGCGTTGGCCTTGGGGATAGTGTGTGGGTAGAGCGCGCGGGCGATGTGATTCCGCAAGTGGTGGGTGTGGCCCAGAAAAATGCAAGCGCGGCGTTTACTTGGCCCACCCAGTGCCCCAGCTGCGGCAGCCAAGCGGTGCGGGAAGCGGGGGCTGCCGATTGGTTTTGCCTGAATCACGCCAGTTGCCCGGCGCAATTGCATGCCACGTTGGTGCATATGGTCGGGCGGCAAGCGTTCAATATTGAAGGCCTTGGCGAGCGCCAGCTGCAGCGCTTGCTGGATGAAAAGATTATAACCTCGGCAGCCGACCTGTTTTCGTTGGCGCAGCACCGCGCGGTGTTGCAGGGGTGGGAAGGCTATGGCGAGAAGAGCCTCAATAACCTCTTCGCCAACCTTGAAAAGGCCAAGCGCACCACGCTGCCACGGCTGTTGCTGGCGCTGGGGATTCCGCAGGTGGGCGAAACCACCGCCCACGATTTGGCCGCGCATTTTGGGACGCTGGAAGCGATTTTAGCGGCTGCCACACACCCTGAGGCTGAAACCCAGTTTGCGGCGTTGGAAGGGATTGGCGCGGTGGTGGCGGCCAGCTTGGTGCACACACTTAACCTGCCCGCCAATCAGGAACTATTACAGGCGTGGGCGGCGGCGGGCGTGGTGGCCGAACCCTACGTGGCTGCGCCGAAGCAACAAGGCTTTTTTACGGGCAAGATTGTGGTTCTCACGGGCACGTTACAAACGCTTACCCGTGCCGAAGCCAAGGCGCGGTTGCAGGCCCAGGGGGCGAAGGTGACGGGCAGCGTTTCGGCCAGCACCGATTACGTGATTACGGGCACCGAGGCGGGCAGTAAATTGAAGGATGCGGAGCGGTTGGGGGTGACGGTGTTGGATGAGGCGGGGTTGGTGGAGAAGATAAAGTAAGCAGCCTTCCCTGATCAGGGGAAGGCTGCTCTTGCTTGCTTCGCGGAGTTTCTATGGCATCTGGTGATTGCGTCTCTTGGCTCATGCCCTGTGAGCACTTTGAGAGCTCTTCACTTTCAGAAGCTCCCAAGACGTCAGGCCATCCTCCAGTCGACAACTCAAATCCAGGTGGGTGCTGCCCTTGTGCTCCCCCTCGCTTGCGCGATGGGTTCAGGGGCGGGCTTCATCCTTTAGCAGGGCCAACCAGGGGTCAGTCCACCCATCACACGGTTGCCTGCCCATGTGTCAGGCTCTGGATCTTCTGCTAATACAGGCAAATCAGCAGCTCGTGAAGGCTGCCGATTAGTAAAACCGTAAAAAAGATATTGTGGCCCCGCGGACGGGGCCCACAACTTTGTTAGGCGCTGGGCGCGGCAGTGGCAGCTTCAGCGGCGGCATCGGCCACCACTTCGGCTTGCACCACGGCTTGGGCGGCTTTGCTTAAGGTTACAGTCGCCTGGCGCGGGCTGCGAGGGCCGCGGCTGGCGGTACCTTCAGCCGTTTGCGGCTGGCTGGCGGCCATTTGCTGGTGCAGCAGTTGGCC
>JAIXUT010000015.1 GCA_027483385.1 Alphaproteobacteria bacterium
ACGGTGTTGATTCACCGCGCCGATAAAATTACGGGGCCGTGGGAAGGACGTGTGGCATTGCAGGATTTGGGCGTGGCGCAGGGCGGATTGATTGATACCCCCGACGGACGTTGGTTTGCGTACCTATTCCGTGATTTTGGCGGGGCGGGGCGTATTCCGTACCTGGTTCCTGTGAAATGGGAAAACGGATGGCCCGTGTTAGGCGAAAACGGCAAAGTCCCCGAAACGCTGGATTTGCCTGCCAACAAATCCCTTATTCCCAATATTGTAGCCTCTGACGAGTTTAGCCGCAAAAAAGGCGAAGCGCCCTTGCCGCTGGTCTGGCAGTGGAACCACAACCCAGATAATAAGCTGTGGTCGGTTTCTGAACGAAAAGGTTTCTTGCGATTGAAAACAGGTCGGGTCGATACCTCGTTTGTTCTGGCCCGAAACACCTTAACCCAGCGCACCATCGGTCCTGAATCGGCGGGCTCGACCTTGCTGGATGTGTCTAATATGAAAGAAGGCGACTTTGCTGGGTTGAGTTTGTTGCAAAAAAACTACGGTTTAGTGGGTGTAAAGGTTGGCAAAGGCACCAAATCAATCGTGATGGTCAGTGCCAATACGGGTAAACCCATTGATATTGAGAATATTCCACTTTCCCAAAACGCCGTTTATTTCAAGGCCGAATGTAATTTCAGAAACCGCGCCGACGTCGCCCATTTCTTTTACAGCCTTGATGGAAAAGTTTGGATAAAAATTGGTGAACCGCTGAAAATGCCGTATACCATTCCGCATTTCATGGGCTACCGTTTCGGGTTGTTCAACTATGCCACTCAAATGGTAGGTGGTTTTGCCGATTTCGACTATTTCCGAATTGAAGATAAGATTTCAGAAAAGTAATAATCACTTCGTGTCCGTTGTGCCATTCTTTGGGCTCTTTGTGGTTATAAACCCCTTAACTTACTACTAATGAAACGCTTACTTTTAGTTTTAACCATTTGTTTTGTAGGGTTCATCAGCGCCCAAGCCCAGGACCCTAATTTCCATATTTACCTCTGCATCGGGCAGTCAAACATGGAAGGGCCTGCCAAAATTGAGCCGCAGGATACCACCGTTGACAACCGACTGCAATTGTTGTCCGCCGTGGACTGTCCTGAACTGGGGCGCACAAAAGGCAACTGGTACACGGCCAAACCACCGCTTTGTCGATGCAATACCCGCCTTTCGCCCGCCGATTATTTCGGTCGGACGTTGGTGGAAAATCTGCCGAAAAACGTTAAAGTAGGTTTTGTGCATATAGCCGTGGCGGGAAGTAAAATTGAGATTTTTGATAAAAAAGACTATAAAATGTACCTCGACACCTCGGCCAAAGAAAGGCCGTGGATGATTAACATGGCCAATCAATACGGTGGAAATCCGTACGAAAGACTGGTAGAAATGGCGCGTTTGGCACAAAAATCGGGGGTTATTAAAGGCATTTTGCTGCATCAGGGCGAGTCGAACACGGGCGATAAAGCATGGCCGATGAAGGTCAAAAAAATCTACGACGACTTACTGGCCGACCTGAATTTACCTTCCAATTCGGTTCCGTTGCTGGCAGGTGAGCTGGTCAATGCCGACCAGGGTGGTAAGTGCGCGAGCATGAATACCATCATCGCTACGTTGCCCCAAACGATACCATCAGCCATTGTGGTTTCGTCCAAAGGATTGCCCGCCGTTCCCGACAAATTGCATTTCAGCAGCGAAGGCATCCGCATTTTTGGTAAACGATACGCAGCGGCTTTGTTAGCGTCGCAAGGGAAAAAAATCGACATCGACGAAAGCAGCATTGCCCCACCCGCTCCTGTAAAAGTAGAGCAAGGCTTAGTACAAGGCAGCACCGAAAACGGCCTGTCTGTCTATAAAGGCATTCCTTTTGCCGCACCGCCCGTGGGAGACCTTCGCTGGAAAGCACCGCAACCCGCCGCCAAGTGGGAAGGTGTAAAACAAGCAACCCAATTTGCCCCCGCCCCCTATCAAGGCGGAAATCCACCTTCAGGCAAAAGCGAAGATTGTTTGTACCTGAACGTCTGGACGCCTGCCAAAACCGCCAATGAAAACCTGCCCGTCATGGTCTGGATTTACGGCGGTGGATTCAGCTTTGGCGCTACCTCCGAACCCGTAACGAACGGCGAAAAACTGGCAAAAAAAGGCGTAATAATGGTCAGTATCGCCTACCGTGTCAATCAAATGGGCTTTTTGGCACACCCAGAGCTAAGCACTGAAACCCCACAAAAAACGTCGGGGAATTATGGGTTGCTTGACATGATTGCGGGACTGCAATGGGTGCAGAAAAACATCAAAGCTTTTGGTGGCAACCCTGACAAAGTAACCATTTTTGGCGAATCGGCGGGAGGAATTGCCGTGAGTATGCTGTGTGCTTCACCATTGGCCAAAGGACTTTTTCACGGGGCGATTTCGCAAAGCGGCGGCTCGTTTGGCCCCCACCGACTCACGACCTACCCTGGAGAAAACATGAAGCTGTTGGCGTTGGCCGAAAAACAAGGCGTTGAGTTTATGCAAAAAGCAGGGGCATCGTCATTGGCTGAACTTCGTGCTTTGCCTGCCGACAAGCTCCCATCGAGTTTTGGCAACCCCGGAGGCTGGCCAATCGTCGATGGATACGTCATTCCCGACGATCAACATGTTTTGTACCAAAAGGGCAAGTTTAACCATACCCCTGTATTGATTGGCTACAACTCCGACGAAGGTGCGAGCTTTATGCCTCCCAAAACACCGAAAGATTATATTGAAAGCACCAACAAACGCTACGGACCGTTTGCCGAAAAACTGATAAAAGCGTATCCTGTTGAAGAAAACAGCGTTCCCAAAACGGCAAGGGATTTAGCCCGTGATGCCGCTTTTGGCTGGCAAACGTGGGCATGGGCCAATCTTCAGTCTCAGAAATCAAAGGAGAAAGTTTTCTATTACTATTTTGACCAACACCCTGAGCACCCCGCAGGCTCGGCAAAGTTTGGGTACGGCTCACCCCACGCACAGGACGTTGCTTTTGTGTTTGGAAACCTCAACCCCACCGACCAGAACCGTACGCCAACAGACGTACACA
>JAIXUT010000065.1 GCA_027483385.1 Alphaproteobacteria bacterium
GAATAAAAAGAGGTAGCTTTACCTTTCTCTTGTTAAGATTTCTTTTTGTGTTTTAAATGTTTGATGGCGTTAAGGGACATCAGAATTTCATCACGATGATACCGAACTCGACCATTAATTTTGACCTTCTTAGGAATAAGATTGTTTTTGTCCCATTCGTTGAGTGTTACTAATGAGATACGGTAAAGCTTTGCCGTTTCGTTTCTTGTGAGGTACTCGGGAAGTGGAGGAGTAGGAACAGGAGGGACGTAGATGGCTAGCTCAGAGCGTACCACCGTCCTTATCAGTTCAGCTAATGCATCTGCATCTAGCGGAATTAATAAAGTTTGTGCTGGAAACATTTTACAATCATTTTGTTAATGACTGCAAAGTTTACAAATCTTTACGTTTGTAGGATTAGTCTGTAGGAAGCTACAAGTCCTACAATTTACTTCTCCTTATCATTTATAAATAATCCATTAATTTTTAGTAATACATTTACTGCCTCTATGTTGTCATGTGTTTGGGGATGATCTTTTTCAATCTTCCCATAATAATAAGTAAGTATTTTTCGCGTATCCTGAATATTTCGATTTAATAGATTGCCTAAAATAGCTGCTTTTTTCTCATTTGTTAGTTCAGCAAAGATAGGTGCATCTAGAAATCCTAACTTATCAAGCAAAACAATTTGTTGCTTGTGAGTAAGTATAGGAGTCGTTTTGCCTTTTTTTTCAACTTTAGCTATGTTATCTACTATATATATTGATTCGCCTGATAATAAGCCTTCACTAACCATTTTGTAAAACCTTTGTGTACATTCCAGTTCAATTGGGGTTTTGAACGAAAAGCCCTCTTTTTTTAACTTTTGTAGTTCTCTAGTTAAATCCCCATCTTTATAAGATGGAGGAAACAAATAGTTTTCATAATTTGTTTTGGCTACTTGGATTTCTTCATTGAGCTTATTTTGGAAGTCTTCTGTATTATATAATTCTTTGATTCTTTTCAGTTTTAGATACCTTATAACCAAAGCTTCAGCTATAGAACCCCATTCTTCATCATCAAGTATTTTTTGAGTTTTCAGAATGAACTCAAAATGATCCTTGACTTTCGGGATTATTTCATCTAGGAAAGAATATGATGGTTTCAGTTCTTCCCACTTCAACTGTTTCTTTTTCATATACTTGAAGGAGTGTGGGGGTAAGATTATTGGTGGCCTTATCATGTATATCACTAACGAAATATACATTGGTGAATTGAGGAGATTTCTTCAAAGATAATGGCTTATATTTCAGTGATTTAATAGGGTATAAGGTGCCTAAATTGGGCAAAATTTATAAGTTAACGATTTTTAATACTGTAGGTTTTTCCTGCGTAAAGAATGGGTGTTCGGCCATTCGATAAGCTACTTCTTCATTAGTGACTTTGATATATTTCATAAATGATGTTTCGGTACGGTGCCCAGTGAGTCGCATAATGTCAAGGGTCGGTACTCCCTGTAAATAGGCGTTAGTCGCAAATGACCGCCGTGCCGTGTGGGTGGTAACTAGTTCCCATTTGTGCAGCGTCTTGGTCACCTTCATACCTCCTTTGGTTTGGCTCATTTTTATTTTTTCTGTCAGGTCGGCTAATTGCGCTATTTCCTTCAAATAATCATTCATCCGCTGATTGGTCAGAACGCGCGGGGGTATGCCGTTGTATTTGGTCAGTATGGCCCGTATTTGTGGGTTCAAAGGAACGAACACGGGTTTATCGGTCTTCTGCATGGTGATTCGTACGAATTGTCCTTCATTAAGGATGTTTTCGGGCCGTAACAGGTTGAGGTCGGAAAAACGTAAACCCGTGTAACATCCGATAACGAATACGTCCCGAACGCGGTCAAGGCCCGCACGGTCGGAAAAGTCAAGATTACAAATGCGTTGGATTTCGTCGAGCGTGAGGTAAATGTTTTCCACGTCCTCCAATGGTTTGATAAAATCTTCATCTTGAAAGGCTGTATTGGTGTGCATCCCGTCTTTCATGGACTGACGCATAAAGACTTTGATATTTTTGATAATATCGCCCGTTGTGTTGGTAGCCTTGCCTTTTTTGTTGAGGTAGGAAATAAACTTTTTGTGAAAGTGGAGGTCGATTTTATCAAAGTCCACTTTGAACTTGGTTTCTTTCTCGAATGCCTTTAGGTGATTGAGTGCCTTTCGGTAATTTTTAGCTGAACTTTCAGAGTAGCGTTTTCCAGATCGTGGTATTGTCCTTTCACCATTGGTACACTCTTCAATAAACTTTTCTATCCATGGAATGAAAGTAAGTTTTTCAGGCTGTTTGACTACTTTACGCAGTTTATCCTGATTGAATTCCTTATCCAACTCTTGACGGTAAAATTCGGGAGTCGGTTCAATTTTCTCTGCCTTTACCCGTGAGTTAATTCGTTCAATCGTATCTGCCATACGACTGAGCCGTGTTTCAATCTCTTTTAGTCGCTCTTTGGCATCTCGGTTATGGCCTTTGGTTTGTGTAGTGGGTCGTTCGATATCTGGATTCCATAGGTTGGGCTCAATGAACGTACCGGTTGAGTACTTTAGCCTGGGTACACAACTACGGCATAATAGATAGATTAGTGAAGATGTAGACGATTTTGGCTCTTTGAGCACAAAACGTGCTTGATTTGTTATTATTTTTCCCATAATTATCTGCGTTTATCGAACGTAGACAAAGATATAGCAAATTTTCTGGGGGACGCGCTGGGGGACGTTTTTTTTTAATTTATCCTTATAATTTAAGGTTAAAAGAAGTAAGGATATTTATTAAATAACTGATATTCAATTGTATTTAATTCGATTAAGTTAAGTTAGATATAAATATTCGAGTCCCTTCGGGTGCACATAATTAGTTCACGGTGATTCGTGGTAGTACAAAAATGGCCTTAGATTCGTTTCTAAGGCCATTTTTGTTTAATTTCGTACCACCACGCACTACGGTAAACCCAAAAATGTTTCAGTAAAATGTTTCAGTAATGACGGTCACTCCTGAGCTCAATAACTGCCCAAAAAAAGATTGAAACGATTACGTAAACGGAAGCGGTATGCCGCTGCGGACATATTCGACAATGCGTTGAGCA
>JAIXUT010000040.1 GCA_027483385.1 Alphaproteobacteria bacterium
CTTTAGCTTCATTATACAGTTGTTGAATGATATACTTGTTTACACCGATATTTAAATAAATTGTATACATCGTTATATTATATATACAATTGAGCAAAAAAAATAGCGATTGCGCGTATTTAATTTAGATACATACAGTCGCCAAGTACCCAAAGTTGGGTCATGTCGCAGGGAAAGATTAAGCTACCTTCGGGCCAATCAATAGTTATTTCTATGTGCGTTAATTCCGGGTAATAGCCTTTTGTCTTCCATCCACAAAACTCGAACAGCCATTGGGCTACGCGCAAATTTTTTGCCAACCCTTCCGCTTTATGCAGAATAGGGCAATTTTCTTCTAACCCTAAAACAATAAGAGTCTTCACCATACCGCTATATTTATGCGGCAATATAGTCACAATATAAAAAAAGGCGGAAGAAATATTTCTTCCGCCTTCAAGAGTTACTCAGACTACTATGTTAAGTCGTAAACTGGAGCGTCGGGTGCTTGTTTTTTCACTATTTCAATTGCGTAGTTTCGCCAATAGGCTGTCGTATACCCTTCGCTACTTTTTGCGATTTTTTCAAAGTTGCCCGCTATTATATTAAAGCGATAATTATTGATATTGTCAATTCTTTGATAGGCACCATCATAAGGTGCTCTACTTTTTACCGCCCAAACACCATTGATACAATTTTGCTTGGAAGTGTAGGATTCACTTGAAAGGATTTGCTCGCCATTGTCCGCACGGAAACGAAAATAATACTGCCCCGAACTGGGGAAAACTTCAAATTTTGCCATGATATTAGCTTTTTTAATTTAAAAATGATACAAAAAGACTGTTTTTCGAGGCTAAAATTTGGTAAATACTTTAACAGTATTTATCTTTGTAAAAGCAAAGAAGTAGCTTAGATGAGCAAATCTTGCTATCTCTCTTTGTAAAACCTGCATCCGTCCAAAGAAGCATTTAAAAGCGAGTATGTAATGGGCCTCGTAATCCAGTTACTTCCTCGCTTTTTGGTTTTCTATCAATATGTAATCTTTCTTCGCTCTGTCAAATAGGTGCTTTAATTGAATTAAACATTTATTCTATTTTTCGTCTCACAAAAGGTCATACCCTTGCTTGTTTACAAAAGTAAACAAAGTCGAGTGGAAAACAAAAGGCTTTTTTACACAAGGTGAAATTTTAGTATTAAAAATCCTCTTTTTGGCACTTTTCGCCTCGATGACGGTATTATTTTGCAAAAATGATAGAAGACATGGGTCTTTATTTTAAAACGCTGTATAAGCCTAAAAATGCGCTTACTGAGAAGTACCAACAAATATACCACTAATCGCCTTTACTTCAAAAACCTCTTTTATTTCAAAAATAGAAGTCCTTTAAGAAATCCAATTAGGCCAAATTCAAACAGGGCGGCGTTATAAAATAGAAATTTCTATTTTATAACCAACACAAAGGCTTGGTTATTTTTTTGAAAACCATCTTGAAAAAATTATAAAAAAAAATCGAGTGCGCTTCACTTTCCATCCTTCTTAGGTGGCGGCACATTTAAAAGACCTTTGAGGTTTTGGTTAAAAGAGGTATCTTCTGTCCGCTCCTCAGTTGTATTTTGCGCTAAATAGCTATCTCTCGACTTCTTTTTTAGGACTCTATCAAAGTCGGATTCAAAGTCTCTATCCTGTATAACTCGAAACTTCTCAAATTCTCGTTCAGCAAAAGCTACCGCAATTTCATGAGAAATCTTGCCGGCATTACGCAGTATGTTATATTCATTGAATTGCAAAAAAGCATCTAATTTTACTATCCAATCAACCATTTTCATTGCAACCTTCTTTTTTGCCTGAAGTTCTGCGTAATCAAGGTACATATTCACGACCGCATTTAGCTCTGACATCTCTTGCTCTGTCAAGTAGTTTTTGGCTATCTTAACATCGCTCTTTAATATCTTTCCTCCTTTGGACTCATTTTTCCATGACGTTAGACCCATGTACGGCTTTTGAGCGTTCGCTCTGGTTCTAACTATTTCTGATGCTGTTTGTCCCGTAATAGCCCATTCCAGTTTGTTTTGAACTGTAGCATAAAAGGTTTGTGTAACAGGCGAGCTTGGGTTGTAGTCAATACTGCATTGTGCATATATATCCGTTATTTTTTGATAAAAGCGTCGTTCTGACGCCCTAATCTCCCTAACACGCTCAACTAATTCATCAAAGTAGTCTTTGCCAAAATAGTTTTTCCCTTGCTTTAGGCGTTCATCATCCAATGTAAAGCCTTTAATTAGGTACTCTTTCAAAATCTTTGTGGCCCAAATCCTAAACTGCGTAGCCTGTTGAGAGTTAACCCTATAGCCAACAGATATAATTACATCAAGATTATAAAATTCAACTTCTCGTTTTACATATCTTGATCCTTCCTGCTGAACTATTAGATTTTTTCTAATAGTTGAATCTTCCTGTAACTCACCTGTTTTGTATATCTCTTTCAGATGATAGTTTATAGTTGGAACTTCTACATTGAAAATCTCTGACATTCCTTTTTGTGTAACCCATACAGTCTCATCCCCAAGTACAACCTGTACTTTTGTACTCCTATTGCCATCTGAATAGAATAAAAAATCCGAAAAATCATCTTGAACGTCTGTCATCTTACTCTGCTATTAATTGTTTATATGTTAATCTACCTTCTACATTCTACATTTTCAAGTACCAAGTTGAATCTTGCGCTTACGCCCAGTTTTCTGCCATTGTAGCGAAGCGCAAATTCATCTACATAGCTTTACAGGTGCTTCACGCTTACCCAATCATAGATTCCATCAATGCCGCGCTTAAATGTGACCAAAAGCCCTCAATGGTATTTGTATGTGCTTTACCATTAACTTACTCCTTTGCACTGTGGCGAATTACTTTATGGTCATAGTTGCCGGACAGCTCTTTATAAGCCTTCCATTCGTCAGTAACTACGCTTGCGCCTTGCGATATGTTCTCATTGATAATTGGCTAAACGGTAGCGTTTGAAGTATCATCAACAACCTGTGCAATCAAATTGCCGGCGCACTCAATCATACCCAAAACAGGCTTTTTGGTTTTAGTACTTCTTCCCTGCGTACCTTCCGTTTTCTTGCTTTGGTGCTTGTTCTTTTCGTCACCACCTACGTAAGTTTCATCAATTTCTACGGTGTCATTTTCGCCTAATGTGGCTTTAAAAGCAGGGTGTTCAAAAGCGTAACGTAACCGGTGCAGCATGAACCATGCACTCTTTTGAGTTACATCAATATCTCTTGCAAGTTGGTGCGAAGAAATCCCCTTTTTGTGAGAAGAGAAGATATAAAGAGCCAAAAACCATTTTTGAAGCGGGATTTTAGTGTCCTCAAAAATAGTACCTACCTTTACATTGAAGTACTTACCGGTAGTCTTACACTTATAGCGATTGCCGGCGCATTTATATACGATAGAAGTTTCATCAAAAGGAGAAACGGGAGTCCCGTTCCAACGAAGCGTCTCTAAATGCTCGATGCAGGATTGTTCGTCCGGGAACGCTTTAAGTAAATCAAGTATGCTTTTGAATTCTAACACCATAAC
>JAIXUT010000181.1 GCA_027483385.1 Alphaproteobacteria bacterium
AACCCCGGCTTTGAGGCAGAGGGCGTATGGAGGTATTTTCAGGCTCAAATAGGAACAGGCTGCAATTAACGGCCTTCTATTTTTTTATTTATACCCAGAGGCATTTTATGCCTTGGAGCAACTTTGGCTTTGGTTAGAGAAAAACGTTTAGTGCCCATCAACAACACTGTTGAATTAAGTAACCCCACGGCAGCGGCCGACCGTCTAAATCCTCTCGCTGCGGCAGGGGCCGCACGGGCGTTTATTTCACCCCGTAGGGTGATTGATTGCCCTGTAGTAAATGGTCAATTTTGTGCTATCAAATATAATCAAAATATGTTATGACTGCTTTTAGCTCAAATTCGTCTCCACATACCCTCACCATCTTACGTGGAACCGTACACCTTCCCATTGCCGACATCGTACGGCTCGAAGGCGATGGCAACTACACCCATTTTGTACTGGCCGATGGTCGCAAAATATTGACCTCCAAAAGCATCGGTTTTTATGAATCGTTGCTGCCCGGTACGTTTTTGCGGGTAAACAAGCCGTTTTTGCTCAATCGCCTTTACATCAAAGCATTTAGCAAACTTGAAGTTGAAATGAACGATGGCTTTGTGGCACCAGTAGCCCGCCGAAAAAGAGAGCTAATGAAAAAGACAGAGCAGTACTAAAACGAATATTAAACTAAAATCAATAATTACAATGAAAGCACTAGGTATCTCCCTCAGCATTACATTTTTAGTAGCTATGTCTGCTTTTGGGCAGAGTATTACGGTGTCGCCAAGTATTTTGAGTCTTCAAAGTACAGCAGTGGGCGATGTTGGTATCAGTGCCTACCGTGCAAACAATGGAGGATTACCCGTCACGAGCGGAAGAGTTTTGTTCTTTATTCACGCAAGAGGAGAAGCAGGAGCTACGCCAAATATACCCAACGCAAGGATTATTATTGCTGCAGAAGAAAACTTTACCGCAACATCAAGAGCTACTGGCATATCTTTCGATATCACAAAACCTAATACAAACATATTTCAACGGGCCATGAGATTATCCTCCAAAGGCTTTCTTGCCATTGGTAATCTTACGCCCAACGCTCCTTTGCAATTTGAAAATACCATTTCGAACCGTAAAATTGTGATGGTCGAACAAGCCGACAACGACCATGAGTTTACGGGGTTGGGCGTGGGTGGAGGCATTCGTTACCAAATACCCAACACGGCAGAGGCCCATGTATTTTATGCAGGGGCAAGTGCCAGTAACTCCAACGAACTCATGCGGATACAAGGCAATGGCAACGTAGGCATCGGAACGATGAGTCCGACTGATGCAAAATTGCATATTGCATCGGATGGCAATGCCCTGCACGTAGAAGGTGGTATAAAAGTATCGGGCAGCAGCCCTGCGGCACTTCGGTTAGAGGCAAATGCCAATGTGTTTTCTATGCCTATACCTACCACCTCGGCAAATTCCCAAACTGATTTGATATTTGTTACCCGTGCCACAGGCATTGATGGAGGAACGAGTACTGGTTATTATGCCAAATGGGACGGAGCCGTTTGGGAAATCCGTCGGGAAGACAATGGTACAATAACGAGTGGTACAAATATTAATGTATTGGTTATAAAGCAATGAAACGACTCATTCCAAATCCCAAGAGTATATTTTAAGCTTCTATTCACTAAATTGCATAGATAAACCAATAAATTCCTTAACTTCCCCTTCGGAGATAGAGCGCTTTTAACTCATGAAAATCTCATTCCTTTTCCTCTTCATTTCCTGCTCGTGGGCAGTACAGGCACAAATTCAAGCCTTCAACTTTGCTCAGAGAAACACTTTCTATGGCATTGGGGGCTATTCATTTACGCAACAAACCTTTCTTAATGGCGTACAGGCAAACCCTTACGTAGTTTCGGGACCTTCGCCTCAAAATGATTTCACCTACGTGGTATCTGCCACGGGTGGAATAAAAAATATCTTAAACGCTATTTCTACCAATACCACCAATACCTCTATTTCTATAAAGTTTAATGGAAATAATGTAAGGAAATTTTCCTGCCAACCCGTCGCACTTAATGCAGGTGGTATCAATGTTACGCTTGATGACATACAACTAACAGCCACCACAAATTTGGGAAACTCTGCTACACAAACGGGGGGCTTTAATAGTGGTGCTTTTGTAGGGTTTAATGTTACTGGCAACGAAAACGAATACATTGTTTCGATAACCGCTGCTTTTCCAACTACACCAAGCCCTGCCGCCTTGGTTACACTTGCGGGAATTATGGTAGGCGACAATACTCCCCAAAACGTAGCCCTCCATTTGGATGGGGTTAATGATTTTGTTTCGATACCGAATAATGTTGGCAACTTTGCCGCCAATCAAGAATTTACCGTAACTTGTTGGGTAAAGCCTGACGCTACGCAAACAGATATTGGGCAGCAAGACAATGACTTTCTTGAAAAATGGGATGGAACCGGTGGCTATCCGTTTGTTATGCGTTATTTGAATCAAACCGCAGGAGCTAACAACGGAAAAGTACAAATTGCCAGATACGATGGCACAAATGGCCCTAATGTTATGTCAACTGCCAAAATAAATGATGGCCAATGGCATCATGTAGCCATGACAGTAGCCTCCGGTAGTCCTAAAACAATGAGTTTGTATATAGATGGCATTTTGCAAGGCAGTACAACTGATAATACAAATGCAACTACCACTAACAATTCACCCTTATACATTGGGGTGAGGGGTATTCAGGGGAGGTACTTCAAAGGGGAAATAGACGAAATACGCATTTGGAATGTTGCCAAAACCCCCACACAAATAGCCGACGAACGCTTTTGCAAAACCCCCAATGCTATCAATTTACAAGCTGCCTATAATTTCAGCAATGGCGTACCGCATGGCACAAATACCCTCATTAGCCAAATAAACGAAGCCTCAAACAGTGCCAATAACGGTACATTAAACAACTTTGCTAAAACAGGTGATGCTTCCAATTTTGTAACGGGGCAGGTGAAATATGTGAATAATACACCTAATATTGGGAACAAAAATGGTAGCTCTTGGGCAAATGCCTATGATACCCTACGATC
>JAIXUT010000154.1 GCA_027483385.1 Alphaproteobacteria bacterium
AGCGGCGCTTCAGGGTCAAATCCTGGCCGCATCACCTGTGGCATTTCTTCCCCATCCATGTTCTCCCTCCTTAGAGAACATACGTACCCACGAAACCTGCGGGCGAGGCTTATTTTTAAACGCAACGGAGCTGTTACGCGCTCCTTACAAAATTTAAGTTCCCTCACCATGGGCAACCCGCAAGCTTTATGCAAGATAGGATAATGCACTGAAATGACTCATATTCTGCAAATTGATAACCTCCAGGCCCGGGTGGAAGATGCCGACAAGACCATTTTGCATGGGGTTAGCCTAAGCTTGGGCGCGGGTGAACTGCACGCCATCATGGGCCCCAACGGCGCGGGCAAAAGCACCCTCGGCTACACACTGGCGGGGCGTGAGGGCTATGAAGTAACAGGCGGCAGCGTGCAGTTTTTGGGCACCGACCTGCTGGCAATGGAACCCGACGAACGGGCGCGCGCAGGTGTTTTTCTGGCCTTTCAGTACCCCGTGGAATTGCCAGGCGTGAATGTGGCCACCTTTTTGCGCACGGCCTTGAATGCCCACCGCACCGCACGCGGTGAAGCCGAGCTGGACGCGCTGGCCTTCATCAAGCTTTGTCGGGCCGAAATGGCCAAGCTGCAAATGCCCGAAAGCTTTTTAACCCGCAATGTGAACGCGGGGTTTTCGGGCGGGGAAAAAAAGCGTTTCGAAATTTTGCAGATGGCGCTGTTTACCCCTAAATTGGCGATTCTTGATGAAACCGACTCAGGCCTGGATATCGATGCGTTACGAATTGTGGCCGAAGGGGTGAATAACTTGCGCAGCCCCCACAATGCCTTTTTGGTCATTACCCACTACCAACGCTTATTGGAATACCTGAAACCCAGCCACGTGCACATTATGGCGCAGGGCAAAATTGTGCGCTCGGGCGGGCCAGAATTGGCGATTCAGTTGGAAGAATTGGGCTATGATAAACTGTTGGGGCAAGCCGCTTAGATGCTTACCCTCCCTACCCCCAAGGCCGAAGCGTGGAAGTACACCCACCTCAAGCGGGCAATTGAAAGCTTGCCCGCGCCTGCCGCCCATGAGCCAAGCCTGCGGGAAATAGAACAGGCGCTGCCAATTTTTGCCGTGCCCCAAGTGGTGTTTGTGAATGGCCAACCCGTGGCCGACCTTGGCACGCCGTTGCCCGCAGGCGTGGAGTTACGCAGCCTCGGGCCGTGCTTAACAGGGCCCGCCGAAGGGCTGGATGCGCTGGATACTCTGGCCGTGGCGCAGGGCTGGGAGCTTTTAATTACCGCCACCCCCAAAGTCCCCGTGGCGATTATTCATGGGGCCAGCAATGCCCCAACATTGCTTAAAATTACGCTGGCCGCAGGGGTGGAAGCCCAGGTTGTCGAAGCCCACCACGCGCTGCCCAGCTTCAGCGGCTGGCAGCATCATGCCACCGAAATTATGCTGCCCGCCCAGGCCAAGCTGACCCACAGCGTACTGCAGTTGTTACCCGATACGCCTGGGCTGGTGCTCACGCGCCGTCAACGCCAAAGCTTGGCCGAGGGCGCCGTGTATAGCGGCACGCTCGGCACCACAGGTGGCGGCTTGGTACGGAGCGAAATTCATACCCAGCTGGCGCAAAACTGTACCTACCATTTCACCAGCCTTAGCACCGCCCGCGCCGCCCAACACCACGATATTACCCTGCAAACCCACCATGCAGGCGTGGGCAACACGGTGGTGATTAAGCAGCGCAACTTGCAGCTGGATGCCAGCCACGCGGTGTTTCAGGGCAAGTTTTATGTGGCGCAGGCGGCCCAAAAAACCAATGCTTATATGCACAACCATACATTATTACTCAGCGATGATGCCCGCGCCAGCGTGAAGCCCGAGCTGGAAATTTATGCCGACGACGTAAAATGTAGCCACGGCGCGGCTTCGGGTGGGTTAAACCCCCATCACCTGTTTTACCTGCAGGCCCGCGGGCTGACCGAACAACAAGCCCGTGCCTTGTTGGTGCAAGGCTACGCCGATGAGTTTTTGGCCGCCTTCCCCGCCACTACCCAGCGCGTGTTGGCCGCACGGGTGGCGGAGTGGTTGACGGGCGGCAGCCAGGCGCCAGCGCCGCTCACTGATTTTTCCACCGAATGGCTGGCCAACACCAAGGCCAACCCCGAAGTTCGCGAAGTGCTGCGCGAGTTTGGCGATACTTTAGATCGGCCCCACTACGAGACCACCCGATGACGCCAGACCTGCGTGCCCAATTTCCAAGCTTACGGTTGCGGCCCAATCATCAACGGCTGGCGTTTCTCGATACCGCTGCCAGTGCGCTGAAACCGCAGACCGTGATTGATGCTCACAGTGCCGTCTTGGCAGGCCCCTACGCCAACATTCACCGTGGGTTGTACCACAACAGTGCGGCCACCACCGCCGCCTACGAAGCCGCCCGCGCGCAGCTTGGCGCCTTTTTTGGCCTGCCAGCGGGGGCGGAACGTTCCCTGATTTTTACCCGTAACACTACCGAGGCCATCAATTTGGTGGCGCACAGCTGGGCCAAAATTCCCGCAGTTGCGGCGCGACTGAAGCAGGGCAGCGCAATCGTTATCAGCGCGCTAGAGCATCACGCCAATATTGTGCCGTGGCAAATGCTCGCCGCCGCCACGGGGGCAGAAATTCGGGTGATTCCCTTGGCTGCCGACAGGCAAAGCCTAGATTTAAGCAACCTTGAAAGCTTATTCCAGGGCGCCGCCATACTGGCTCTTAGCCAAATGAGCAATGTGCTCGGCGTACGGCCACCGCTTGAAGAGATTGTACCGATGGCCAAACAGCTTGGCGTGACGGTGGTGATGGATGGCAGCCAGGCCGCGGTGCATGGCGCAATCAACTTGCCCGAATTGGCGGCGTTGGGAGTCGATTTCTGGGCCTGCACGGGCCACAAATTATATGGCCCCACGGGTGTTGGCGTGCTGTGGGGGCGGCCCGAGTTGCTCGAAGCCATGCCGCCTTACCAAGGCGGTGGCGATATGATTGACGAAGTGAAACTGCCCCATGGCACTACTTTTGCCGCGCCCCCTGCCCGCTTTGAAGCGGGTACGCCCGCCATTGCCGAAGGGATTGCGCTGGGGGCAGCGGTGCAATGGATGCAGGGCTTGGGTTGGGGAAATATTCAGGCCCACGAAGAGGCCATGGCCGCGTTGTTAACCAACACTTTGGCGGAGCTGGATTTTATCGAAATTTACAGCCCGCCCCATACGGGGATTACCGCGTTTAATATAACCAGTGCGCACCCCGCCGATGTGGCGACATTGCTCGACCAACAGGGTGTAGCGGTACGCAGCGGCCACCATTGCGCGATGCCGCTGATGAAATGTCTCGACCTGCCGAACGGTTGCCTGCGCGCCAGTGTTGGCGTGTACACCTGCGCCGAAGATTTGGCGCAGCTGCGTGAGGGGCTCATTAAAGCGAAAAAGCTGCTGGGCTAATGCCGATTAAAATTTTAACCGATGCAGCCGTGGCGGCTGATACCGGCCAGCTGGCACACGATGCGACGCTCCAAGAACAGGCCATCCACGCCCTGCGCCAGGTGATGGACCCCGAATTGCCGCTGAACATTTACGACCTCGGACTCATTTATGACTTAAGGCTCGATGACGCCGCGCGTACGGCAGAAATTACCATGACCCTGACGGCCCCGAATTGCCCCGTGGCCGAGGAACTGCCAAAAGCCGCCCAAGCCGCGGTAGCCAACGCCACGGGCTATAATACCCGAATTATCCTGACCTTCGACCCACCCTGGGATAAAAACAAGCTGCCGCTCGAAGCCAAGCTGGCACTGGGTTTGCTATAACCGCTTTAAGCAACCGCCGCGCGGACAGCCGCACTGATGGCGTGCAATTGTGCTTCCATCATGTCGCTGGCACGGGCCTCGACCATCACGCGAATCAGCGGCTCGGTGCCCGATTTGCGCACCAGCGTGCGTCCACTCGTGCCAAGCGCGGTATTGGCGGCGGTAATGGCGGCCTGTACAGGCGCACTTTCCAGCACCGCGCCCGCATCTGCGCCAGCAGGCAGCCGAATATTTTCCAGCTGCTGCGGCCATTTGGTGAATAGCTGACTAAGGCTGCTGGCGGGCTTTTGCTGGGCTTGCAAAAAGGCCAGTACTTGCAGGGCGGCCAAAATGCCGTCGCCGGTCGTGGCAAAGTCGCGGAAAATGAGGTGCCCACTTTGCTCACCACCCAGGTTACACCCTTGTTCGCGCATCGCGGCTTCGACGTAGTGGTCGCCCACGGCGGTGCGAATTAAGTTTAACCCCAGCCCGTTCAAAAATTCTTCCAACCCCATGTTGCTCATCACGGTGGCCACGACCGCACCACCTTTCAATTTGCCCTGGCTGTGCAGGTATTGCGCCATGGCGGCTAAAATCGCATCGCCATCCAGCACGACACC
>JAIXUT010000144.1 GCA_027483385.1 Alphaproteobacteria bacterium
AATCACCAAAGCGCCTATCCCAGTTTTTAGCCAATGATTCTTTGGGCATAATTCTAAAAATACGCCCCGTTTCTCCGTTTATAACTTCTTTGCCGCAGATGTCGGCGTCGTGCCAGTCGAGTACGTATAAGCCACCGTCGGGGCCTACTTCCATGCTAAACCCTACCCATTGGGCGTTGTTGGCCATGAGCAATTCATCGCCGTGTTTGGCCACAAAACCCGAGCCTTTTTTCTCTAAAACATCCGACAAAACGGCGTGCTCGTGGATGTTGGCCATGAAAATTCGACCCCTATGCTCCTCAGGAAACGCATCCGATTGATAGACCCGCGCGCCGCCATGCGCCGAGCGGTGGCTGTGGTCGGCAATTGTACGAATATCGCTGTAGATATACGGATTAAAATGTTGTCCACCCTGCCGGTGATAAATTCCACCCAGAATGACATGCCACATGTGCGGAATCACGCAGGCGCTGATAAACAGCTGCCCCTTAGCATCATAATCAATTCCCCAAGGATTACTGAAACCATGCGCCACCACTTCAAATTTATCTTTTGTTGGATGATAGCGCCACACGCCACCGTTGATATCTACGCCTTCACCCTGCAAAATATCTTCGGGAAATGGGTCTTTATGCTTGTAAATTCGGCCTTTGCCTTCGGGTTTGCGCACTTTTGAGGGCGTCGCAAATCCTTGGCAGCCATACAGCCAACCATCGGGCCCCCAATGTAAACTATTGAGCGTTTCGTGGCGGTCGCGGATACCCCAGCCCGTAAGCCGCACTTCAATATTATCCATATCGGCCACGTCGTCGTGGTTGCGGTCGGGCACAAAAAGGAGGTTTGGCGGAGCACCTAAATAAAGTCCGTCGAAGCCAACCGCCATGGCGGCGGGAAAAGCAATTCCTTCCAAAAACACCTTTTTGGTATCGGCTACTCCATCATGATTGGTATCTTCCAGAATGAGAATTCGGCTGTTGCCCGCGTTGGAAAATCCATGCCCGCGCGATTCATAGTCACGGTTTTCGGCCACCCACAGGCGACCTCGGTCATCCCAGCAAAAAGCCATCGGCTGCGTCATCATGGGCTCAGATGCCCACGTATTTACTTTAAAACCTTCTTTAAGGGTCATGTTGGCAATGGCTTCTTCGGGCGACAGGAACTTAGCATCACGGCCTTCCTGCTGCGCCACTCCCCAGAGGGCGTATGCCATATCTTGCCCGCTAAATTCACTCCAAGTGCTCGACAATTTAACATCGTTGAACTCGCCCGTATAAATCACCAATTGATGCTTTATGACCTCCACTTTTCCCTTTTTAATTTGCCAGTCTCCCGTACGAGCCCGGGCAGGTCCAGCCCCCAATTGGCCGTCTACCCGCCAATATTGCGGAAAGCCTTTGTTTTCAGGATGGTCAAAAATGGCTATATGCGCCAAATCACTGCGACCTTCTACCTGCATTCCAATGTCAACCCAAGTGGCACGTTGCCCTTCGGCTTTCTCATTTTTTTGACGAGCGGCGTTTATCACTTCGCCTTTGATTCGCTGTTTACAACGCATTCTTACAAACAACCCGCCGTAGTCGTATTTCCCAATGGTTACATCGGTTTGGGCTTCACCCGCCCATTCGAGATTAAGAATATATTTCCCATCTTTCTCCGTCATGGTCCAAGTTTGGGTTTCGGTCAGTACCGCGTTGCCCTTTTCGTCGAGCAAATCATACACCGTTTCCCACTTTACTTCTGGGCCCTTGCTTCTGATTACTTTGGCCGAAACCCGCCGCCAATAATCCCCCTCAGGATGATGAAAATAATCACGCCCGTTCACGCGTGTGTAGCCCCAATAAATACCCGTTTGGTGTTTGTGGTGCCCCGGACTATACTCGGTCAGAACTCCCTTGCCATCGGGGGCCATGATGGGGTGCAGATAAGGACGAAAATCTGCCTTGGCATTTTGGGTCAAAATGGGTTCTTTTCCGTTGAGTCGAAACACTGAAATGGTCCCAGCTTTTTCATCCTGCACCAATCGCAGCTCCGTTTTTTTGGGCGGAGCTTTCACTATGTTGGGGGCTTGGGGCTTAAAAGCGAACCATCCTATACTGCACAGGGCTACCGAGAGAAAAAAATGAAAAGGTTTCATTCTGAAATAAAGTTAGGAACAATGAACGTCATGGTAATTGCTGGAACCAATTTCCCTGGGCAATTAAGTATAAAAGGCAAAAACGCCTTTTTATTCCTGCTTTTATTTAAATATTCCTAAAAGATTTTGAAGAAAACTGAGAAAACATCTCAGCCAATTTGCCGCAAAGCCAAGTATTCGGCCACCAATGTCCAACAATGGGCTTCACATTCCCAGCGCATCTGAAACCACGGAGAGATGGCCAGACGGTACAACAACGGATTTTCGTAAGCCGTCAACAAACCTGCAATGAAGAAATAAAAACCCTCAAAATCAGCGTTCGAAACGGGAAGTCGGGCTTCAGGCACTTCTTTTACGCCCAGCCTCATCAATGATGTTTTTAGGCAAATTTCGTCTAGTATAGACAGCGGTTTTTGCAGAAGACACTGAGTATCAGCAAT
>JAIXUT010000156.1 GCA_027483385.1 Alphaproteobacteria bacterium
ATTTCCGACACCATTTTATGGTCTTCCGTTTGCCAGCGGATTCGGCCATTTCGTAAATGGTACACGCGACTGTCGCCCGCGTGGGCTACGGTTGCGCCTGCTTCGTGCAAATGCAAAAGCGTAAGCGTACAACCCATACTTTTGGCCTCGGGGTGTTGGAAAATATAGGCATCAAACGTATCCTGTACATAGTCAAGGGCATTTTGGAGGTACGTTTCGTCAGAAATAACCGTTGGGTTTTGGTTAAAATAGTGGTTAAAACCATCAATGGCCAAGTGACTTGCTACCTCACCTTTGGCCGCTCCTCCTACTCCATCACAAACCATAAACAGACGACTTTGCACAGAAGCCTGTCCAAGAGCGGGGTAAATGTTGTCCTCATTATTGTCGCGATTTCCCAATTCGTGAAGGCATTGGGGAAGAAAAATCGTGGTGGTCATGCCGATGCTTTGGTTTGTTGTTGATGAAAGAGCCAAGCTCCGTAGGCAATTGTCCCCAAATAAACCAAGAGTGCAATATTGGTCAGGTACGTAGCGCAGCCGTCGATGAGAATAGGAATGGCCATCGCCATGTAGGTTTTTTGTTTGTCGGCGTCGCTGATGCCTTTACCCAAAATCACCCCCAGAGCGGTGTGGTACAGCAGAATGAAAAGTACGAATTGCTGGCTTTCGGCAGGGAAAAAAAACAGTGAAAGCAAGCTTCCTAAACCTACCCCCAAACCCAAACCTCCTGCGTATAAAATAGTGTCGTAGGAATTGTGCAGGTAGGGTTTGGGAGCAAACCATTTTTGAAACGCGAAGTACAGCATCGCTACTTTTGCCAGTGCGCCAAAGATAAACGCCATGATAAATAGGTTGATATTGGCTCCGATAAGCAGTGAAATTATTGCCAGAAAGACAATCGCGACTCCAATTCCCAAGGCTTTGTACCAGTCTTGTAAAGCGCCTTCGTTCCGAAATTTCAGATAGCCGAAAAGCGTGATGTTGTAAGCAGGGGACTGAACGGGCAGAGGCGTTTTGGCAATGGTTTTTGGGGCAATCGGTGGAGCGGGAGCAGGTTTTACTTCCTCTTTTTTTACTTCTTTTGAAGGAGCTTTCTCGTCTTCGTCAATGATGGTTTTTTCTTATTTGTCTTTCGACTTTTCATTAACTACATCATCATGCATAGTAACTTCTTACTTCTTGGGTTTAGGCAGGTCAGGAATAGTTTGTTCGTGTTTGGACGTTGTAGTTTTGGTTGAAAGCAAACTCAAAAACTCCTCCACCGTAGCAGGTCGCTCCGACGGGCGCAGCTGAATGGCTTTGATGATGGCTTCGTTGGTGGTTTTTGAAACGCTCGGATTCAGGTATTTGGGCGATTTGAACCCTTCCATTTCGCGTTGGTCGGCGGCTTGGGCGGGTTGACCCGTGAGGCAGTAAAACAACGTAGAACCCAAGCTGTACACGTCGGTATAGGTACCTTTGGCTAAGTTGACCAATTTTAATTCCGGTGCCGAAAAACCTTCCGAAAAAAAGGCCGTTTGCCCCGCACTGCTGCCTTCAATAAAACTTCGGGCAATGCCAAAATCAATCAAAGCCGCGCGTTGGGTTTGGGCGTTGAGCAGAATATTGGCGGGTTTAATATCGCGGTGTAAAACGCCTTGTTGATGAACAACTGAGAGCGCTTTTCCGACTTGTCCAACAATCGCCAAAGCCTCGGCCTCCTTCATAACACCGCCGTGTTGTGCCTTTTTGGTTTCGACGAGGTCTTCCAATGTTTGTCCGTTGATGTATTCCATGGAGAAATAAGCCGTGCCGTTTTCCTCAAAATAATCAAGCACTTTCACAATGCCTTCGATGTTTTTGAAGCGGGCTAACGTGCGGGCTTCTTCCAAAAATTTGGCTTTAAAACCTTCAAACTGCACAGTATCAAACTTAGGCAAAACGGTGTTTCCCTGACGCGTACAATACATCTGCGCCGCGTGGTTGAGAAACAGCTCTTTCAGTGCTACTTGCCCAAAGAGCGAGTGTTGGGCCAGATAGGTAATACCAAAACCGCCCTGTCCCAACACGTGCTCAACCGTATATTTGCCATTTTGGAGGCGGGCCCCTTTTTGTAATATGTCTTGGGTAGAAATCATCTTTTATACAATCACCGTTTTGTTGAAGCCTTGTTTTCCAACCACTTTGGCTGCTTGAGCTGCATTGGGAACCACTTTTTGGGTTTTTAACACCATCTTGGTGCGCCCCATCTGAATCGTATCGCCATCGCGGAGGTAGAGCAAATCGTATTCGGTCAGTTTTTTGTTCGTATCGCCGTTGATGTAGGTACCGTTAGTACTTCCGCAGTCATAGATCAGATACTCATACTGTCCGTTGGGTTTGATGGCTACCTCCACGATGGAGTGATTGCGGCTCATGCGCAGGTCTTCGGTATCGATCATGACATCACAGGGCTTTGATTCCGAGAGCCGACCCACCACGTTTTTGCCCAATTTGAGCGGATGCGTTTGAGGAGCGGTATTTTCGTCATGAACCACCAACCAACCTACTTCCGTCGGAGGTGTTTCTTGGGGAGGCGGGTTTTCTTTGGGTGGTTCGGGCTCGGGAGCAGCAATGAC
>JAIXUT010000143.1 GCA_027483385.1 Alphaproteobacteria bacterium
AACATCCGTTCCGGGATGATTTCGGGCCCATTTGGCCCCATGCGCTTGGGTGAATGGCAGTCATTGCAACCACAGATATTTACAAGGTATTCACCTCTGGCTACCATGGTGGCTTTGTCCGGTGCTGCTGCAATTTGCGCACTGGATTGGGTAGTGGGTGGGGTGTTTTCTGCACATGCACCGATAATGAATGGCATGAGCAACAATAAGTGAGTGATTTTCATTGTAAAAGTATTATTATTGAAATGTTGAACGGGCGTGAATGTACAACCAAACCTATTGCCTACAAATGGCCCATACTGCTTTAGCCCAATTTTATTTTGTACCCGGCAGTGTCTTGATTTCAAAACACCAAGGGTTCGAAGCAAAATATACCCAGATTTAAACTCAGATTTAAACCCAGGTGGAAACCATACAATGGATGGTTTTTAGAACACACCGAATATTGAAAAACCTTACTAAATTTGCATTTTTAAACCAATTTTAATTAGAACCATGAAACTTACCATTACATTATTTGCTTTTCTACTTTCATTATCCCTGCACGCCCAATGCTGGGAAAGTGCCGCGGGCGGATCTTACCACACCGTTGCCATTACTACTGAAGGCTCACTTTGGGCTTGGGGCGGCAACGCTTTAGGTCAATTGGGGAATGGCACCTTAAATGCAGCACTTAAACCCATTTTGATTGATTCTACTGCCAACTGGAGCCAGGTAGTCGCAAATGTTTTCACTTCGATTGCACTGAAAAACGACGGCACCCTTTGGTCTTGGGGTGACAATGTATACGGCCAATTAGGCATCGGATCCAATACACCGTATAGCCAAGTACCCGTTCAAGTTGGAACTGCCAATAATTGGATAGCTATTTCATTGGGAAGTGCGCATGTTTTGGCACTTAAATCGGATAGTAGCCTATGGGCCTGGGGTAGTAATTTTTATGGCGGGTTAGGCAATAACTCAAATCTTAATAAAAATGCACCTGTTCAAATTGGCAATGCCCATAATTGGGTGGCTGTGGCAGCGGGCGGATACCATAGTCTGGCGTTGAAAAGTGACGGAACCCTCTGGGCCTGGGGCTTTAATGAATATGGACAATTGGGGGATGCTACTAATATAAACAAAAAAACACCCATCCAAGTTGGAACCGATAATAAATGGAGAAAAATTGACGCTGGATATGGATTTAACCTTGCAATCAAATCTGATGGCACGATGTGGGCTTGGGGTAATAATACTTTCGGACAAGTGGGCGATGGCACTTCCGACAATCAAAATGTGCCAAAAAAGATTGGCACGGATATTACCTGGAAAAGCATAAAAACAGGTGGCGCATTTTGCCTTGCCATTAAAGATGACGGCACCTTGTGGTCCTGGGGTCAAAACCTGGAGGGACAATTGGGCATTGGCAATACCAATACTCAATATGCTCCCACCAAAGTAGGTACCGCCAATAATTGGAAATCAGCCAATGGCGGTGAAAGTCACTCCATGGCCATTCAAACCGATGGCAATTTATGGACTTGGGGTTATGGTTCAGACGGGCAATTAGGCGATGGAACGAATGATGCTCATCTAACGCCTATCAACATTACCTGCCCTACCACCAGCATCCGACCTGTTTTGTTGGCCGACCATCTGTTGAAACTGTTTCCAAACGCAGCACATGATTACCTGCAAGTGCAATGGACCGGCATTGTTACCCAGGATTTTAAATTTGAAATTCGAAATGTACTGGGCGCAGTGGTTTGTCCGCTTCAATCGCTTAACGGAAATGAACGCGTTGATGTAAGCGCCCTGCCATCAGGCGTGTATTACTGCACTGTAAAAACGCCAGCAGGCCAGCTTAGCAAACAATTTGTGAAGCAATAAATCATGCGCTTACTACCCTACCTACTAATCCCCATCGCAATTGCAATATTTTGGCATAAACGCAGGCTTCCTCACCCAGGTTTAAGTTACCTATTATGCATCGTAATCCTGGAAGTTTACGCATTGGGAATTGTTGCCTTAGATAACTTTTTGCACCCCGCACCACCAGGACCTGCCTGCAACACCCCACAAATGGCTTTTTTGGTTTTTCATGTTGTCTTGTTGCCTGTGCCGTTACTGGTACAATGGATGGTTTCTAAAACGCTGCGTTTTATCGAAAAATCTGAGTAAATTTGCCGTTTTTTAACCAAATTTTACCTAAACCATGAAACAACGCTTTACCTTCCTCGCATTAATACTTTCCATCTCCCTGCATGCCCAATGCTGGGAAAGCGCCGCAGGCGGATCATATAACACTGTTGCCATTGCAACCGACAGCACGCTTTGGACTTGGGGCGATAATGGTATCGGCCAACTGGGAAACGGATCTTTTAACGGTGAACTGAAACCCATTCAAATAGATTCTACCCCTGTTTGGCGCCAAGTGGACGCAAACGCATCGGCTTGCATTGCCTTGAAAAACGATGGCACCCTTTGGACTTGGGGCGACAATGGTTCCGGCCAATTGGGCATCGGATCCAGTACCCAGTATAGTCAAATACCTGTTCAAGTTGGAACTGCCAACAATTGGATCGCTGTTTCGATGGGAAGTGCACACGTTTTGGCCATCAAATCCGATAGCACCCTTTGGGCTTGGGGCAATAATTTTTATGGCGGATTGGGCATTGGCTCTAACGCAGATAAACGTTCACCCGTTCAAATTGGTACAGCCCATGATTGGATCGCAGTAGCAGGAGGTGGTTTTCATAGTTTGGCACTTAAAAGTGACGGAACCCTCTGGGCTTGGGGCTATAATGAATATGGCCAATTGGGCGATGCTACCAATGTCGACAAAAAAACACCCATCCAGGTTGGCACGGATAATAAATGGAGCAAAATTGCGGCCGGATATACTTTTAGCCTTGCCCTCAAATCCGATGGAACCATATGGGCTTGGGGCTATAATTCGAACGGACAATTGGGCGATGGCACTACCAACGACCGCAATACACCCAAAAAAATAGGCACCGGAAATACCTGGAACAGCATAAAAACGGGTAGCGGTCATTGCCTGGCCACCAAAAACGACGGCACCTTGTGGACCTGGGGCTATAACCTGGATGGACAACTGGGCCTCGGAAATACCAACGAACAATATGCCCCCCTTAAAGTAGGCAATGCCACCAATTGGCAATCGGCCAAGGGCGGTGGTAGTCACTCCATGGCCGTCCAAACCGATGGAACGCTGTGGACCTGGGGCTATGGCAAATACGGACAATTGGGCGACGGAACCATCCTCTCGCATGCAACGCCAGCCATTGTCCTTTGCCAAACGAGCAGCATCCGACCTGTTTTGTTGTCCGATCATCTTTTAAAATTGTTCCCAACACCCGCACACGATGATCTTCAGGTGCAATGGACCGGAATCGTTACCCAAGATTTTACCTTCGAAATTCGAAATGTATTGGGCGCGGTGGTTTTCCCAACGCAAACCCTGCTTGGAAATGAACGCGTGGATATAAATGCCTTGTCACCCGGTGTGTATTACCTGACCGTAAAATCCGAAGCAGGCCAAATCACCAAACAATTTGTGAAGCAATAAGCGGCTTTGTCATGGGTGTTTGCTGTATTGAAACACCCATGACAATACCCTTTCCCAAAAACCGTACCTTTGCGCTAAAATATCCCATATATGTCGCGCAACCCTACAATCCATTCCCCCCAACGCAGTTTCCCCATCACAGGCATGAGTTGCGCCGCCTGTGCACTGAGCGTGGAGGAAATTGCCCAGCAACAAACCGGGGTAGAAACCGCATCCGTAAATTTTGCTACCCATACACTTACCATTGATTATCAAGCAAATAATTTATCCATCGCGCAATTGCAGCAAGCGATTGAAGCCGGTGGGTACGGAATAATCGTAGAAACCGAAAAAGCAGACGCGCAAAAAGCACAATCGGACTATGAAAAAGCGCAACTACAAAAACTAAAAATCGACATCCGCTGGGCCATCGCATGCAGTATTCCGGTGGTAATACTCGGTATGTTTTGGATGAGTGCCCCTTATGCCAACTGGATCATGTTGGTTTTGAGTATTCCTGTGATTTTTGTGTTTGGTGCGCGCTTTTTTACCAGCGCCTGGAAACAAACCCGCATGGGCAAGGCCAACATGGATACCCTGGTGGCACTCAGCACCGGCATCGCATTTCTATTCAGCACGTTTAACACGGTGTACCCAGCCTTTTTTACACAACAAGGCTTAATGCCGCATACTTATTTCGAGTCTGCTTGTGTCGTAATCGTATTTATTTTATTGGGTAAACTGCTCGAAGCCAATGCAATGACCCGCACCGCAGCGGCCATCCAAGGTTTGATGCAACTGCAACCTAAAACAGTGTTGCTGCTCCGAGATGGAAAAGAAATCCAGGTCCCGATCGCGGAGGTGCAGGTGGGCGATTGCGTGCTCGTGCGCCCGGGCGACCGCATCCCGGTAGATGGAAAAGTAAGCGACGGCCATTCGCTGGTGGATGAAAGTATGCTTTCCGGCGAGGCAATTCCCGTGGAAAAAGGCCCTGGATCTGCCGTTTTTGGCGGTACGTTAAATCAAAAAGGCAGTTTTCAGTTCATTGCCGAAAAAGTAGGCAGCGCAACGGTGTTGGCCCAAATCATCCAGTATGTGCAGGAAGCGCAAGGCAGCAAGGCCCCGGTGCAAAAACAGGTAGATAAAATTGCGGGTATTTTTGTGCCCGTTGTTTTGGGCATTGCTGTCCTCACTTTTGGCGTTTGGCTGCTCTTTGGCGGCATGCAGGCGCTTCCATTGGCCCTGTTGAGCAGTGTTACCGTGCTTGTCATCGCCTGCCCTTGTGCCCTCGGACTGGCCACACCCACCGCCATCATCGTAGGCATGGGCAAGGGCGCGGAGCGGGGCATCCTCATCCGCGATGCCGCTTCCCTGGAAATGGCGCATAAAGTAGATACCATTGTATTGGATAAAACAGGAACGATCACTGCCGGAAGTCCGGTGGTAACGGATCTTGCCTGGATAAACCCGGAAGATGCTACAACCGCCGCACCGATATTATTAGGCCTCGAAATACGCTCCGAACATCCTTTGGCGGCTGCGATCACTACATTTTTAAAAGAACAATCGATTTCAGCCGCCGAAATCACGCAATTCAATAGTCTAAGCGGACAAGGGGTGGTTGGAAATGTAGGTGCCGCCGTTTATCGTGCCGGGAGTTTGGCCTGGATGACGCAATTGGGTGTTTCAATACCTGAAAACACCCAAAAAACATTAAAAGAATGGCAAGAATCGGGCAAAACCGCCCTGCTTTTTAGCAAGAATCAAAC
>JAIXUT010000044.1 GCA_027483385.1 Alphaproteobacteria bacterium
CTGAGCCAATTAAAGACAGTTTTTCGATAGACCCTGCCGTTTTTAAGGACGCTGATGGCGCTTATTATATGTATTTTGGCGGACTGTGGGGCGGGCAATTGCAACGTTGGCGAGAAGGTGTTTTCAATTCAACTTCTCCCGAAAGCCCCGTGGCTCACCTACCTGCGGATAATGAACCCGCTTTGTGCGCTAAAGTAGCCAAACTGACCGAAGACTTGCTTCAATTTGCCGAAGAACCAAGAGACTTAGTCATTTTGGATGAAAACGGAGAACCCCTTTTGGCCGGCGATAACGACCGACGTTTTTTTGAGGCGCCGTGGGTACACTTCTATAAGGGGAAATATTATTTCTCTTATTCCACGGGCGATACACATTTTATTTGTTACGCTACCGGCGATAACCCCTACGGGCCGTTTACGTATCAGGGCCGAATCTTGAATCCCGTGGTAGGTTGGACATCCCACCATTCTATTTGTGAAGTAGAGGGAAAATGGTATCTTTTTTACCACGATTCGAGCCTTTCCGAGGGCGTGACGCACCTGCGCAGCATTAAAATTACCGAACTTAAACATGATGCCGAAGGCAAAATTCAGACCATAGAGCCGTATGCGTAATGAGTGAATTATTCTAAAACACAGCTTTAAAAAATCAGAACAACATAAACGCGAAACGTATGAAGAAAGGTATTCAATGGCTCATTTTTAGCACTATTACGCTGACAGCCACTTTGTCAGAGGCTCAACTTACCCTCAAAGAAGCCTATAAAGATGCCTTTAAAATGGGGGTGGCAGTCAATGACGCCATCGTTTCGGGACGAGACAGGGCCTCTCAAGAAATCGTAGTAAAGCAATTTAATACCATCACCCTCGAAAACTCCATGAAAGCGGGACTTATCAATCCACAGCCTGGAGTTTTTAATTATGGCCCTGCCGATGCTTACGTTGAGTTTGGCAAGAAAAACAATATGTTTATAATTGGGCATACGCTCGTGTGGCACAATCAAACCCCTGCATGGTTTTTTCAAGACGAAAACGGCAAACCAAAATCGAAAGAAGCCGTTGCCGAGCGTTTGCAAGAGCATATTAAAACCGTAGCGGGTCAGTATGCTGGCAAAGTGCAAGCTTGGGACGTGGTAAACGAAGTCATTGACGACGACGGGAGTTATCGGCCCACTACGTGGGTAAAAGGCATTGGCAGTGGCGACGAACTGGTTAAGTTGGCTTTCAAATACGCTGCCCAATACGCCCCCAATACCGAATTATACTACAACGATTTTAATGCTTGGCGGCCGTCGAAGCGGGATGGGATTGTCAAGATGGTAAAAATGTTACAAAAAGAAGGAATCAAAATTGACGGTATCGGTATACAAGGACACTGGGGCCTAAACTATCCCAAAACCGAGTACATCGAAGCCGCGATTGATGCTTATGCGGCTTTGGGCTTGAAAGTAATGATTACAGAGTTGGACGTAGACGTGCTCCCGCTCACCAAAGAAGGGCAGATTATAGGACAGGGCATGAGCGAAAAGCAGTTTCAAAACGAAGAATTTAAAACGTTTTTAGACCCTTACCCCAACGGCCTACCCGACTCGATGCAGAAGGCTTTAGCGGATAGATACACCCAACTTTTTGAGATATTTTACCGTAAAAGAGACAAAATTGACCGCGTAACTATGTGGGGTATCCATGATGGAATGTCGTGGAAAAACGATTATCCGATTCCAAATCGTACCAATTATCCCCTACTCTGGGATAGAAATAAACAACCCAAACCAGCTTTCGATGCCATTTTGAAAGTTCCTCAAAAGTCAAAGTAAAAGCAGGTCTGAAGGTACTACGTCAGCGGTCTGCCCCAACGAGCAGACCGCTATCTAAAAATAAAATCTAAGGTGAAACCACGCAAACCTTTCACCAACAAATACTGATATGAATTTCAGGTTTTACCTTCTTTTCTTGGTTGTAATCACTGTCAGTTGTAAAGATAATACTGATCTTTATCCCTCAAAGTTCAGCCAAACCCCAGACTATGCTTGGGTTTTTCCAGAAGAGCAAGTCAAAATGATTACTATCAATTTGGGGCAAGGCAATTGGGATAAAATTCAAAGAGATATGGAATGGCGCACTGCCCGTAAGTTTGGCAGCGCCACTACCATCCCTGGAGCAACCCCACCAGCTGGTAATGGCGCACTGGATGCTGTTCCAGGTGACCCTATTTTTGTCGAAGCAGAAGTTAAGCAGGGCGAAAATACATGGGACAAAGTTGGTTTTAGACTAAAAGGCAATGCTTCATTGAATGGTTCTTGGCGGAGTGGTATTTATAAGTTGCCATTTAAATTAAAATTTGACGAATGGGAAGACCAATATCCCGACATTAAAAACCAACGGTTTTATGGTTTCAAAGAACTTTCGTTTGTTCCAAGCTTTGGAGATGATTCCTTTTTGAAAGAAAAACTACTTACTCAACTTTTTCGTAACAACGGAGTAATGGCTTGTAAAGTAGCCTATTACAAAGTTTTTATTGACTTTGGGCAAGGACTGAAAAATTGCGGTATTTATCAGGCCATTGAAATAGTGGAAGAGCACATGGTAGAAGCCCAGAGTGGCAAAAAAGTAGGCAATGTCTATAAACCTGAGTCTAATTTACAGCAATTTATAACGACTGAGATTGAAAAACAAAACAATCAATCAGTCGCCGATTATTCGGATATAAAACAACTAATCGCCCTTCTCAATAGCCCACTACGAGTCACTGACAATACTCAATGGAAGAAAAACTTGGAAGCAATATTTGATGTCAAAGCGTTTTTAAGATATCTAGCTGTCAACAATACGGTTGGCAATTGGGATTCGTATGGGGTTCTCGCCCATAATTATTACATAGCCAATACCGACGGCGTCTTACATTGGGTCCCTTACGACCTCAATCTCTCTTTTCAGATGCGAGGTGGATTAAACAATTCGAGGTTTTCACTGAGTATGGATATGAAAGAGGTTACTAATCAGTGGCCTTTGATACGATATATTGTAGATGACCCTGAGTATTTTGCGTACTACAAGTCGGCGGTAAAGGAGTTTATTCAAAAAGATTTCAATCCTACAACTGTGGGGGCTTATCTCAAAAAGCATAAGGCAATTTTACAGCCTTACTTTACAGGAACAGGCGTAGAAGCCCCACCGTACAGTCATTTAAGAAGCCCTCAAAATTTTGAAACAGCAATAACAGCGCTGGAAAAGTACATCAATGAAAGATACCAAGTCGCACTTGCCTTTTAATTCAACAAACAGCTGACTATTAGTCATTTTGACCAAATTACGACCCTAAATGAAACCCATTAAATTTATTGTTGCCCTCCTGATTATTTCTGTCACTTCAAACGCCCAAATCCGTCTGCCAAAGCTGATTTCGGATAACATCGTGTTGCAGCGTGACCAACCTATCAAAATCTGGGGTTGGGCATCGCTCAAAGAGAAAATTGAACTCAGTTTCAATAAAAAGAAATATAAAACGACCACCTCGGATGATGGAAAATGGGAACTGATGCTTCCACCACAGCCTGCGGGTACGGGTTATGAATTTTCACTGAAAGGCAAGAATGATATTGTCATTAAAAACATAGCATTTGGCGATGTGTTTTTGTGTATTGGACAATCAAACATGGTGCATCAAATGGACATTCATAACATCACTTATGCCAAAGACATTGAAACGGCCAATTACCCCGAAATCAGGCATTTATTTATTCCAACTCGAACAAATTTGGTGGGAAAACAAGACGATTTAAGCGATGCTGTGACTTGGAAATCTGCCAATTCAAAAGATGTGGGTCGGTTTTCGGCGGTTGCCTATTTTTTTGCTCGAAATATCTATGAAAAATATAAAGTTCCAATAGGACTCATCAATGCCAGCGTGGGTGGCACACCCATTGAAGCATGGATTTCGGAAGCAGGTTTTCAGTATTTTCCTGAATTAGTTAAAACAGTTGCCAAGAATAAAGATACGGCTTCGGTCAATCGGGCCAATCGCCCCAATTTCCCAAATGCGGTCCCAAGAAATGTACCGATAGATTTGGGAATGACCGAAAAATGGTTTTCGCCCGATTCAAAGTCGCAACATTGGCGACCAATCAACATTCCAGGCTATTGGGAAGACCAAGGCTTGAAAGATTTGAATGGTTCGGTTTGGTACAAAAAAGAAATCATTATTCCCAAA
>JAIXUT010000207.1 GCA_027483385.1 Alphaproteobacteria bacterium
ATAAAGTCTTATGAAGACATACAAATTACTCATAATCAACATTTTAATCGGTATAAATATTTGTTTCGGCCAAAAGATCGACACGTCGGCCAACCGGGTAAAGACAGAGTTTACCATTGCGCTGAAACGAATTGGGACGCTCAAGTCCAAGAGCACCAACGAGATAAAATCGTCCAATTGGCTGCTGGGCTGCGAAACTCTCGACCGCGACATGACGGACTATGAGCAATACAAAGCCTACATCGCGCCCCTGGGTATCAAACGCTTACGGATGCAGGCAGGATGGGCCAAAACCGAAAAAGTAAAAGGAGTATACGATTGGGCTTGGCTGGATAAAATCATCACCGATGCCGCAGCTCGTGGCTTTGAACCGTGGTTGGAAACAGGCTACGGAAACCCGATCTATCCTGGCGGCGGCGGCGTGAATCTGAGCGCTGGCATTCCATCTTCCGAAGAAGCCCTGAAGGCTTGGGACAAATGGGTGGAAGCGTTGGTGAATCGTTATAAAGGCCAAGTAAAGGAATGGGAAGTGTGGAATGAACCCAATTTTGGAGATAATGAAATCAACAAACCCGAAAAAGTAGCCGATCTGAACATTAGAACTGCCGAAATCATCAAACACATTCAGCCCACGGCCAAAATCTCGGGCTTAGCCATGGGTCACATTGACCTGAAGTATGCCGATATTTTTTTCAAAACCATCCATGAAAAAGGTAAAATGAACCTGTTTGACAACATGACCTACCACGACTACGTCTACAACCCCGATTCCAATTATGGAAAAGTAGGTGAATTGAGAAGGGTTTTGGACAAGTACGCCCCCAACGTAAAATTACGTCAGGGCGAAAACGGAGCACCTGCCATCAACGGCGGCGGCCGGGGAGCCTTGGGCGATTATGACTGGACCGAAGTATCGCAGGCAAAATGGGATATCCGTCGAATGTTGGGTGATCTGGGGCACGACATCGAATCAAGTATCTTAGGCATCATTGACATGAATTACGGCGTTATGGCAGGTCCTATAAAACTACTGAACGTCAAAGGATTGATTGAGTCAGATTCTACCAAAAGAGCCCTTCGGCCCAAAATGGTCTATTACGCCATGCAAAACGTTGTCTCTGTTTTTGACGATCATTTGGTACGCATCAAACACATCGAAGACACTCACAATGTCAATATGAAAATAGGCAGCGACGAAGTACGCTACAACAAAGGCACCGACAGAAGCATTGCCGTCTATGCCTACGAACATAAAACCACCAAAAAGCAGGTATTCACTATTTGGAACAACGAATACATTCCAATGAATACCAATACGACCAAAAACATCAATTTCACGGTCCTGAACGGCAATTTCGACCAACCGGTTTATGTCGATATTCTGACGGGAGGCATTTACGAAATCCCTGAAAATCAGTGGACTAAAAAAGACAACAAATACATTTTTAAAAATATTCCCGTTTACGATTCTCCCATTTTGATAGCCGATAAATCGGTTTTAAAATATTGAAATATGAAAACAAAAGCCTTAATTTTTCTCGCTTTCACCGTGTGCTGTGTCTCGCAGCCCGCCAACGCCCAATCAACCTGGAAAGAAATCGGCCAACTTAAGACCCGCGATGCCAAAGATATCAAAAGCAGTACGTGGTCTATTGGCGGTGAAACCCTGGAAAGAGATTATACTGATTATCAGTCGTACAAAACCTATTTGGGGCCACTGGGTGCCAAGCGCATTCGATTGCAGGGTGGTTGGTCAAAGTGCGAAAAAGTCAAAGGGGTGTATGATTTTGCATGGTTGGATGCCGTCATTCCTGATGCCGCTGCGCGTGGCGTGGCCCCATGGGTTGAATTATCTTACGGAAATCCTATTTATGAAGGCGGCGGCGAAGCAAAATTGATGGGGCATATACCCACTTCCCCTGAGGGCTTACAGGCGTGGGATAATTGGGTACGGGCCATGGTGATTCGTTATAAAAACCAAGTACCGCAGTGGGAAATTTGGAACGAGCCCGACGGTAATCCCAAACATACCGGCAGGCAAATCGCAGAGTTTTATGTTCGCACCGCCCGCATTGTGAGGAGCATCCAACCCGAGGCAAAATTGATTGCGCTGGGCATGGCAAGCGTGACAAAGCTTGATTTTATGCGGGATTTTATGGAGTACCTCAAGCAAAACAACGCGCTGGATTTGATTGATATTTTGACCTATCATGGATATTCCCATAATCCTGACCTTTCCTATCCACACATCGAACGGTTGCGATCCGTCGTATGGAGTTACAAACCCGAAGTGGTGTTTATGCAGGGCGAAAACGGTGCCCCGTCTCAGGCCAAAGGCACCACGGTAGGTGCCATGACCGATCAGGACTGGTCTGAGTTGACACAAGCCAAATGGGATTTGCGCCGTATGATGGGCGACCACGGGCGCGGCATTGCCACCAACCTGTTCACCATCAGCGACATTCACTACGCCCCCGGCGACCACATGGTGGGCATCAACTCCAAAGGCTTGCTGAAAACCAATCCCGACAAAACCATCGAACGACCCAAAATGAGTTACAAAGCCGCTCAACACGTTTTTTCGCTGTTTGATGACCAGATTGAACTGATGAAAACAAAGCCAACAGCCAATCAATCAACGGTTTATAGTTTTCAATACCAGCATAAACAAAACAAAGGCAGTCTGATTACTCTTTGGAGCGGGGAGGCACGCCCGGCAGAAACGTACGAGCCTAAATTGACCACGGTTACAGTAGAAGGGAATTTCAATACTCCCGTTTTCGTGGATTTGATTTCGGGCAAAATATATGAAATCCCAAAAAACAAATGTAAGAAATCAGGAAATCAATTCATTTTCAACGAAATAATGGTGCCTGATTATCCTGTTTTGATTGCTGATAAATCTGTTTTGAATTTCTGATGAAGAAACTTTTGTCACATATTACGGCTACAAATCGGTCGCTTCGGAGACGGTGCGCCGAAGCGGCACAAATCATAAGTGTTGTTATTCTGTTGTGCTTAAACATAACAGAAGCGTACTCAACCACTTATTACGTAGCCACCAATGGCAATGACAACAACGCTGGCACCAAAGATTTGCCGTTTGCAACCATTAATAAAGGCGCAACCATCGCCAAAGCAGGAGATATAGTAATAATCAAATCAGGAACGTATAAACCGACTACCCGAATTCAACCGGTCAATTCAGGAACGCAAAATGCCCCCATTACTTTCATGGCCGAAGTGAACAACGAAGTCATTATTGATGGCAGTATTGCGGCAAGCCCAACGACAACGGATAGACTTGGTTTGTTTACGATTTTAGGAACTACCACCGCCACCCAAAATTGGATTGTCGTTGATGGGTTACGCATCATTAACTCCGCTTTTGCGGGGTTTTATACCCGATATGCGACTACTATTACCATTAAAAATTGCAGTACATTCAATACGGGTGCTTCGGGAATCGTTACAGCTAACTCGTCGGATATTAAGGTTTTAAACAATAAAGTACAGAAAGCCTGTCAAGCGCCATCGGCCTCGCTTGGTACAAATGAGTGTATTACGATGGCGTCGGTGGCTCAATTTGAAGTGGCTTATAATTCAGTCTTCGACCGCATGACTGACCTAAACAACGGCGGCGAGGGCATTGATGCCAAAAATGAATGTAAAGACGGAAGTATTCATCACAATACAGTATTTGATCTCGTGCGATTGGGGATTTACATTGATGCTTACCAAAGAAATATAAATAATATAGATGTGTATGCCAATCGAGTTTATAAATGCGGGGCAGGAATTGGAGTAGCCATTGAGGAAGGAGGCACGCTGACGGGCGTAAAAATTCATGATAACATCGTGTATGATATTCCGAGGGCCGGTATCCAAGTGCGTGGTTATTTGGTCAATGGACCCATGAAGGATGTATTTGTGTATCAAAATACGGTGGTTCGAACGGGTAATCTTCAGGGCATCACCTACGAAAACGCTGGTATATTGATTGATGCCGACCATCCGAATAATAGTAATATGGTGGTTAGAAATAACATCGTTGCCGAATGTGCCATTCAAATCAAAACCAAAACGTTTTCCTTTCTGACGGTTGATAATAACTTACTTTTTGGCCCATCTTCCACCCCAAAACCCACCAACCCTACCGTATTGTACGGCAATGCGGGCACAAATGCCATTTTAGAAGACCCCCTTTTTGAAAATTCTACCAATGCAGATTACAGGCTAAAATCAAATTCTCCGGCCATTGACAAAGCCGTTGGAACACCGCTTTCATCGATGGATTTCAATGATTTTCCACGCCCGATAAAAGAAGATTTAGGAGCAGTCGAATACCAAAAAATTGAGATTGTTTTAAGTGCCGAAAATCCAAAAAACGAGAACATAGACCTGATTCTATCTCCAAACCCTACCAAGAATGAACTGACTATGAGTTTATACTCTGAAGCGGGGAAAACATTCCTAATTGACGTTATGGATTCGCAGGGTCGTACCATCCAAAATATAAATTATGTTTCTTCTGAAACCGGGCAAAACGTAGTCAATTTACCGACTGACCAGCTTGAAAATGGGACATATATCATCCATATATTTAATAAAGAAGGAGATAGATTTTCTAAAAAATTAATTGTTCAGAAATAAAAACCATGAATTTAACCCGTCGCCAAATGCTGAAAACTGCCACGCTGCTCGCTACGACTTCTCCTTTTGAAAATTGGGCTGAAAATGCTGCGTACAGTTATTTATTGGCACAAGTTACGGCGAGCGATGCCATTTTACCCACGAATAAATACATCGCTTTCGATTGGGCATTTTCTGAAATTTCGGCCGGGCATGAAGGAATAAAACTAACTTGGAATCAATCACTTCCCCTTAAAAATCAGGCTGTTTCTTTACGCATTACAAGTGCTACGGACGTACGGGAAGTCTTAGTTTTGGAAGTATTAACCGCCAATACAGGCAAAAAAATAGCCGATTTGGATATGCGATTTGCGGCGTTGTTGCAGCCTTTTGAGTTGCAGATTCCAACCGAAGACCTGAAAGCTGTTTTTGACGAGGGAATCACATTAAAAATGGCAAAGGGCACCAAACCTTTTTGGTTTTTTACGAACAATCATTCAGCGAAAACTGCCCCGAAAGCCTATTTGCCACATTTGCTGGTTTACGAAAAAG
>JAIXUT010000180.1 GCA_027483385.1 Alphaproteobacteria bacterium
ATGCGATCGGTGGTCGCGGCAAAGCCTAGCAATGGCAAGACACAGGCCAACAGGCTGAGTAAAATAGTTTTCATGGATTAACCTTAAGGTAAATTGGTACTGCGGCCAAGCGTGAGCAGCTGGAAATTAACCAGGTAATCGGTCCCCGGGCGCAGCGCGGCATTTTCAAACCCCTTGCGCCGCGCCAGCAGTTCAATCGCGTAGCAGTCGCGCAACCACGTCAGGCCCACTTCGGCTTCCAGCAAGGTTTGGTTGCGTAAATCATGCTGGCTGCGCGCATTGACACGCCAGTTTTCAGCCAGCGGCGCGGCCAGTTGGGCACTCAGGTTTTCGTTGCGGTCATCAAAAAAGCTGTAAGTTGCCTGCAAGTTGGCGCTTTTGGTGGCCCCTACACGTAAGCCAGCATCCATACGGCGCAGCTGCCAATCGCTGTTATCCAACCGAAAGCGGCTGTTCATGCCAAACCAGTCGGCAGGGTTGGCTTCGGTTTCGGCCACCCAGTCGCTCACGTTGGTGCTGGTACCGCCGCTGGTGGGCAACGACGCATCATCGAAGCGCCGCAAACTCTGGCCAACAAACAGGCGGTAATCGGTGTTATCGGCGCTGCCCCAGCGGCTATCGAGGCCATAGACAAATCGGGGGCCCGTTTCCACCCGATCAAGCCCGGCAAAGCGGCTGCTTTCAAACAGGTTGGTGGTATCAAGCTCGTACGCCACGCTGTCTTCGTTGGGGATTTTATTCGCCATATTCCCACCGCGTGGCGAAAATGCCAGCAAGGCTTTGGGCGTCAGCTGATGATACCCCGAAGCACTTAAATAGGGCTTTTCCCACGCCACTGTACCTTCGGGCAGCAGCCGCGTCACGGCGCCATTTTTTTGCCCCGAAATGTTATAAATATCGGCGCGGCCCGTGGCGCCAAACGTCAGCTTGCTGCCGTCATCTAACAACCACGGCACGGTGTAGGCTGCGTGGCTGGCAATCCGGCGGGTATCGGTACCCTGCCCGCGGTTCAGCATCAGCACATCACCGTTAAGTTCCAGCTGGCCACCAGCGGGCCCCAAGGCCCACCAGCGCGAAGCCTGCAGGTGCGGCAGCATTTGGGCGGTGTCGGCAGGCCGTGCGTTGGGGTTTAAATCCTGAAAGTGCGTAAAGGCGCCGCCCAGATACGATTGCAACCCAGCTTCTTCGGCAAATATGGTGGCAGGCACGTAAGGGTCGGTGCGTTCGAAGTACTGATTCAGGTAACTGTCATCACTGACTGTTTCGGCATTAATCCCTACCCGGCGGGCACTGTCAAAATCGTACTGGGCTTTTAAGGCCGCGTGGCCGCGTGGCCCACTTTGCCCTTGCGGCAGGCCGACGTCGTTCAAAAAGCTGCCCATAAATTCACTGCTTAACTGGGATCCCTCTTGCCTGCGGGCCACTACCAGCTGGGCCCCGCGGGCACTCATCAGGCGGGTTTTTAAGGTATAGTCGGCATTTTCAGTGGGGCTATACACATACCCGCCCAGCGAAATCTGTTCGCCCAACTGTTCACTGCGGCCAAACGAAGGCGGGATTAACCCACTGCGGGGTTCCTCGGTGCCAAGCGGGTGCTGAAACCACGGCACATACGCCACAGGCACACCATACACGTTCAGGCGGGCATGCTTATACGTCATGGTGTCGGCTTCGGTATCGTAGCGCGCTTCAGCGGCCTGAATTTGCCATGGCTTGAGTTCCCCCGGGCAGGTTTTGCACGGCGAATAGGTCACGTCTTCGAGAGTTATCACGCTGCCCGAAACATCACCCGCTGCCGCCTGCCCCACTTCTCCCAAATTAGGTAGCGCGAGCCGCAATTTTTCCAGCGTTCCCGCCCGCAGGTCACCCGTCAGTTCCAACCGCTCCACATTCAGCACCGTCCCCGATGGGTCGGTAAACACCACGCCGCCTTCGGCCAACAGCCGGTTGGTGATGGTATCAAAACGCACCGCAGCGGCTTCCACAGTCCCTTGGGCGCCTTGCACCAACACCGGGTTACCGGTGGCGAGAACGGCACTGGTGCTGGCATCGAAAGAGACATCGGTGGCCTGTAAATTAAAGGGCATCGGCTGCGCCCACACGGGCAAGGCCACAAACAACCATAGGGCGCGCAAAGCATGCTTCATGTAATTGGTTGAGGGTGGCGTGAAGTTGGCAGGGCGTCAATGCTGCGTGGTTGTATCGGCAGCAATGGGTGTGACGTTGGGGCCAGCTTTTAATCTTCGCGCTGCCAGACAAATAAAAACAGTGCCAAAATCAAGCCCACTGCTAAAGGCACCGCTGCCGCCAGCCAGGGCTCGAGCCTGCCTGCCAGCGCATAGGCGTTGGCCCAGTTGCGCAAGATATAAAAAGCAAACCCTAACGCCAAGCCCACGCCAACCTGCTGCAACAGCCCCCCTGTGCGGCGATACTGCAACCCAAAAGGCACTGCCAGCAACAGCATAACTATCCCCAGCCAAGGCAAAACAAAAAGGTTCGTATAGGCAACCCAATACGGCGCGGCCTGCCAGCCGTTTTGTTTCAAGACCACAAGCAAGCTATGCAGCTCCCACACATTTAATGTTGCCGGAGGGTTTAAGCTGGCGGCCAATTGGCCCGAGGTTAAACTGGTTGGCAAATTCACCCGCTCTTCCCGCACAATCGGCTGATTGGGCCGCAGTACGGTCACATCTTGTAACTGCCACTGCCCTGGTTGCAACTCGGCAGTCGCAGCATCGAAGCGCCCCACCAAGGTATTGCTGGCATCGAAGGCAAATAAGGTCGCAGGTTGCAGGCGCGTCCCTGCCGCCGCCACCTGCCCACCATATAAAAATATGCTACGCGCAGCGCTGGGCGTGCTCGCCGAAATTTCTTGCCGCAACCACAGGCTGCCACTGGGGGTTAAAACCCCTTGGGCCTCGGGCGGGAAAAGATTGGCCTGCCAACGGTCGTGGCGTTTCAGCAAGGTCGCCGCAACGGGATTAAACACTGTCAGCGCCACCACCCCAAGCAAAATACAACTTAGCAATGCCGAAGCCAGCATCCGCCGCACCGGCAAGCCACTGGCGCGAATAGCGGTAAGTTCGGTCTGAGCATTTAACCGCTGCAACCAAATCAGGGTGCCGATGAGAATGGCAAACGGCAGCAGCTGCAGCAACATATCGGGCAGCAGCAGTAGGCTCATGGCGCCCGCCATGCCGGCCGAGGTACTGGTTTGCGCCACACTGCGCATGGCCTCTAGTGCATTTAAAAGCGCAATAAACGCCCCCAGCGCCCCCAAAGTAAGCCCCACTGCCGCCAGCCAACGCTTGGCCAAATACCACCCCAAAGTTGGGGCGTAACCACGCCGTGGCTTGGGCGAAACCAATGCCATGGCGCTCATGGTTTAGCCGCCCACTTAAACCAAAATGTGGCCACCAAGGTGCAAATTAAGGGCCACCCCAGCATCGCCCATAGCGCCCATGTGGCACCACTCTTGGCTTGAGTTAACCAACCAAACTGGGCCCCTACCACAGCTACGCCGGCCAGCGCCGCCAACAGCACGCCGCGCAAGCTGCTTTGCTTACGTTTGGGCGGGTGCAACAGGGCGCCTGCCGCCACCATTACCAAGGGCCATGGCAGCAGCGGCCAGCTTAAACGGTTCACCGCCTCGGCCTCAAGTTGGTCGGCACGTTTGGGTGCTGTCCCTGCCGCCTGGGCTTCCGCCCAAATGGCACGAAGGCCACGCTCTTCCACTTCGGGCTGACGTTCCGCCATCGCCCCGCGGCTTAACTGAGCCGCCAAGCTTAAGTTGTAACTGGCAAACTCCAGCATGTTCACCTCACGCGGGCCAGCTTCCTGGCGTAACCCTTCTTGTAATAGTAACTCGGGCGCCTGGGTGGCAGGGTTGGTGCTCAGTTCACCAAACCGCGCGTACCAGGTCACGGGCTGCAATGGGTCGCGGGTGTCGTGTACCAGCAATTGCGCAAAGCTGGTCGGGGTTAAGCGCTCCTTCACATACACCATTAGGTTATCGCCCAGCGGGTTAAATGTCCCCGTTTCCAGCAACAGCTGGCCTTGGCGCAAGCGCACGTCGGTTTGTAAATCTTTAAACGCGGTGGTGGCCAGTGGCAGCAGCCAGAGCATCAACACCAACAACACCGCACTGGCCACAGCCGCCACCCCCAGCAAGGGTACCAACGCCACATAGGGGCGGATACCACTGGCCTGCAACGCTGTGGTTTCGTGGTCATCTTGCAACTTGCGACACATAAAAACCGCACCCGCCAAACAGGCCAGCGGCACAATCACCACCATCAAGCGTGGAATTAATAGGGTGGTAATTTCCAGAAAAACTCCAACACCCAGCCCCTTGTTCACCAAATAATCCAGAAAACGCAAGCTTTGCAGCAGCCAAATTAACGCCAGCAAGCCCGCGCCTGCCAGCACGGTGGCCAACCCTGCCTGAGTCACAATATAACGTGTTAAAGTGGTGGGCAGCAACATGCAGCGCCACCCTAGGCGCTCTTGCATTCGCTGGCAAGTCAGCCTAAAGTTTGGTGGTATTTATTATCAATCATAAAAAGTGAGCGTTCGATGCCCAACTTCCGTGTAACTGCCCAGCGTTTAACCCCCAATGCTGCTAAAAAATGTGTGGTTGTCTTTGCCGAAAAAGGCGGAAAGCTAACGGAATCCGCGCAAGTTATTGATGACGCCTTG
>JAIXUT010000149.1 GCA_027483385.1 Alphaproteobacteria bacterium
AGGGATTGTCCGCAATATTGTCCCAAGTGAGGTCAAATGAGAGAAGAAAATACGGTATAGCTCTGTAAATGAGATTATTGTAATGATAAGATTTAAAAAAACACTATAATAATATAAAAAGCTATGAGACAATATGTTATTTTATTCCTCTTGTTTTTTAGCTTCATTATAAAAACCCATTCTCAGGAGGTCTTGATTGTAGCCGACGAAATTCCTGCCATGCAGGTGTTGGCAAAATCTTTGAAAGCACAAGAGGGAATTACGACCAAAATTGTTTTTCAAACCAACTTGCCGCGCTCGTTGGAAGGCTTTAGGGCGGTGATTGTGTACATCCACAAAGACCTAGATTCAGGACCAGAAAAAGCGTTTATCCAATACGCAAAAAATGGTGGGAAACTTATTGTACTACACCATTCTATCAGCTCGGCAAAACGAAAAAACAACGAATGGTTTACCTTTTTAGGCGTAGATTTACCAAAAAAAGAAGCGGGGGAGGGCGCCTATAAATTCGTTGGCGACATAGCAATGGAGGTGGTCAATCTGGCTCCCAATCATTTTATTACTACCCATAAAATCACCTACGACACTCAAATCCTTTACACTCCCGAAGGTCTGGCACAAGAAAATACACTATCAGGGTTTGTGTTACAAAATACAGAAGCTTTTCTAAACCATAATTTTCAAACTCCGCGCACTGTTTTAATGGGTTTTAAAATGAAAGATACTACGGGTAAAGTATGGATGCAAGACCGCTCGGCGTGGTGTATGCCCGTAGAAAAAGGCTGGGTTTTTTACAGTCAACCGGGGCATTCTTACACCGATTTTGAAAACCAAATTTATGCCCGTATCATTGCCAATGCCGTGATTTATAAGCTGTAATGGGCGGTGGAAATTAAAGTAAAATTGCCTTAATTCTATCCACCAAACGCCGCTCGATACGACGTTGGGTTCTGATTTTTAAGCATTTTGAAGGCGCGGTTGAAATTAGAGAGATTATGAAAACCGCAATCGAAGGCAATTTGCTGAATGCTTTTTTTATTTTCAATCAACATCCGACAGGCGTAACCGATACGTACTTCGGTCAGGAATTGTACGTAGGTTTTTTGGGTGCGGTTTTTGAAATACCGACAAAAATTAGCCACCGACATGTGCGCCAGGGCGGCGGCTTCTTCAATCAAAATTTTGCGATTAAACTGGGAAAGCGTAAATTCATACACACGGTTGATGGTGTCGGTATCAAACCGGTGATAAGAATCAAGAAAACCTTCGCTGCTCAAGAAGGCCACTTCTTCCGATTCGGCCAAGGCTTCGAGAATGTTTAAAAATAGCCCTATTCGCTGTATTCCGCTGGGATTTTCTACGAGTTGGGCCATCAACGCACCTACTTTTTCTTTCGTTTTTCCCGTTATCCTAAGTCCCCTTTTGGCTTTTTCAAACAGGCGGCGGATATTCTCCATTTCTTTTAATTTTAGAAAATCTGGGCCAAAACAATCTGGCAAAAACTGAACCACCCGGGCTTTGGCCCGCAGGGTGGAATCGGGTAAAAAATAGTTATTATCGTTTTTCCAAACGTGGGGTAAATTGCTCCCCACAAAGGTTAAATCACCTTCTTCAAATTCCTCGATACTATCACCCACAAACCGCGTTCCTCGACTTTCAAGAATATGATTTAACTCAAATTCAGGATGAAAATGCCATTTCTCGTACAAAAAAGGAAGATTATCAATTCGAGCAATGAACGAATAATCGGCCGAAGGATTTACTTTTCGAAGGATTGCCTGCATGAAACTGTATGATATAATTGTATTATTAAATCAATGTAGATGTAAAATTGCTATTATTTCACCAGAAGTAAATAATATTTCACAACTAATGTATTGACTAATCTATTTTCTTTGCATACGATTATTCAACTTAATTGGAATTCTTTTTTTACGAAATATATCCCAATTATAACTCATAAGAATCCCTTACCAATCAACCAAAAAAACTGACCATGAAGCTGTATCCAACGTCGCAGGGTATTGTCATCGAAGCTGACGCCAATTACTACCTTTCGCCCCAAAAAGACTGGGACGTTTATATTAATCGCGACGATTTATTTGACGCCATAACGGCCGAAATCAGTACCCTTTCTCCCGATGCGTCGTTGTCTGAAACCATCAAAACGGATATTTTGCCGCCCATTCGCCAACAGGAAGTATGGGCTTCTGGGGTTACGTACATGAAAAGTCGCGAAGCGCGCATGGAAGAATCCAAAGATGCGGGTGGCGGTGATTTCTACGCCCGGGTTTACGACGCCGACCGGCCAGAGCTTTTTTTCAAAGCTACCGCTGCCCGAACCGTTGGCACGGGTGCCGAAGTGCTGATTAGACGTGATTCAAAATGGAATGTTCCCGAACCAGAGCTGACGCTTTTTGCCACTTCGAATGGGAAAATTGTAGGTTATACCTGCGGCAATGACATGAGCTCGCGCGATATTGAAGGCGAAAACCCGTTGTATTTGCCCCAAGCCAAAAGCTACGATGGTGCCGCAGCCATTGGGCCGTGTTTGTACGTACCCGCCCAACCCATCAACCCAGACGCCCAAATTAGCATTGCCATTATACGAAACGGAGCCAACGTTTTTGAAGGAAATATTTCTATCAATCGCATGAAACGTACTCATACTGAGCTGATTGGTTATTTGTTCCGTGAACCCTCTTTTCCGCATGGGGTGTTCTTGATGACGGGCACCGGCTTGGTTCCACCCAACGAATTTACGTTGAACGTGGGTGACGAAGTCAGAATAACCATTGAACATATTGGGACTTTGGTCAACAAAGTCTCACAAAAACCACTTTAAGATGATTTTAGAAGGAAAACAATTGATTGGGTTTGCCGTTTCGGCCGAAGGCGGAAGCGTATTTCAAGCCCCAAATCCTACGACGGGCGAAACGCTTCCTACCCAATACCATAAGGCAACCAAAGCAGAATTGGAGTTGGCAGCCCAAAAAGCCTACGACGCTTTTAAAGTTTACCGTAAAAAATCAGGCGTTGAAAAAGCCTTGTTTCTCGAGACCATTGCCCAAGAAATTGAGCACATTGGTGATGCTTTGGTAGAAATTGCCACCGCCGAAACGGGTCTGCCCGCGGGGCGGATTCAAGGCGAGCGCGGTCGCACCACGGGGCAGTTGCGCTTGTTTGCGCAATTATTGCGGGAGGGTTCATGGGTAAATGCCCGCATCGAAACGGCCATTCCCGACCGTCAGCCATTGCCAAAAGTTGATTTACGTATGATGCAGCGTCCTTTAGGACCCGTGGGCGTATTTGGCGCGAGCAATTTTCCGTTGGCATTTTCGGTAGCAGGCGGAGATACGGCTTCCGCGTTGGCGGCGGGGTGTCCTGTGATTGTCAAAGCACACTCGGCGCATCCGGGCACTTCTGAATTGGTCGGAAAAGCCATTCAACAGGCGGCGATTAAATCGGGTATGCCCGACGGCGTATTTTCGTTGTTGCACGGAAGCGGTACCGAAGTGGGCGCCGCTTTGGTCCAACATCCTTATATTAAGGCTATTGGCTTCACAGGTTCGTATCAGGGTGGCATGGCGCTGGTCCAATTGGCGGCCAATCGCCCCGAGCCGATTCCCGTTTATGCCGAGATGGGAAGCACAAATCCCGTGTTTATCTTACCCCAAATCATGAAAGAGAAAGGG
>JAIXUT010000228.1 GCA_027483385.1 Alphaproteobacteria bacterium
AACCCAACTCACGTACCACTTTAATCGGCGAACAGCCGAACCCTTGGGACCTGCTCCAGCCCCAGGATGTGATGAGTCGACATCGAGGTGCCAAACCGCATCGTCGCTATGGACGCTTGGATGCGATCAGCCTGTTATCCCTAGAGTACCTTTTATCCGTTTGCGATGGCCCTTCCATGCGGAACCACCGGATCACTATGGCCTGATTTCTCACCTGCTCGGGGTGTCCCCCTTGCAGTCAGCCCGGCTTTTGCCATTACACTCAACTCACGGTTTCCAACCGTGATGAGCCGAACTTCGCGCGCCTCCGTTACTCTTTGGGAGGCGACCGCCCCAGTCAAACTGCCCACCATACAGGGTCCCCGCGCCGGTGAGGCGCTGGGTTAGAACTCAAGCAACATCAGGGTGGTATCTCACCGGTAGCTCCACGTTAGCTGACGCCAACGCTTCATCGCTTCCCACCTATCCTGCACAAATGTCGCCTAAGCCCACTGTAAAGCTACAGTAAAGGTTCATAGGGTCTTTCCGTCTAGCCGCGGGTACCCCGCATCTTCACGAGGAATTCTATTTCGCTGAGTCGAAGGTTGAGACAGTGGGGAGATCGTTACGCCATTCATGCGGGTCGGAACTTACCCGACAAGGAATTTCGCTACCTTAGGACCGTTATAGTTACGGCCGCCGTTTACTGGGGCTTCAATCCATTGCTTTCACAACTTTTCTTAACCTTCCAGCACCGGGCAGGCGTCAGACCCTATACTTCCTCTATTGAGTTTGCAGAGCCCTGTGTTTTTGATAAACAGTCGCCACCCCCTCTTATGTGCCCCCGCATCGTAGTTGCCTACAACACGGGCACGCTTATCCCGAAGTTACGCGTGTAATTTGCCGAGTTCCTTAACCTTCGTTCTCTCAACGCCTTGGTATACTCTACCTTCCCACCTGTGTCGGTTTCGGGTACGGCTCAATGAGGGTGCTCTTTCCTGGAACAGCTTCGCGGCCCTCTCAATCCGTTAAGAGAGAACAACTTACGCCATCCGTCACACACCTCCAGCTCTGGACTATTCGCCAGATTGCCATCGACTACGCCTTTCGGCCTCGTCTTAGGTACCGGCTCACCCTGCCCTGATTAACATGGGACAGGAACCCTTGGGATTTCGGCGGACGGGTTTCTCGCCCGTCTAATCGCTACTCAAGTCAGCATTCTCACTTCTCATACCTCCAGCACACCTCACAGTGCACCTTCTCAGGCTTAGAGAACGCTCCGCTACCGCGCATTGCTGCGCCCACGACTTCGGTTGATAATTTTAGCCCCGATACATTTTCGCCGCAATGTCGCTCGACCAGTGAGCTGTTACGCTTTCTTTAAATGATGGCTGCTTCTAAGCCAACATCCTGGTTGTCAAAGCAACATCACCTGCTTATACACTTAGCCATGAATTAGGGGCCTTAATTGGTGGTCTGGGTTGTTTCCCTCTCGACAATGGACGTTAGCACCCACTGTCTGTCTCCCGGACATGCAAAAGAGTATTCAGAGTTTGGTAAGGTTTGGTAACGCGGTATGCGCCCCTAGCCTTTCCAGTGCTTTACCCCTCTCTTGCTTACATTCCGAGGCACTACCTCTATAGTTTTCGCGGAGAACCAGCTATCACTAAGTTTGATTGGCCTTTCACCCCTAACCACAAGTCATCCGAGATCTTTTCAACGATCACCGGTTCGGTCCTCCAGGTAGTGTTACCTACCCTTCAACCTGCTCATGGTTAGCTCACTTAGTTTCGGGTCGAATGCGACGTACTCAATTCGCGCTATTAACACTCGCTTTCGCTGCGCCTACGCCTGATGGCTTAAGCTTGCACGTCACAATCACTCGCTGACCCATTATACAAAAGGTACGCCGTCACACCTTACGGTGCTCCGACTGCTTGTAAGCGCATGATTTCAGGATCTGTTTCATCCCCCTGTTCGGGGTGCTTTTCACCTTTCCCTCACGGTACTAGTTCACTATCGGTCTTACAGTAATATTTAGGCTTGGAGGATGGTCCCCCCATATTCAAACGGGCTTTCACGTGGCCCGCCCTACTCAAGGAAGTAATAAGTTATCACCACATACGGGGCTATCACCCTCTTTGGCGCTGGTTTCCAACAGCTTCTGCTTTAACTTACTACTCCACTGGCCTCCTCCCCGTTCGCTCGCCACTACTAGGGGAATCTCGGTTGATGTCTTTTCCTGCAGGTACTGAGATGTTTCACTTCCCTGCGTTCGCCTGAACCAGCTATGTATTCACTGGCACATAATCCTTGCGGATTGGGTTATCCCATTCGGAAATTTCAGAGTCAAAGCTTTATCGCAGCTCGTCTGAACTTATCGCAGCGTAACACGTCCTTCATCGCTTCTGTAAACCTAGGCATCCGTCATGCGCTCTTTATTTATTGCGATTAGAAGGCCTTGCGGCCTTCCTTATTGCCTGTGCGCGCAGAACCCAGCCAACCCGAAAGTTGGACGCTGTTCTGTGCGCCAAGAGCATACCTTGTTCGGCAGCAACGCCACCCGAGGGTGACTTTGTCTGCCTCTAGAACATGAATGCTTCCGTTACCGGAAACACCATGCCGCTAGCATTGGAGTTTATGTTTTATAGACTACCGATAAAATTTTCAGAGGCGCTTCCTTGGCGGCAGCAACACTGTGGTTGTTGCGGCAAGTGGGCGGGGTATAGGCCACGGATAGGGCGCTGTCAACACCTGCTCTGTGCTTTTTTCATAAAGTTTTTACAGCGGTTCAACTTCCACCATTAAATCAACATTTTTAGCCAATGGTGTGGCCTCCACCCAGCCCTGCACCAGCGGTTGCAGGGGGCCAAAAGCCAGTGGCGCCTTCACCAGCAAGCGGTAACGGTAGGTATCGCGGACCTTCAGCAGCGGTGCGGGCGCCGGCCCGAGCAACCTAAGGTTTGGCGTGGTGTGCGGAAAGCTGCGCGCCAGCGTGTTGGCGGCCGCCTTCACTTCGGCTTCCTGTTTCCCGCTTAACTGCACCATAATGCTGCGGCCAAACGGGCTATCGGCCCATGGTTTGCGGGCTTCAAGTTCAGTGGCGTAAAAGTCGTCGCGGGTGTGGTTTACCAGGGCGGCAAATAGGGGGTGGGCGGGGTCGTGGGTTTGAATGAGCACCTGCCCGGCCTTGCTTTCGCGCCCGGCGCGCCCCGCCACTTGGTACAGTTGCTGGAAGCAGCGTTCGGCGCTGCGGGCTTCACTTTGGGCCAACCCCATGTCGCCGTCAATCACACCTACCAAGGTTAAATGCGGGAAATGGTGTCCCTTCACCACCATTTGGGTGCCAATCAAAATATCCACCGCGTGGGAAGTCATCTGGTGCATCAGGGCGGCCATTTGGCCGCTGGTGGTGAGGGCGTCGCTATCGGCCACGGCCACGCGGGCGTGCGGAAATGCCGCATGCACTTCGGTCACCACCTTGCGCGTACCCGGGCCGTAGGTGGCAAGGTCAGTGCTGCCGCAGGTGGGGCAGTCATCGGGGTAAGCTTCGGTAAAGCCGCAGCAGTGGCACTGTAAGCGGTCGCCATGCACCACCAACGTGGTGCTGCAGCGCGGGCAGCCCCGCCGCGTGCCGCAGCCACGGCAGACCAATAAGGGCGCATTGCCGCGCCGATTCAGGAACAACAGCGCCTGTTCGTGTTTGGCCAGAGTACTGGCGATTGCCGCCTTCAGCGTGGCCGAAAGATACTGCCCTTTGGCAACTTTTTCGGCCTTGAGGTCAATCAGCGCAATCGGTGCATGGCCCGCACTCCCGTGCCGGTTGTGCAATTTCAGCCAGCCGTATTTGCCGCTCATGGCATGATGATAAGTTTCCAAGGAAGGTGTTGCGCTGCCCAGCACGCACGGCACGCCCCACAGGTGTGCCAACTGCACGGCACTGTCGCGGCCATGGTATTTAAAGCCCTCGGCCTGCTTATACGATGGGTCGTGCTCTTCATCCACAATCACCAGCTGGAGGTTCTGGAAGGGCAAAAACAGGGCACTGCGGGCACCTACCACCACTGCCGCCTCGCCCTTGGCAATCCGCCACCACGCGGCCTTGCGCGCACCTTCGGCAATCCCGCTATGCCAGGCGAGCGTGGGGTTAATCGCCGAGGATTGCCCAGCGGTACTCGCCAGTGCCCCCGCGACGCGCTGCAGCAGTTGGGGGGTCAGGGCAATTTCGGGCACCAGCAGCAGGGCTTGGCCACCCTGCATAATAATACTGCGCAGCAATTCAATGTAAACTTCGGTTTTTCCGCTGCCCGTCACGCCATCCAGCAGCCAGGCTTTAAAGCCACTGCTGCCTTGAATGGCCGCCAAAGCCGCCTGCTGTTCGGGGTGCAGCACCACTGGCGCACTGGGCGTAATTTTCGGTGCCTTGGCCACCCGCTTGGGCAGTGGCGGCACGGTGCCTTTCAGCAGCGCCGCCCGCAGGCCTTCCCCTGGTGGTGCCAGGTTGTAGCGCGCCACCCAGCGGTAAAAGGCCAAGGTTTGCGGCGTTAGTGTGGGTATTTCCGGCAGTGCTTCGGCCAGTTTCAGATTGCCAAAGGGCGAGGACGCCAGATTTTCCACCACCACCGCTGTGGTGCCAAGTTTGCCCATTGGCAACCGCACAAAGCTGCCCACTGGTAAAGGGGTGGCAGCGCGGTAATCCAGCAGCGTCGGCAACGCCCGCGGCAGCAGCACGCGCACCACAGGGCCTTGGCTTAAATCCATGGCCGCACCTTGGCAAGAAAGCGCAACTTGGGCAAGCTGATACCGAATCTAACGGCAGAAACCCCTAAATCTAGGGGTACGCCGGCAAGAGGGGCCTTGGGTGCAGGGGCGTCTCTGGCGCCTGCTGCACGTGGGCGGGTGGCAGGGAGTTTGGATAGGGAACCCCGCAACCGCACCTAATTACTCATGCCCTGCGGGGCCAACCAACCTGACAAAGCGCCTGACATGCCAGCTAAACCCATCAAAAAATTACTAAAAACTAAAAATCCGCTGGCCAAACCTGCCGCCCCACGGGCCCGCAAAGCGGCCCTACAAACGCACCAAAAGGCCAAACCAACCCCCAAACTCAGTGCCAAGGCAGTTCTAAGTTATTTGCAGGCCCATCCGCAGTTCTTCAAAATCCATGCGACGGCCTTGATGGTGAGCACGCCATTCAAAGCGCCAAAACAGCTGGGGAATGTCTTTTCGCTCCATGCCGCCCGCGCAGGCAGCGCCGAAAGCACATTAAAGCAGCTGAAAAAACGCCACGCGCAGCTCATTGCCATCGCCAAAGCCAATGCCGAAGCCACCGCCCAAGCCCATGCGGCAGTGTTGGCCATTATGGCCACCCCCACCCCTGCAGCGTTAAGTAAAGCGCTGCAAGGCCCCTTTAAAACCGCACTTGGCCTGCACAGTGCGCGGTGGCTGCGGGTGGCGGATGCGGCCAGTGCCACCACCCTCACTGCCGCCGAATTGCAAGCGTTATGCCCCGAAGCCATTGTACTTGGGCCTTACCAAGCCAACCAACATGCCGCCTTGTTTGGTGTGCAGGGGAATACCCTGAAAAGCTGTGCCCTGCTGCAACTGACTGGCCATAATGGCACTGTACTTGGCCTGCTGGCGCTGGGCAGCGAGGACGCCGGGCACTTTTACAGTGGCCAGGGTACCGATTTACTGGAATTTCTGCGCCGGGTGGTCAGCCTGCAGGTGGCGGCGTGAAGGCCAGCGCGCGGGTTGTGAAGGAACCTGTGGTGCCAGCCGCCCATCCGCTGGTGCTGGAATTCTGTGCGTATCTCAGCAATATCCGCCGCCAAAGCCCGCACACGGTGGCGGCCTACGGGCGCGATTTGGCCGCGATGCTGGCATTTTGGGCGCAGCATTTGCAGGTCGGCAGCATTGGCTTTGCCGAACTTACCAGCCTGCAAAGCGAAGATATTCAGGCATATCTGGCCGAAAAACTCCGGCCCACGGGCCACGGAATTGCCGCGAAAACCAGCCTGAACCGCCAGCTTTCGGCACTTCGTACCTTCAACAAATGGCTGCGCCTGCAACACGCCACAGAAATTGGCGGCCTGGCTGGCATGCGCGGCCTGAAGGCCCCTGCCCCCAGCCCCAAGGCGCTGAACGAAGCCCAGACGTTTGACCTATTAAGCGCTATGGGCCCGCCGCCTGTCCGCACCGATGATAACAGCAAGCGTCCGCAGCAGGCCCGCAATCTGGCGCTGTTCATGACCCTTTATGGCTTGGGCCTGCGGATTAGCGAAGCCCTAAGCCTCACCCGTGCCGATGTGGCGGGCGACACCGTGATGGTGACAGGTAAGGGCCAGAAACAGCGGCAAATCCCGCTGCCGATGGCGGTGAAAAGCGCGCTGCAACAATGGCTGGCCAGCAGCCAGCAGCACCCGCCCACCGCGCCATTGTTCCCGAATGAGGCGGGGCAAGCGCTTTCAGCGCGGATGGCGCAAAAAATGCTGAAAACCGCCCGAGAAGCACTAAATTTACCCAGCCACGCCACCCCCCACGCGCTGCGCCACAGCTTTGCCACCCATCTGCTGCATGGTGGTGCCGACCTCCGCACCGTTCAGGAACTGCTGGGCCACAGCCAACTGGCCACCACCCAGCGCTACCTGGCCGCCGACATCGGCCACCTGCTCAAAACCCACCAAAACGCCCACCCGCTGGGGAAGAAGTAGCAAGAAGGTGGTCATTGCGAGGAGAAACTGTGCCTTGGCGTAGCCGCCCAGATTTCAGCGACGCGGCAATCCCCATCGGCTATACACAAAAAGTGTTGTCATTCAGAGTGTCGCGAACAAGCGATCGCTGGAGATTGCCGCGTCGCTGATACAAAAAAGCCCCTATTTCACAGGGGCTCTCCTCGCAATGACGCCGTAATGGCGCTGTGCGCAATCAATTAGCGGTTGTAGAATTCCACGACCAGATTCGGGTTCATCTGCACCGGATACGGCACATCATCCAGCACCGGCAAGCGCACGAAGGTGCCCTTGAACTCGGCGGGGGTGAACGTCAGGTACTCGGGCACCTGGCGCTCCATTTTCTGGACGCTTTCGGCCACTTGCGGGATACCACGGCTCTTTTCGCGTAATTCCACAGTATCGTTGGGGCTACAGCGGTAGCTGGCAATGTTCACCACCTTGCCGTTCACCAGCACGTGCTTGTGGCTCACCAGTTGGCGGGCGGCAAAGATGCTTGGGGCAATGTTTAAGCGGTACATCAGCGCATCAAGGCGGCTTTCTAATAGCCCAATCAGGTTCTCGCTGGTGTCGCCCTTGCGGCGGGCGGCTTCGGCGTAAATGTTAAAGAATTGGCGCTCGGTCATGCCGCCGTAGTAGGCTTTTAATTTTTGCTTTTCGCGCAGCTGGATGCCGTAGTCGGTCAGCTTCTTGCGGCGGCCGCCATGCTGGCCTGGGTTGTTGCTGCGCTTGTTCACAGGGGCCTTGGTGGCACCCCACAGGTTTTCGCCAAATACCCGCGTGGCTTTGCCCTTGGGGGCGGTGCGGCGGTTGTGGCTGGGTAACGTATTTTTGGAGACTTTGGTCATCCGTGTTTTCCTCTATCCGTTTACATCTGCAACGTGTTTCAGGCTATTCCTTCGCAACCCTGCACGCAGGGCCAAGGAAGAGGTTGCGATTGGGCGTATACGGGGGCAGGTCATTGGTGTCAAGAATAAACCTTTAAACATTCTTGTCATTCAGAGGCTTTGGCCGAAGAATCCAGGTCTTTTCTAAATTAAAAAGACCTGGATTCTTCGCTTCGCTCTGAATGACACTTTTAACCTTTTAGTTATCTCTCAGCTTTTCCAATTCGTTCAAGCGCCCATCGCGCCCGCAGCCCGTGCGGTAGAGCTTGTACTTAAACGGGTTTTTGGCGCTGTAGTTTTGGTGATACGCTTCGGCGCGCCAGAAGGTGGCGGCGGGCAGAATATCGGTCAGCACGTCCTCGCCCAGTTGCTGGCTTAACGCCGCCTTGCTGGCTTCGGCGGCGGCACGTTCGGTGGCATCGTTCACAAAAATGCCCGATTTATACTGCGGCCCTTGGTCGCAAAACTGGCCCGTGGCGTCGAGAGGGTCCACGTTGCTCCAGAAAACTTCCAGCAATTTGGTGTAGGGTACTTGGGCGGGGTTGTAGGTAATTTCAATCGCCTCACGGTGGCCCGTTTTGCCGCTGCTGACATGTTCGTAGGTGGGGTTAGCTTCCGTGCCGCCCGCGTAGCCAACCCAGGTTTCGCTCACGCCTTTCAGGCCCGTAAACTCGCTCTGCATGCACCAGAAGCAACCGCCCGCAAAAATGGCTTTTTTGGTGGTTTCGGCCATGATGGTGCCTCCTGTTAAAGTTGCGAGAATGATTAAAAAACTTAACCCAAATTGACGCATGATCATTGCTTTCTGTTAGCCCTAAATTTTTCCTGTCATCCTGAGCAACGCGAAGGACCCAGGTGTGATGTTGGGCACGTGCATGTTGGCCACAACAAAGCCTTAAAACCATTGGAAGAAAGACCTGGGTCCTTCGCGTTGCTCAGGATGACACCCGCGGTACGCGTGCCACCCCTACGCCGCCGCCTGTACAGGTTGAAGCCCTTGCATATAAGCCTGTACCAAACGCCCGCGGGCGGCCAGCTTTTCCTGGGCAAACGGCCCATAGATTGCACTGGCCAGCAAGGTGCCCGTCAGGCCAAGCGCGGCGGCACAGTTGATGGCGTATTAAAAAATGTAAAAATTTTTTAAAATTAACCTATCTGTAAAAATAATAGTTTTTATTTTTAATAAAATCTTGAATTCGTAACGTATATGCTAATAATGCTATATGATGTTTAAATATTATTTCTCAAAGTTTTTGGTATTATGTTCATTCATTTTGTTTTTAGTTCTGTTTTCGGCCGCTCCCTATTCAGGCTGGTCAGCTTGCGAAACCTTACAAAATCCAGAGTGCCTAAGCGATCAAGAACTTTATCATGCTATTATACCTAGAAATTTTCAAGTTGCTGGCTGTACCAGTATGCCACTTTGCCGAGAAAAAGTAAATTCTCAGGCAAATACTTCAAGTCAAACTTGTGGACCTTTTCAAATTTATAATAAACAATCAATGCGTTGTGAAAATAAAAATAGCGCCTGTCCCCCATTTCTCAGATTTTGTATGTGGGGCGAGCGGGCAAATAATTTATGTAGCTGTTCACCAACCGTCGAATCTTTAAACGCATCACCTCAATGCGTTGCCGCATTAAAATGCCCAGATTCAAGAATCCTTAATTGTAGGGCTACTCGGCAAATTGGAGTCAGAAATTGTAATCTGCTCACAGTGCCACTATCGCCAACTGTGACAACGATAAATACTTCTCGGTCTCTACCAAGAGTTTTTATCTATCCTACGACTAATAATGATCCTCAAGTTTTTGGTTTTAAAAATGGATTACAACTTGCATTGTACCCCCATTCCTTTGATGACCGCGTGAATGGTGGGCCTAGGGGCTTAATTAGAGTTGGATTTGCCGATGGTGGATATAACTATTTAATAAATTATATTGCTGTTGAGCCTTTGGTTAATAACAGCTTAGGGTTATCTGAATTGGAGTATGATACCGATGGCAAACAAGGTAAGAATTTTCAACTTATCTCAACAAGCATTTTACCAATTGGAGGTACTATTAATTCAGCTGAAAGTATCAGTTTCAGTTTCACGATGAACCGTTTTATCAATGGTGCCAAACCAACCATTAAGGCTACATTTTATCGAAATCAGCCTGATAGAGTTGAATTTACTATTTATTCAGAAATTACCAACAATAAAATTCAGCGTATTACTTTAAGTTCAACGATGGGAAATCAGACTCGTGCGCGTCATTTGTGGTTAAAGGATAGAGTAATCTCCTCTCTTGATCTTTATAAAAACTATTATGGAGATGGATTTATTGAAGATCGTGAATATAAACTAGATGAGCTTTTACAGCTTTTAAATGGCGATGTTATTGTTGCACTGACCAGTGACGAATTAAAACCTAACAATATCAAGCCATTTGGTAATAACATCTGGTATTACCCAGGCCCTTGGCTTACACAATATTGGTTAAAAGAAAAAAATGAATTAGAACCTACTATAAAAACAAGGGTTAATGGTCGTTATACCTATTGGCTTACACGGGTTCCAATTCCAGGCGGTACTGCTTTTGAGAATTTTGAAATCCGTGAACCCTTCCGTAATGGCCAGAAAGTCTGGTTTGGCATTACACAAAAAACACCTCAAGAAGCTTTTGGATTTAATCCAGTCAGTCCTCCTAAAATGGTTACTAACTAAAAAGTAGTTCGAGCTAACAATTAAAAATGAAAAAGCTATGCCGCAGATAATTGAGGCCTGATGAATTGCAGATAAGCCTGTACCAAACGGCTGCGGGCGGACAGCTTTTCCTGGGCAAACGGCCCATGAATCGCACGGGCCAGCAAGGTTCCCGTCAGGCCAAGCGCGGCGGCACAGTCGGCGGCTTCATCGGCAAGCGGCCCGCCCCAGCAGTGCGGCAAGACAAACAGGCGGTGTTCGTAGCCCCGCGCCACGGCGCGTGGCACGCTGCGCAGGGTGGTGGGAGAGATATAAGCGAGTTCCGAATTTTCCGGGCACGGTACGGGGCTTTCCAGCTGCAAGCCGTAGCCAATTTCGGCCAGCAACACGCGTTCAAAGCCCGCATAGGCCCGCCAGCCCAAGCTGCTGGCCAGCAGGTTGCCCACCACCTGGTGCACTGCGGGATATGGGTGGCCTTCGGGCAGGGCGGCGGCCAGGGTATCGGCGGCGGCGGCCAGCGCCATGGCAGGCAGTGGGTGCCCTAGCCACAGGTGGGCGCGGCTGCAGGTCAGTTCCAAGGTTAAGGTGCCCAGCTGGGCTTCGAGGCGCCGCGCATGGCGGTAGTGCACGGTGTTGAAGGCCTGCAGCTCGGCGGCTTTGGCGCGCTTCAGCAACCCCCGCACCACACCGTGCTGGGCGCATAACAAGGTGGCCACGGCACCGCCTTCGGCCCACGGCTTGGCGGTGAGGACTAAGGCAGAACCTTCCTGCAGCATGCGCAAAGCCTAGCATAGTTTGGGGCAGACGGTGGGGCCATGGCTTGGCGGCTCTGCCTAGCGCTGTGGCATAATCAGCGCATTTAAGTGCTTAAACAGTCAGAAATAAAGATTTTTAAAAATTCCGCTTGACGAAGCTTTGTATACTTTGTTAAATGCATGCAAGACGGAGCGTCAATTATTTGGCGCCCCTCGCGCCATCTGATTACGCCGACCGTTCCTAACCGCGCCAACTACGGAGGACAAAATGTCCAAGCGCGTTTCTCTTGCCGCCGCTGTGGCGGTTTTTTCGACCATCGTTGTGGCGGCTCCCACTCTTGCGCAGACGCGCACAGTGTCGGCCAACCCTGGCTACTTCATGGCTGGACAGGACCCCAGGCTGCCCAAAGGCTGTCTGACGTTCATCCACCGCGATGGAAGCCAGGGAACCTTCGCCGCCAAGGGCGAAATCGTGCAGTCGGGCGGCACCTGCCCGGCGTCGTTCAACATGAACGGCACCGAGCGCCGCTTCGTTCGCGGCCGCTACGAAGCGCAGAACAAGCGGTTCGTCGTTCCCTCACGGGGACTGGTCTGCAATATCGACGACTGGGGCAAGGTCGTTGGGGGGTCGTGCATCCCTGGTTGAACTTCCTGAAATCGCGTAAATGAATCTGGATGGCTAGTTCTAGCCATCCAGTCTTTTATTACAAACTTCCACAATCACTACTATCACTTTGGCCCCCATCACACCCACACCCACTACCAGAGCCTCCTTCGCCGCCACTACCGCCACTATTGCCACCGCCATAATCATGGGTTGTCCAGCCGCTTGTCATTCCTTCTTGGCTACAGTTTTGCTGGAGTAAAATTGGCGGCTGCGCCGAAATGACTCGCGTACTCGAAAGATCGTTCAGCAGGCCCATGGTCGTCACGGTCATTCCGCTGTTAAAGTTCCCACTAATTGGTCCGCGGCAAGTGGTACCATAAATGCTTCTGGTACTGTTATAGCTCCAGGGGCGGCTCATTAATGGGTAACCCCACTGGTTATACCCCGTGACAACTGCAGGTTGGTTAACATTCACACTCAGGGTGCCAGGGCGGAAATCGGAAATACACCCGGCAAAGGTATTGCCTGCAGCCACGGTGGTGCACGAAGGTTCACTGACAGTCCCTGCTACCACAATGGTTTGGGTAATGTTAATAATTTCGGTGCCGCTTAAGACTGTGCTGGTCGTGACTATCGTTGAACTTGGCGTGATAATCGGTTCATCACATACATCCACCATGGTACCATCGCACGGAATAAACACTTGCCGTTCGGCGGTGCGTTCGCAAGCCACACTGCTGACTGTCCAATCGGCGCGGCTGCGGACTTCCACCTGCCCTTGCAGGGTCAGGCCTTCCACCAAACCACGGGTAAGGTTAACACCAGTGCCTTGCCAGCCCGTTTCGGTGCTGGTGGCGGCACGCCAGGCAGTGCCTACAGGGCCGCCAAGCTCATTGGCCAAACTAGCATTGGCCCTGTCGGGGCAGGCCACGGTGCGGGGTTCGGCGCGGTTACGGCTGCAGGCCGAAACATCAATCAGCTGAAGGGGGCTTGAAGTTGGTACCACCACCTGCCCGCAGCTTTGGATCTGGTACTCACGCCGCACCGTGGCCATGCCTTGCCAGTCTGTCCCCAGGTTAATGGCATTACAGGCTTCTTGTTGAGTTACCCACTGGGTTGGCCAGCGGCATTGCCAGGCCGAGGTGTTGGAGACGTCGCAGGCTTGAACGGTAGTAATGCTGGTGAGAGTTGTCGCAATCATGCAATCCTGCGGGCAAGGCATGATGGCATTGGCAAGCACATTGTTTAAACAATTGGCCCTGTCGGTGGCTTCCTTAACCCGTACCCCGTTGGTCATCGCATTGCCAAGTTCGTTGGTAAGACTTGAGGCCGTCCGCTCAATTCCGGCCGCATGCAACAGCGCAAATGGCACAGCCGCGCCTGCAAGGGTTCCGGAAAGCGCCGTTAGCACCCACCATTTCCCTGAAAGTTGAAGATACGGACGCTGCGGCATGAAATCGGCTTTCTTTGCCACAGCTTAAGCAGGCCACCCCCCTGCCGCAAAGCGATTTGCCCCTGCCAGCAGCATTTACTGCACCCCCCTGTGGGGAAAAGGCCCTAATGCCTAACGCGCGACAGTTTTAAGGGCGTGCAGCACGTCGGTATCGTAGGCCCCTTGGCCCATTTGCTTCAGGGCTTCAGCCTTGGTTAATGCCTTGCGGTGGGCGCGGTCGGCAGTCATCGCGGCAAAGGCATCGGCAGCGCCGAGCACCTTGGCCATGCGGTGCTGTTGGTGGCCGAGCAGCCCCTGTGGGTAGCCGCTGCCATCGACGCGTTCATACATCTGGGCAATCACGGGCACGATGGGAAGGTCGAAATCCAAATCGCCCAGAATCGCCATCGCTTGCTGCACGTGGCTTTGCAGGGCGTCGCGTTCGGCGGGGGTATATTGGCCCTTTTTGCCAATAATTTCGCGCGGAATTAGCATCCGCCCAACGGCGGCCAATTGCGCGGCATAGTACAGCGTGGCGCGCTCGCCCACGCCCAGGCGTAAGCTGTTGGCCAACCCAAGCGCTAAGCGGGCCACTTTCTGGTGGTGCCCTGCCAGGTAAGGGTCGCGGGCTTCCACCACGCGCACCAGGGCGTCCATGGTCTGGCCAAGCAGCTTCACCCGCGTAGTGTTGCGCTGGGCCATCAGGTGCAAGGTAAGGGCCAGCATCAGGGCACCCAAAATGGCGGTGAGCAGCGCGACGACAGTATAGAGGCCGGGCTTGTACAGCTCCATGGCGGCCAGGGCGTCGGCGGTACGGAATTCCTGCAGCAGGGCAAACGGGGTGCCGGCAATTGGCTGAACGGCTGCAAAGACTGCCTCGGTATCTATCACGCTTGGCAGGGCCACGCGCCCGCCTTCAACTTTGGCTTGCAAAGCTTCCACGGTGCTGGTTACGGGCGCCACGCTGGTGCGGCCAACCACCTCGGCGCCTGCCGCCGTGCTTTGCAGCAGGGCGGTGCGTTCGCCAACTCTATCCAGCGGGGTGGCCGCCACCAGTTCGGCCAACTGCGCACCGACTGGCACCGTGGCCCACAGCACGCCCACCACGGCGGGCGTACCCACTGTGGCGTTGCCTTCCTGGGCCAGCACGGGGCGCAAAATATCCAGCACGGGGCCGGCTTCTTTGGTCACGCGGACGGGCAGCATGGTGCCACGGGCGGTTTGCTTCACCACGGTCAGGGCGGCCTGGGCTTCCACCAGGTTGCTCGGCAACGGCCCAGCGCCCAGGGCCACCTGGCCATCGGTTTGCAGCAAATACGCACTGGTAAAGCCACGGCGGGTGGTGAAATCTTCCAGCAACTTCGCAATATACGGCGTTTGTGCCCGCACCGCCAAGGCCAGCATGGGGTCGTTCAGCACGCCTTGTTTGTCGGCCAGCCAGAGCTTCACCAGGTCGGCTTCGGCGGTGGCATCGGTTAGCTTAATCAGGCCGTTGGCCCATTCGGCCACCAAGGCCCCACGGTTTTGGCCTTGCAAGGCCACCCGTGCGGCGGTGTCATCCACCAACTGCCCCAGCCGCTGGCTTACCAACAGCTGGGCCGCCAGCAAGCCGCCCACCAGCACCGCCAGCAGCACCAGCAACAACCAGCCAATGAAGGGCTTCACCTGCACCGCACCACGGTAGTTGCTGACCGCCACTTCGGGCGCCAGGCTTTGCGCCAGGTTGGGCAGCCCCGGACGCACCACGGTGGGGCCTTCGGTGGCTTTGCTCGTTTTGGGCTTTGGCGCAGGCATCGGGATGGCCTTTCTGGTTTTTTCTAAATTATTGGGCACTTATTGCGGGCGCAAGAACACCCAACGGTGCTGGGCGTTAATCGCATAATACGGAGAATACTGCGAAATGAGGCGGTCTGGCAACGGCTCGGTGCTTAAGTTATCGAGGATATATTCCTCACCTGCCAAATTCACTGCCAGCACCGCGTGGGCAATGTCGCGCACGGTATCGCGCAGCACCACCAGCCGCAGGGCGCTTTCTGGCCAGCCGAGGGCTTTGAAGGTGTAATATTTGGCGATGCTGTAATCTTCGCAATCGCCACTGCGGCTTAAAAACTGGTTGGGGGTGGTCCAGTAGTCGCTGCGGCCCCAGTTGTCGGCGTCTTCTATGTAACGCTGGCGGTTTAACCAGCGGTGCACCTGTACCATTTGTTCGCGGCGGCTCAGGCCCTGCCACTGGGCCACGCGTTCGGCCCATTCGGCATGCAGGCCCGTGCATTGGCCACGGTTGCAGGTGCCAGCCAGATCCTCGCGTTCCAGTCGCGCCAGTACGTCTGTCCACTTCGGGATGCTACCGATATTGTTGGTGCGGATGGAAGGCGTCCCGAACAGGTCGGCGTAGGCGGCGATTGGCAGCACCACCAGCAGCGCAGTGACGTACGCCCGCATGAATTTTTTACCGCTCGGTCAGTGCGCGTTCTTGCGCTTTGTTAATCGGTTTCAGCAAGTACTGCAGCACGGTTTTTTTGCCCGTCACAATATCGGCGGTGGCCACCATCCCGCTTTTAATCGGCAGCTTTTGGCCAAAGCGTTGCAGGTAGTTTTTGTCGGTGCGCACGTTCACTTTAAAATAGGTCTCGGGCGCCACACCCGCACGGCCACGGCTGTTTTCATCGGTGAAGCTATCGCCACTGATACTTTCAACCTTGCCTTGCAAACCGCCATAAATGCTAAAATCATACGCCGAAACTTTCACCAGCACTGGCAGCCCCGGGCGCAAAAACGCCACGTCGGCGGGCTTGACGCGGGCTTCAATCAGCAGTGTTTCTTCCAGCGGTACCAGCTCCACAATATTAGTATTTGGTTGCACAGCCTGCCCAATGGTATTGACCAATACCTGCTTCACTTCCGCACGGATGGGGCTTTTCAGCACCGTGCGGTCCACGCGCGAAATATCGGCCTGCACGCCCTGGCCCAGACGGTTAAATTCTTCCGTTAACTTGCCCAGTTCGTCGCGTGCCTCGTTTTTGTACTTCAGGGTGGCTTCTTCCACTTTGCTTTGGGCTTCGCGCAGGGCGGCTTCGGCGCTGGGGATGGCGGTTTGCGCGGTGTTGTATTCCTTGCGCGCCTGTACCACCGCACGCTCGAGGCGTAATAAATCGGCCTTGCTAATCGCACCGCTTTCAAACACAGGCTTGGTCATGTTCAGTTCATCATTGGCCAGCTTAAGGGCACTGCCAAGGCTGCTTGCGGTACGGCGGGCGTCATTCAGTTCCTGCCGCCGCTGCTCCACTTGTTCTTCCAGCACTTGCTGGGTCGCGGTTAATTCCGATTGCCGGTTTTCATACAGCTTGGTCACTTCGGCAATCAGGGCCTGATTGTTGGCCAGTACGGCGGGGTCGGTGGCGCTTAACAAATCGGGCGGGAAGGCCAGGGTGGTACCTTCCACTTCGGCTTGCAGCCTGGCCATGTTGGCCTGTAAAAAGTCGCGTCGGTTCACCTTTTCGCCTACGCCGCTGGCGGCCGTGGCGTCATCGAGGCGCACCAGCACCTGCCCAGGTTCCACCAATTGGCCGCTTTGCACCAGAATTTCTTTCACCACGCCGCCTTCGGGGCTGCCCACCAGCTGCACCTTGCCACTCGGAATCACTTGGCCAGGCGCATGGGTCACTTCATCCAACCGCGCAAACGCCGCCCACAACAACGCCAGCGCCAAAAACCCCAGCAGCGTGTAAAACAGCAACCGTGCAGCCGGGTGGGCGCCGCGCAGAGTGGCCTGGCGCACGTCATCCATAAAGTCGGCGTCCTGCCAAGCGTCACTTAAAAAAGTATCGTGCCAGAGCTTTTTAAACTTGGCGCTAACCCCCTGCCCCACCGACCCTGAAACGCCCACGCCCAAGCGATGCGCCAACGGATTATCGAGCAAATCCAAGCGGCCTTCTTTGGCTTTGGCCTTACGCTTTTCCTCGGCCTTTTCGGCAACGGCCTGATTCAGCGCTTGCTGGAGATAATCTTGGCTCATGCTTATAATTCCTCGCCTTCCCGCGCCCCACTGGCGCTGCCGCCGCCCACGCTTAATGGGGTTTTGACACCCAGGCGTTCCAGCACTTCGGCTTTCGGGCCATCGGCAATAATTTTGCTGTCGTCAATCACCACCAATCTATCCACCAGTTCCAGCATGCTGGGGCGGTGGGTGATGAGAATGAGGGTTCGGTTGCCCAGCCAGCGGCGCAGGCGCTCCTTCACCCAGTTTTCCGATGTGGCATCCATTTCGCTGGTCGGGTCATCGAGCACTACCAAATTCCCGTCGTGCATCAGGGCGCGTGCCAGGCCAATCGCTTGCCGCTGCCCGCCCGAAAGCAGTTCGCCGCGCTCGCCCACGGGTAAATCCAGCCCCAACGGGTGGCGGCGCACCAGCCGGAAGGCGCCTGAAAGTTCCAGCGCCTGCAACAGGTCGGCGTCGCTGGCTTCGGGGTTGGCCAACAATAAGTTCTGGCGCAAAGTGCCCCGAAACAGATGCAGGTTTTGCGGAAAATAACAAATATTCTGGCGCAGTTCAGCGGGGTCGAGCTGGCCCAAATCCAGCCCATCGATGCGCACGCGGCCTTCTTGGGGTTCATAAAGGCCCAGCACCAGCCGTGCAATCGTGCTTTTTCCGCTGCCCGCCCGCCCCACAATCCCCACCTTTTCGCCAGGCCGAATGATTAAACTTGCTTGGTACAGGCTCACCAACTTGCTACCCGGGTAGGCAAAGGTCAGGCGGTCAAGCTCCACGGCACCGGCCACCACCGGGTGGCGCACAAAGCTCTTGCCTTCAGGGCGTTCGCTAGGGCTGTTCATGAATTTGGTCAGGGCTTCTAAGGCCACTTTGGTCTGGCTCCAGCGCACATACAGGCTGGCCACCTGGCTAACTGGCGCCAAGGCGCGCATCACCAACATGCTGCAGGCCACCAGGGCGCCGGTGGTCATTTCGCCCGTAAAGATAATGTAGGTGCCCCAAATCATCAGCAGGACGTAAATCAGTTGTCCCGCCCAGTAGGCAAAATTAAGTGCCAAGTTGCTTAAAAACCGTATTTTCCCTGCGCCGCGCGCCGTGCTGCCCGTTACCTTTTCCCAAATCCCTTGGGCGTGGCTGGCGCTGCCGATGGCCTTGATATTTTCCAGCGCATTAATGGTTTCCACCAAATGGCCGTGCTTCAAGTCGGCATCAGCGGCCTGAGCGCGGGAAATCGCCAGCATTTCCTTCTGCAGCAGCATGCACACGGCCAAAGTAAGCGGGATTGCCACCAGCGGCAGCAGCGCCAAAGGGCCACCCAGCAAGGCAATCACGCCCACAAACAATAACATAAAGGGTAAATCGACCAGCGCCACAATGGTGCTGCTGGTAAAGAACTCACGCAAGCTGTCGTAATCGCGCAGCTGATTGGCCATGGCACCCGCGCTCATCGGTTGCTGTTGCAGCTTGAGGTTCAGCAGCTGGGTATAGATGCGGCTGGCCAGCAGCACATCGGCGCCCTTGCCTGCGGTATCGATGAAATAGGCCCGCAGCTGCCGAAAAACCGCATCGAAGGTGTAGGCAATGACCGCGCCAATCGCCAGCACCCACAGGGTTTCCTGGGCCTGGTTGGGCACCACGCGGTCGTAAATATTCATCACAAACAGCGGCGAGACCAGCGCCACGGTGTTAATAACTAACGCCGCCAACCCGACCTTGTAATACAAGGGCTTAAACTGGGCCAATGTGCCCCAGAACCATTGCTTGGCGGGGCTGGAAAGTTCCTGTTCCACCTGCGTGCGCAGGGTGGCTTTCAGCAGTATATAAGTGCCGCTGGTCTGGGCCATGAACTGGCCAAGCGGCAAATCCTCAGCTTCACCCGTAAAGGTATTGATCACGCGGTAGCTGGCAGCGTCGCCAGCCCCAACAATTCGCTCCAAAACCCCTGCCCGCCCCGAATTTAGCAGCACCACAGCGGGCAGCACGGCTGGGTCGAGCTCGGGCAGGCTGCGGTTCACCACACGGGCGGCAAGCCCGGCACGGTGAGCGGCACGGCCAAACAGTTCGGGGGTCAAGCGATTATTCTGTAAGGGTAATCCTGCCATCAGGCTGGTCAGGCTGTGGTTTAATTTGTAATGCTTCAGCGCCCACGCCAAGCAGCCCTGCAGGCTATCGGCACTGTTGCCCTGCAGCCCACGCACCGCCAGCGGCTGGTTGGCATAGCCCGCCAGATTCGGCAAAACCGTGGGTAAATCGTCCTGATTCATAACCGCCACGTTAAAATGAAACGCCCCCAAAGCCTAGCTGGTACGGCACTTCCTCGCCGCCAAGGTGGCAGAATGGCAACTTGAACAAGTACTTAGCAGAGTTGGCGCGTGATAAATTTATCATCTGTCAAGCATTTCTCATAATTTTATACTTTACATATGTGGGCTGTGTGAAAATTTTATCACGCCACCCCTTGCACAATCGTTGGGCACTCCCTATATGCATACACAACAAGCCTCCCTGACAATTCAGGACAGGCGAATCGGAACCGGTGAACCAACAGGAGCCCTCACCATGAACAAGCTGCTTACCTTAAGCGCCCTTGCAACCTTATTTGCCACCACTGCGCTGGTTGGCAATGCGGCCAGCATCAGTGAAGCCATGAACAAGGCTGTGAACACCCACCCCGAAGTGCTGGCTGCCAGCGCCGAACAAGCTGCCCTGATGCAGCGCGTGAAGCAGGCCCGTGGCGGTTACAAGCCAACTCTGGATTTCACCGCCGGCACCGGCTACGAGTGGAGCAAGAACAGCAGCACCCGCTTCCGCGCCGCCCGCACCCCAGCCAGCGGTAAGCAAGGCAGCCGCGATATGTGGCGCAATGAAGCCCGCCTGAACGCCACCCAGATGCTGTTCGACGGCTTTCAGACAAAAAGCCGCGTCGGCGCCGAACTGGCCCGCGCCTCGGCTGGCAGCTTCCGCACCATGGATATTAAAAACCAAATCGCCCTGCGCGCCGCCGAAAGCTACCTGATGGTTCTGCGTGCCCAAGAGCAAATGGCCTTGGCCAACACCAATGTGGAAACCCACCAAAGCTACCTGGCCAAAATCCAGAACCGCACCACTGGTGGCCGCAGCGCCCAGGCCGATATTGAGCAAGTACAAGGCCGTTTGGCCCTGGCCCAAGCCAATGTGGAAGCCACCCGCAGCGACCTGCGCCAAGCTGAAGCTGCTTACCTCGAAGCCGTTGGCGAAATGCCAGCTGGGATTGCCAAGGACGCAACCCCCTTCACCGCTGTGCCTGGCGACACCACCAGCGCCATCGCCCGCGCCATGAGCAACAGCCCCGTGATTGCCGCTGCCCAAAAGAACATTGCCGCCGCCAACGCCCAAGTGGCCGAAGCCAAGTGCCTGTTCTGCCCACGGATTACCGCCGAAGGTGGCATTAGCCGCAACGAAAACTTGGATGGTGTTGAAGGCCCCAACAACGATGCCACCGCCATGCTGATGTACCGCCAGAACCTGTACAACGGCAGCCGCGATGTGGCCCAGCGCGATGAACGGATTGCCCTGGTGGGCGCCGCTGAAGCCAAGCTGGAGCAAGAGCGCCGCCTGGTAGAACAAAGCGTGATTGACGCGATGGCCCGCTTGGATGCCGCCAAAAACCGCCTGGAGCCTCTGAACCGCCACGTGGCCGCCGCTACCACCACCCGTGATGCGTACCTGGCCCAGTTCGACCTCGGCCAACGCAGCCTGCTCGACCTGCTCGACAGCGAAGTGGAATTGACCAACGCGAAAAGCGGCTTGATTGATGCCAAATTCGAAACCGATGCCAGCGCCTACGCCGCCCTGGCCCACATGGGTGACCTAGTACCCGCCACCCAAGTTGCAGCCAAGTAAACGAGGTCAAAGAAAACGCCCCCAGCTTTGGGGGCTTTTTCTTTGGTCACCAAGTTTTTATCTAGAGCGTAGCGAAGGATTCACGCGCTTTTCTTAAAACCCGCCTTGGCGGGGTTTTTTTAAATTATTAGATAAGTTTATTTTGTCATTCAGAGCGTAGCGAAGAATCCAGGTCTTTCACGTGCGATAAAGACCTGGATTCTTCGGCCAAAGCCTCTGAATGACACGCGTAAGCGCGTGGCCTAGATTCTTTCATACCACCCCTTGCAAAAAGAACTCTCTCTCTCTCTATGTATACATATGAAACGGGTCTTCCGCCCGCCATATCCCCATTCGGGCACCAAACCTGCCCGCTGGGCTGCTGTTTGGTGCTCCTTAACAAGGAACAAAACCATGACCCGTAATGAAGCTAAGTGGCTGGCTGCCACCGCTGAGGCTGCTAATTACCTTGATGGCAACAATATTCTTGAACTCGCCGAGCGTTGGGCTCGGCTGATTGAGGCCGAATTGGCGGCAGGCCGCCAGCTTCGTGACGTAGCAGCCACCACATTAGATTTGGCTGATGTTGATGGCATTGTGGGCTTTGCCTACAATGCCGATATTCAAGCAGCTGAATTACTTGAAAACTGCTGGCTCTATGGGCCAGAGCTTATGCTCTGGCTGAATCGGCGGCACGGCAGAAATGCCGCCTGAACCACGAGCCCCCAAAGGGCAGCCCCGTCGCAGCCATGCGGCGGGGTTTTTTATTGGAATAAAATTTATTACACACCCCCCAAACGCCAAACGGCGGGAGCACGAAGCCCCCGCCGTTGGTGCGGCCTTTTCAGGCCGCTTTCGCATCATTCGCTGCCACCAGCTGGAGGGCCCGGCGCGGGCGCAAGGTGCGCTCGCACAGGGCTACCCAGCCTGGGCTGAACTTGGTATCGGCCGAGACTTTCGTTACAGCCATCACCAAGGTAGGCTCCTTCGCCAACGCTAGGCGCACGTAGCGCGCCAGCAACTTGGCATCCAGCGGCAGGCGCGTCACCAGCCGCTCGGCGGGGGTGGCGACGAGCTTGTCTGCCTCGGTGCGCTCGGTCAATCGCGCATAGCGTGCAAACGACCGAGCAACCGTAGCGTGGCTCTCATCGCGGCCGTAGCCGACGAGCGCGCATGCAACACCAAAGCCGATTGGCAGATTGCACTGGCGTGCAACTTTCAGGGCTGCAAGAACGCCCTCCACACGTGCCGCGTGCGTTGCGGCACGCGGCATATTCCAAACTTCTGTCATGTGTCCCTCTCAGGTAGCCGCCCCCACGGGCGGTCTCATTGGCTTAAATTGGTAAAAAGTATACTATTTACAAGCCCGCGCTTGTATAAAAGTGCCAAACCCTCTACAACGCCCCCATGAACACGGCTGCCCCCCCCCCCCGAAACGCCCTTTACACCCTGCTCGATAGCGGCCACGGGCGGAAACTGGAGCGCATCGGCGGGCTGGTGGTGAACCGCCCCGAACCCCAGGCGTTATGGGCGCCCACCCTGCCGCAGGCCGAATGGGCCACGGCTCAGGCCACCTTTGCGCCCAAGGCCGAAAAGCTGGGCGACGACGGCGACGGCGGCAACTGGCAGACCAATGGCCGCGTGCCCGAAGCCTGGCCGACCGCCTGGGAAGGCCTCAAGTTTTACGCCCGCCTCACGCCCTTTCGGCACCTGGGCGTGTTCCCTGAACAGGCGCCGCAGTGGCAGTGGTTGCGCGAAACCGTGCAGCCCAACATGAGCATGCTGAACCTGTTCGGCTATTCGGGCGTGGCAAGCCTGGTGGCCGCACAGGCGGGCGCCAGTGTGGTACATATCGATGCCAGCAAAAAAGCCCTGACCTACGGGCGCGAAAATGCCGAGTTGGCAGGCCTTGGCAAGGCGCCTATCAGATGGATTCCTGACGATGCGCTCGGCTTTGTGCAGCGCGAAGCGCGGCGTGGGAATTTATATGACGTGGTGGTGCTCGACCCGCCCAAGTTTGGCCGCAGCGATGATGGCCGCGTGTGGGAATTTTTCCGCGACATGCCGCCGTTACTAGAGGCGCTAAGTAAAATTGTGAAGCCCACGGGGCATGTGTGGCTGACGGCTTACACGCTGCGGCTTTCGGGGGTGGCGCTGGCCAGTATGCTGCGCGCGAATTTACCAGCTGGCACCACCCAAAGCGGCGAATTTACCGCCACCGATGCCGCTGGCCGCAGCTTTGGCGTGAGCATGTGGGGGCGGTGGAGCGGCACTAGAAATTAAAAAATTATGATTACTTCCTTGCAAAACCCCCTCATCAAAGAGCTCGCCGCCCTGCATACCAAAAAAGGGCGCGAGGAAAGCAGCCTCTTTTTGGTGGAAGGCCTGCAACTGGTGGGCTTTGGCGTGGCCGCGAACTGGGAGCTGGTGCATTTATTGATAAAAGAAGGCTACGCGGCGGGGAATAAATCGGAGGCGATTTTGGCCGACGCAGTCAACACCGCCGCCAGCGTACAGGACGTAAGCGCCGAGGTGATGGGCAAGCTTTCCCTGAAAGATAACCCGCCGAGCATCATGGGCGTGTTCAAGCAGCGCTTGCAGGCCCTGAAAAAAACGACCCTCGGGCAAAACGAAACCTGGTTATTGCTGGAAGAACCGCGCGACCCAGGCAACCTTGGCACGTGCCTTAGGTCAGCCGATGCGCTGGGCGCCGCGGGCGTGATAATCCTCACCCCCGCCACCGATGTGTGGGCGCCTGAAACGGTGCGGGCGACCATGGGCAGTATTTTTCATCTGCCCATCGTGCGCACCACGCGCGAAGATTTTTTACACTGGCTGCCCGCGCAAAACGCGCAACTTATGGGGCTGCATTTGCAGGGCACAGTGCCGATTGAAGCGGCCAGCTCCCTGCCCCGCCCGCTGGTGGTGGCCATGGGCACCGAGCAAAGTGGCCTCAGCGCGGAACTGACCGCCGCCTGCACGCAGCTGGTCAAAATCGGGATGCGTGGCAAGGCGGAATCGCTCAATCTCGCGCAGGCCACCACGCTGGCGCTGTGGGAGGCGTTACGGGGTTAGGTAAAGAGTTTCAGTACTGGCAACGGGCCAACTTGGTACGCCGCAAAGCCCCGCCGAATAATTTCAATTGCCTCGGCACTGTTCAGTTGCCCCTGCTGAACCAGTTCGGCAACCTCATCTTCGCTTGCCCATTTAAAATTATGGGCTTCGTCGGTTTCTTGAATACTTGGCAAAAAATCGTGGGGCGCGGCCACCGCGTACCAGCAGCCAACCCCACTATGGTTGGCCATTTCCAGCTTTTCCTGCCCATAAAGAATTGTTACCCACACGGGCTCGCCCAGCGATTCGGGCACCACCCGCAAGCCCGTTTCCTCAAACAGTTCGCGGGCAATCCCAGCTTGAAAGGATTCTTGCAGGGTTAAATCCAGGTAGCCACCATTCACGCCCCACATCCCTGCCTGTTCAATGTTGCCACGCCGTTGGTGCAGCAAAACTTTACCTTGGTAAAAAATCACCACCCCAGCCCCTGGCCCCGCCATCGGCCATGGACTAATAAAATGCCACTTGCGGCCAAATAACAGCCTTAAGCAAACTTGCGCTATGCTGTAACGCCAGCCGGGTTCGATGCGGCGTCGCATCAGCCCTTTTTCACATCTTTCCAAATCACCCGCTTGGTGAAGTAGGCCAACAGCGTGAACAGAATGAGGTAAATCAGCACAAACACCCCGGTATGCTGGCGGTCGAAGCGCTCGGGCTCGGCGGTGAACTGCATGAAGGTGGTGACGTCGTGGGCCATTTGGTCGACTGTCGCCGAGACCCCATCGTGGTAGGTCACGAGGTCGGGGCCACTTAGGGGGTTGGCCATCGCAATGGCGTGGCCGGGGTAATATTTGTTAAAATACGCCCCTTGCGGCACGCCGTTTGGCAGATACTTGGCAATGGTGGCCGGGTCTTCGCTATAGCCATGCAGCAGCCAGTAGGAATAATCGGCACCGCCCACGCGGGCGCGGTTCATCAGGCTTAAATCGGGCGGGACTTTGCCAAAGGTTTCCTTGGCCGTGGCGGCGTCCATCCCCGATAAAAGCTTGGCATTCACATCCATGTTCAATGCTTTGGCCAGCGTTTGCACTTCGGCTTCGGTAAAGCCCACGCGCATCAAATCGCGGTGGCTAACATACTTAAAGCTGTGACAGGCCATACACACCTGCGTGGCCACCGTATA
>JAIXUT010000116.1 GCA_027483385.1 Alphaproteobacteria bacterium
GGTGATATTTGCCTCGGATGTCTCTCCTCCTTTTACTTTACTACCCATTGTTCCTAAATTATCTTTCAGGGCTTCAATTGAGTAATCACAACCACTGGGCACTTCAAAAAGATAAGTTCCGTTTGCGTCAGTTACAGCCTCCAGAACACTATCGTCACATTCATTTCGAAGTAATACTTTCACACCCGAGATAGGCTTGCGGTCTTTTTGGGTCGTTACTAAGCCCCGAAGTGTAAATGTTTTAGATTTTACTTTGATTTTCGTCAGCGGAATATCCAGTTTTATAACTTCGGTTATGTCTAAATCTTTGGCGGCAACATCGACCGAATTGCCAACATAGCCCTCATAAGTTGTTTTAAACACAAAATCATTTTCGGGGTCTAGGCATAAGCGTATGCTACCGTTTTTATCCGTTTGGCCTGTTTTTACTTCGGTATCACTTTCACTTTTGCCCGCCATGGCAACAACGGCATTTGCCAATGGCATCTTTGTTTCCGCATCAATGACATTTACAATTATGTCTTGGCAGGGATTTAGCGGGCCCGTTCGTTCAAAGCGAAACAAATCATCATCATGCCCCCCCTGATGTCGGTTGCTGCTAAAAAAACCGCTAGTACGCTCGGCGTCGGTAATCAATCCAAAATCATCTTTGGCTGAGTTGATAGGTGTTCCAAGATTTCTCGGCTTTTTAGCCATAACGCCTTCAATAAGCTTGGCATAAAATATATCCAGCCCCCCCAATCCAGCATGACCATCTGATGCGAAATAAAGGTTCCCTTGCGCGTCTACAAAAGGAAACATCTCGTTACCCGAACTATTGACCCCTGGTCCCAAATTGATTGGTGTAGACCAATTGGCTCCGTCGTATTTACTGACGTATAAATCCGTCCCGCCAAACCCTCCAGGCATATCTGAAACAAAATACAACAGTTTATCATCTTTTGACAACGCCGGATGCCCTACGGAATATTCGTCACTGTTGAATGGAAGTTCTTTTAAATCCTTCCAGTTACCGTTTACACTTTCAGCAGAGTACAATTTCAGTTTATTAACCCCGTCTTTGCTTGTTTTATACTTTCCGTTCAGGTAGTTGTTACGGGTAAAAAGAATCCTTTGCCCATCCTTAAAAAAGGCAACTGGCCCTTCATGGTATTTTGAATTAATGGCTTTCCCCATATTATGGGACTCAATCACTGCATTTTGTAAAGGTGCGGTAGCAGTACCATTCACGTTTGCATTACGGTAATTTCCAGGAATTTGGGAATCGTTGGCCGTTGGCGAAGTGTACTCATCTGCCCCCAGTAAATAAACACCTTTGGCCCGCTCGGTCTTATTTGCTAACGTTGAACCTCCGAGTTTACTCGTTTTTTTAGAATTAATTACGGATAAATCAGGGATTTCGTATAAATCCAGAAACGCCGTTTGATTCCAACTGTATACTCGTTTTACGTTTAACCCTTCATTGCGGGCAGAAACAAATACCAAGCCTTTTTTATAATAAGTAGGGCTAAATTCAGCACGATTTGTATTGATATTATCGAGTGACTCTACCGTATAGCTTGCTTTATTTTTTGATAACTTATTAACATCTGTATATAATTTATTAAATTCTTTTCCACGACTATCTTCTTGCTGCGATTGATTATAACGCTCATAAGCTTCTTTGGCTTCGTCATATTTGCCATTACTTGCTAATGCTTGTGCATAATACAAATAACAATTGGCATGAGCTGCCGAAGGTATTGTATCCTCTCCCACCACCAACCGATAAACTCGCTCGGCATTTTGTGTATCTCTGATTTGCCGATAGCTATTCCCTAATTTAATCAACGTACGTAATTTGGTAGAATCGGCAAGGCCACCACCTTTAAGCGCCTGCTCGTACAAGTCAATCGCTTTTGAATAGGCCATCATTTCATATTGACGATTGGCCTGCTGTAAAGACGACTGTGCTTTTACTTCCTTTACCCAAAGACCGATGGCCAAAATAATGAGTAAAATGTATGTTTTCATATACTACAATTTAAGATAAAAAAAAGGTATATTCTCTTCTGTTGGTATCGTTAAGAACCCTTCATGAAGAATATACCTTTAACTATTTTTAACAAACAGTCTCTTTAGAAGTACCTTGGAGTAAGGATTTTGCTCTTGCTAAATCCAAACTCATACCGCAGCATTATTTCGTGGGTAGGAATGCTTAAAAACTTACGTTCTTGGTTCAACCGATTGCGTGTCCAGTCGTAAGAATATCCCAGGCGGAATTGATCTGAAAGTTGCAATTCCAACATCCCAACCAATGCATCTCCACTTAACACTTTTCCGCTGATATCTTCTTGAATTTTACCAGCATACGTCGAAAAACGATTATGGCGATAAGACATTCCAACCGCAATTCGGTCGTTAAACCAAAGATTAAGGTTTCCATCAAGCGACAATCCCGTTCCTTGGACGTAGCGAGCCATCATGGATGGCTTTAGTTTAATGTTGTTACGTCCAATCACAAACCCACTGATGACATAGAAATGCCGGCGTACTTTGGCGCGGTTATCTCCAGAGTCATAGTCTGAAAGGTTATTCTCAATCAGATAAGGAACCGAAACACCAATGTAAGAGCGATCGTTACTGAGATAAATACCCGTTCCGAAATTGGGTAAGATCTTCGAAACATTATTGGCAAAAGCAGGGTCGGTTAGGTTGTTGCCCAAGTTCGCTTTGGATAAATCCCAGCGAAAACTCATAGCTCCACCTTGCAATCCCAATGCCAAGGTTGAACGTTCGCCTAACTTAATCCGAAAGGCGTACGACAACATCGCCCCAGTCCAGTTCTCAAGACCCACCTGGTCATTGAAGAGTTGAAGTCCTA
>JAIXUT010000210.1 GCA_027483385.1 Alphaproteobacteria bacterium
AACGGGTACGCAAAAATGGAAATTTAAAACAGGCGAATGGGTTACTTCCAATCCGGTCGTCGCTAATGGTATTGTGTATGTAGGAAGTTGGGATCAGAACTTATACGCGCTTGATGCGGCAACGGGTACCCAAAAATGGAAAGTTACCACCGGAGTTGCTATTTCTTCCAGCCCGACCGTAGTCAATGGTACTGTCTATATCGGAAGTTATGATAATAATGTTTATGCCTTTGATGCCGCAACAGGTACGCAAAAATGGAAATTTAAAACAGGTGATTGGATTACTTCCAGCCCCCACCGTAGTCAATGGTGTGGTTTATGTAGGGAGCAATGATTTCAACCTCTACGCCCTTGATGCTTCTGCCGGTACGCAAAAATGGAAATTCAAAACGGGCGATTGGGTCACCTCCAGTCCTATGGTAGGGAATGGTATTGTCTATGTTGGAAGTTACGATAATAATTTCTATGCCCTTGATGCGGCAACGGGTACCCAAAAATGGAAATTTGAAGCAAAAGACACTTTTTATTCCAGCCCTGTACTAGTCAATGGTGTTGTCTATGTGGGCAACTTTGACAGTTATCTTTATGCGCTTGATGCAGTTACAGGTATACAAAAGTGGAAGTTTTTAACCCATAATTCGATTTATTCAAGCCCCTGTGTATTAACCAAAAGCGGGAAAGTTTATTATTCGAGTATTAGCGGTGATCAACCTTGAAAAGTATAAGACGTATTTGCAAAATTTAACCGTCGGATGTCCAACAACCTATTTAACATAAAGAAATCAATCATCTGAACTTGTGTTTAGACACCTAATAAACGTTCATCGGGTGCAAGCAACAGACACCTTTGATAGTGTACCATTTCATAAAAGGGAGATACAAGCTACTCACTTTCATAATTTTACACGATTAGTGTCAAGCTATTTCAGGGATATACAAGTTACGACTTCCCGTCCAAAATCGTTAACAATGCTCCATACCTCTTAGGATAATAGGGGATTCGTCCCCTTTCAAACCGCTCTCGTTTTTGGGAACGGTTTTTTAGTTACTGCCAATTGATACTTTTTACTTCACTGAATTTAGCATTCATTAGCGATTTTCTTAAATTCGTTCTATCCATGTTTTGTTACTCCCGAAAAGATGGAATAACCTCAAAAGAACAACCCTTCTTAGCGAGAAAGAAGGCCCGTCGTATGAAAAATTCCACTCTCTTTTTATTAATGTGCTGCGCTGTAGTTGCCAAAGGGCAAATCTTCACTCAAAATCCCGTTAATGGTTCTGTTACTATCACCCCTAAGGGATTGCAGGGCAAGACCAATCCGGGTACTGATACGACCAATGTAGCACTTGGTCCGAATGCACTGAGTTCCAACACAACAGGTATTGACAATACTGCAAATGGGGTAAATGCTCTTAATGCTAATACTTCAGGTAATCACAACACTGCCAATGGAAAGAATGCTCTCTTTGGAAACTCAACAGGCAGTTACAATGCTGCTACGGGTTATGAATCTCTTTTAAATAACAAAAGTGGCGATTATAATACTGCTAATGGTTATCGGACTCTCTATTCTAATAAAACAGGAGTTTCTAACACTGCCATTGGATTTGCGGCTCTTTTCAATAATACAAAAGGCGGTTATAATACTGCCGTTGGGAATTTTGCTCTTTACAATAGCTTCAGTTCTTATAACACGGCTATAGGAGAAAAAGCCCTATATAACAATACATGGGGGGTTGCCAATACAGCAGTTGGAGAAAAAAGTCTCTTTAATAATACAGAAGCGAATGGTAACACTGCACTTGGCTCCTACGCTCTAAATCGTAACTTTAGTGGTTATATCAATACGGCAGTTGGGGCTGATGCCCTCTTAAACAACCTATTAGGTTATCTGAACACTGCAATTGGAGGTGCATCACTATCCAGTAATACAACAGGACAATATAATACAGCCAGTGGGGCTAGTTCTCTTCAACAGAATAGAACTGGTATACATAATACTGCCAATGGTTATTTAGCACTTGGAGGTAACCGTGAAGGCAGTTATAATTCTGCTTTTGGTGCTCAAGCTCTTCCGGGAAACATAACGGGCAGTTATAATACCGCCAGCGGTTATCTTTCACTGTGCATTAATAGAATGGGTAACTATAATACAGCTTATGGGTACCAAGCAGGCTTCTCTATTGTAGGCGGTAATAATAATACGTTTTTAGGGTATTATACTGACGTCACAGGCGAGTTTAGCAATGCTACCGCTATAGGTGCTAATGCAAAGGTCAATGCCAGTAATAAAGTGCGTATTGGTGATACTACTGTTACCGTTATTGAAGGACAGGTACCTTGGAGCAACCCATCCGATAGACGTCTGAAAGAAAACATTCTTTATACACCTCGTTTAGGACTGGATTTTATCAACCGCTTGCAGTCTGTTTCCTATAATTACAAATCAGATACAAACAAAACCCGCTACGATGGTTTCATTGCTCAGGATATTGAAAAAGTAATGACCGATTTAGACGTTCCTTTCAGTGGCTTGAAAAAGTCTGATGATGGAACCTATTCGCTGGCTTATTCTGATTTTGTTATGCCACTGGTTAATGCTGCCAAAGAGTTGAAACAAAAAAGCGATGAGCAGGAACGGGAAATCAACGAATTAAAACGCCAAAACGCTGCTTTTTCCAAGCAGGCTGCTCGAATGAGTGATCTGGAGAAAAAGATGGAAAAAATAAAA
>JAIXUT010000187.1 GCA_027483385.1 Alphaproteobacteria bacterium
GATACAAATCAATACCCACCGTGCTATCCCAATCCTGACCGATTTTAAAGTCCGCGAACAACCTTTTAAACTGCCTGCCCACGTAGGTGAAACCTCCCATATCCAGCTCTCGCCGGAAGACAACACCTTTTCGATTGATTACAGTGCCATTGATTATTTCAGCACCGGCCAAAACATCTACCAATACCGCCTGACAGGGCTGGACGATCACTGGATCAATGCTGAAACTCAAACCACTGCCCGGTTTGCCCAGGTACCACCTGGGAGTTACACATTTGAACTAAAGGTGGCTAATAATGACGGAGTATGGAACAATACTCCCCGCCGGCTTCGTATCACGGTGGCATCCCCTATGACCAGAACGTTATGGTTTCGCGCAGGAATGATAGGATTATTGCTGATCGGCCTGTATGCCCTCTGCCGCTACCGGCTTTTTCAGCTTTATCAGAAACAACGATTAGAGTTGGAAGTAACGATGAAAACTCAGGAAGCGGAACGTCAGCGTTTTGCCGTAGAATTGCATGATGGTATCGGGGCCAATCTGGCAACACTCAAGCTGTATTTAAGTGCTCTCGAAAACCCCAAGGTACCGTTTAAAGAAATCAGCAAACGGGCCTCTATGTTACTGGACACCTCAGTCGTTGAGCTACGTCAATTGATTCATAATTTAAGCCCCCGCACGCTGGCACAACTGGGGCTTATAGAAGCCATTCGCAAAATCACGATCGACATCGGTTTCAGCCACCCGGAGCTGAACATCACTTTTGAGCACGGTGAAGTGCCGGAATCAATGGCAGAAATCAAACGCATTAACCTGTACCGAATCATTCAGGAGTTAGTTCAGAATACCCTCAAACACGCCCAGGCAACGAATATTTCCATTGAGCTTCGACAACAAAACAACCAATTTCAACTTTCGTATTACGACAATGGCGGAGGCTTTTTGCCGGAACAAACTACCCATGGCAATGGTCTGTCTAACATTGAAAATAGGGTGATGCTTCTAAACGGCAAACTGTACATCGATACTGCACCCGATCAAGGATTTAAAATCCACATTGAAATACCGGTATAATTTACCCACTTATTGATTACGTATATACAAATACGTTATTTAATATTACGTAAAACTACGCAGTCATCTACCCTGCGCAGGGTAGATAAAATACCGCATCCGAGGTATTGTTTAGTATCCCGACACCGCTGATCTTTGAGTTATATTTTTCTGCTGCATGCACATTGATCCTAAACCTGCCAGGTGGTGGGCTATCCTGTTTTTGGCCGCCATTGCGATAGTGACCGCCCTGATAGGTTTATTATTTTTTTAATCACCCTACCCGAATTGGGGGGGAAGTAAATGAGCAAACAGTAAGCAATTTTGTACCGAAGATACTTTAAATATACCCTACTGCTATGAATCTGCTCCCTATCTCTCCCGCAACGCCTGCCGATAATACGGCGGGCACGCTCACCCTGCTGCGCGGAAGCGTAACCATTTTCTACTGCGACATCATCCGCCTGGAAGGAGAATCTAACTATACCCGCTTTGTGCTGACCAACGGCCGTACCTTACTTACCTCCCGAAACATTGGATTTTATGAGGTACAGCTGCCCGACAACTTTCTGCGGGTACATAAACGGTGCATTCTCAATCGACGCTACGTAACCGAAAATTATAAAGGATACGTGCGGATGAGCGATGGAGCTGAAGTGGGGGTGGCGCGACGAAAAAGAAGAATAATTGAAAAAAAGACATAATTGGAAAGTCATAATAAATTACTTACAGATACCCCTCACAGTTAGTTTTCAACGAAATAATTACATCAATAATCTAAGAAAGTGAAAATTTCCATTCCGATACTTCTATTGCTTTTTTCAATAAATGCAATTGCACAAAACGGCAGTATAACTCTTACACCCAAAGGGATTAGAAATGAAAACACCAATTTGCAGATAGGTCAGGATTCATTTCGCTTTAATACAACAGGCAGCTCAAATATAGCCTTGGGATCGTTGGCCCTTGAGTTTAATACCGAAGGCAGTTCCAATATCGCTGCTGGGTTGTTTGCGTTACAACAAAATACAATCGGCACCGAAAACGTGGCCATTGGCGTAAGTGCTTTGCAGTATAACCGAACCAAATCGGGTAATATAGCCATTGGGGCTGATGCCCTAAAAAATGCCAATAGTTCAAGCATAACCAGTTTTTCGGATAATATTGCGATTGGGAAGTCGGCATTACGGGGGAGCAACATCCCATCAACCAATACAGGTGTGAGCAACATCGCCATTGGCCGCAACGCTCTGATTGCCAATACTTCGGGCAGTAGTAATATTGCCTTAGGTCTACAAACTCTATTTGTCAATACTGAAGGCAGCAACAACATCGCCATTGGTAATTCGGCTTTGGAGGGAAATACCGGTAATAACAATACAGCCGTAGGTATTTCGGCAGCGGTATTCAACTCAACAGGTAGCGATAATACGGCATTTGGCAGGGCAGCACTCTATAGTATTGGGCCAAAATCAGGAAATACGGCAATTGGCAGCCGCGCCATGTATTACTACAAAGGCAATAACACAGCAAGCAGTACCAACAATACCGCCATAGGCTATAATGCCCTATTCGGAGGTGCACTTGTCGCTAATAATACGGGCATTAACAACACAGCCATAGGCTCCAATGCGCTGAAAGAAAATACAGCTGGCAACTTCAATGTTGCC
>JAIXUT010000049.1 GCA_027483385.1 Alphaproteobacteria bacterium
AGCAAGCTGCGTCCCGTCGTCGTGTGCGTGGTGGTGGCCAGAATCATCAGGCCACGCGTTCCAGCGTATTCAGGCTGGTCAGCGCGGCCTGGATGCCCAGGCGTTCGGCCAGCAGCCGCTGCCAGGCGGGGGTGCCCAGCAGCGGATAGATTTCGGCGCGCAGCCCCAGCGGGATGCGGTGTTCCGCCGCCTTCAAGGTTTGCAACCAACGCAGGGCGTTGGGCGCTTCCCTCTCAATCACCGCCCACAGGTGGTCGGCGGCCTCGGCTTCAGGCAAGGGCGGTTTGAAGCTGGCTTCATCGCGCCATTGCCAGAACAGGAGTGCCATGGCGGCAGTGGTATGTGAGATTATTTGATGTTTCTGAACTGATATCACTCCTCCCGGGCCACCGTCATTCACTTCATAGGCTTGATGAAAGTAAGCCTGTGGTATGAAGTGTAAGCCTGTCTGCTCGGCAATTACTTTACGCCACGATGGAACGAAGAATAGATCAAATGCTCTAACGCGTTCACCAACTCTCAGCTTCCGATAGACACGTTGCTCCAAAAATTCTGGCTGAAGCAACTTTTTACCAGGGTTTGGGACTCGTTGAATCTCCAAAATTTCCTCGCAACCTGCGCAGAGGTAATCAGGATACCCCTCGAGGTATACTCTTGCATATTCAGGAATAACATGTCGTTCGGCTGCCAGCTGAAGTACCTGTATCAGCGCACGATCAGAGTTGTTGAGTTTTAAAGTTTCAAGTACAAGCACGCTTGCCTCCCGTTAAAAAGAAATGTCTGACATAACTTATACCAAACGTGTCAAGCCCCCCTTAAAGAAACTTATAACGCACGGTCAAAGCAGCAAAAATCTTCGCCACTGGTAAAATGGGTATAGCCCAAGCGCTGCCAGTAGGCCTGAAGTCTTGGATACGCGTGGTTGCATTCCAAAAACATGCGCGTGTAACCTTGGCTGCGCGCAAAGGCCAACGCCGTACTGTTCATGATAATCCCGCGCCCCGCCTTGCGGTATTCCGGCGCCAAGTAGGTGCGCCAGAGCGAGGCAATTTGGCTAAAATCGGGATAATGGGCAGCCAACAACGGCTTGAAATTCGGCTTATAGGCAAGGCTGCGCACGCCCATGGTGCCCACCACGGTGCCGTCATCGGCCTGCAACACCCAAAAACAACCCTTATTTTCGGGCGCGTAATGGTTGTGGGCGTTGGGGCCGAGGAGGCTATCCAGGTCGGCATGCCAGGCGGGGGTGTAATCAAAGCCGTAGGTGGCCTTGATGGTGCTAAGGCAAAAGCTGCGGGCTTCGGCCGCCAAGGCGGGGTTGTTGGTGGGCAGGGGGCGCAGTTCCAGCGGCATGAGGTGTTATTGCACTGAAGAGCAAATGATTTCAATCACACAAATTATGGGGGAAATGAAAAAAACTGACGCCATCCCGAAGGATGGCGTCAATTCATTCGCGTGGGTGGTTCAGTGCGTGGCGCTGTGCATGGCAAGGCCCTGTTCGGTGTAGATGCGCGCTACATGCGTCTCGAGCAACTTGCGGAAGTCATCCGTCAGTAGTTCGGGTTCGTGGGCTTCGGCGGCGGCGATGGCGGCTGCTTTGGCCTCGGCCACGGTTTGGCCTTGGTGCATGGCATGCAGGGTGGCAGCTTCTGCCTGACTGCAGATTTCGTCCATCTTACACATGGTAACCTCAAAAGGTTGCGGGGCAGGGCCCCAGGGTGAAACAGAATTAGGTTGTCTTGAGCCCAGCTTTACCCAACCCGCCCCGTACCTTCAATGCCAATAATTTTAGGGGCATTTAACCCGAATTTTAGGCGGGTATTTCGGTGTGGCTTGAAATTGAGGACTTTCCCGCAGGCTTGGCTGTGATAACCGCCCCACAGGGGGTGCCCAAGCTGTGGGCAGCAGGCTGCCGCAGATTGCCGAGATTGGGCTAGGGTAGCGCAACACAAGGAACCCCCGCATGCAGAAACTCTGGCTGATTTTTACGCTGGCCCTCATCGCCCCCTTCGCCCATGCACAGGGGTTGGTGGTGGCGCCCACCCGGATTATTCTGGAACCCAACCAGCGCACTACCGAAGCTTCGATCAGCAACTTCACCGACCGCACCGTGCGCTACCGCCTGACGCTGGAAGATTTGGTCATGAACGAAAACGGCACCACCGAAGCCATCAGCGGCACCTTCCCGTACAGTGTAAAGCCTATGGTGCGTTTTATGCCCAAAACGTTAACGCTCGCGCCACGCCAGCGCCAAACCGTCCGCATTTTGGCCACCCGCCCAGCGGGAATGGCGGCGGGCGACTACCACAGCCACTTGGTACTGAATGAAATTTTTGCCCCAAGCCAAGCCTCGCCCAACACGCCTTCGCCCACCGCAAACACTAGCATGGCCACCAGCACGGGCGGCACCAACGCCACCAGTTTTAGCCTCGATATCGGCGTAACCTTTTCCACTGGCGTGCCCTTAATCGTGCAGGTGGGGAAAGTCAGCAGTTCCTTAACATTACAAAATGCCAGCCTGGTGCGCGATGCCGCAGGCGTGCCCGAAAGTGTGGCGCTGGAGGTGCAACGCAGCGGCAATGCCGAGGGCTTTGCCATGGCGCACGGGGTGCTGGCCGATGGCACCCCCGCCTTTCCCGCCCGCATGGTGCGGATTTACCGCGAACGCGACACGGCCCGTGTGTTACAAGCCATTGATGCCGACAAGCGCACCTTGGCCGCCCAGGGTATAACGGTGCAGTGGCTGAACGGAAAAGACCTGCGCACCGTGCAACAAACCATGTTGGCCCAATAGTGCGGTATCTGCGCGGTACGGCGAGAAGTTCCAAAACCCACAATAATGGTTGCCACAGGGCGGGGATTCTCGTAATTCAGGCCTAGATTGAGAGGGCTAAAACCTTGAGCAAAGTTGCATTGATTACCGGAGTTACGGGCCAGGACGGCGCTTACCTGGCCGAGTTTTTACTGAAAAAAGGCTACACGGTGCACGGCATCAAACGCCGGACGTCGCTGTTTAATACCGACCGTATCGACCACCTGTACCAAGACCCGCATGTGGATGGCCGCAAGTTCATGCTCCATTTTGGCGACATGACGGACAGCATGAATTTAACGCGCCTGATTGCCAAAATTCAGCCTGATGAAATTTACAATCTGGCGGCGATGAGCCATGTGGCGGTCTCGTTCGAAACGCCCGAATATACCGCCAATGCCGACGGCATCGGGACGCTGCGGATTTTGGAAGCGGTACGCTTTTTGGGGCTGACTGAAAAAACCCGGATTTATCAGGCCTCCACCAGCGAACTTTACGGTAAGGTGCACGAAACCCCCCAAACCGAAACCACCCCGTTTTACCCCCGCAGCCCCTATGCGGTGGCCAAAATGTACGCCTACTGGATTACGGTGAACTACCGCGAGGCCTACAAGATGTTCGCCTGCAACGGCATACTTTTTAACCACGAAAGCCCGATTCGCGGCGAGACCTTCGTAACCCGGAAAATTACCCGCGCCGTGGCCAAAATTGCCATGGGTGAGCAGGATAAATTGTATTTAGGTAACCTTGATTCCAAGCGCGATTGGGGTCACGCCAAGGATTACGTGCAGGCGATGTGGTTGGTGCTGCAAGCGCCCGTGGCCGAGGATTATGTCATTGCCACCGGCATTACCACTACCGTGCGCGACTTTGTGAAGATGGCTTTTGCCCATGTGGGAATTGAACTGGAATTTACCGGCGTTGGCGTGGCCGAAAAGGCGACTGTGAAGGCCTGCACCAATCCGCAGTATCAGGTAAAGCTTGGCACCGAAGTGCTGGCCGTCGACCCACGCTATTTTAGGCCCACCGAAGTGGACTTGCTGCAGGGCGATGCCACCAAAGCCCACACCAAGCTGGGCTGGAAGCCAACCTATACCCTGCCCATGCTGGTGGCCGAGATGATGGATGGCGACCTGCGGGGTGCCGCGCAAGATGTTTACTTGCGCGAAGGCGGCTTTGTGCCAAAAAGCTATTTTGAATAGGAAGTTAAAAGGAATTTATCATGACAATTTCTCAGGCAAGCAAGGTTTACGTCGCAGGCCACCGTGGCCTGGCGGGCAGTGCGATTGTGCGGGCTTTGCAGGCGGCGGGTTACACCAACTTGTTGCTGCGCACGCACAGTGAACTTGACCTTGCCAACCAGGCCGCCACCAACGCCTTTTTTGCCACCGAACGCCCCGAGGCTGTGATTATGGCCGCCGCGGTGGTGGGTGGCTTGTTCGATAACAAAACGCGCCCGGCGGTGTTCTGTGGCGAGAACCTGAAAATCCAGACCAACGTAATTGATGCCGCCCATCAGCACGGCGTGAAAAAATTTATCTTTTTGGGCAGCAGCTGTATTTACCCACGCATCCCCGACCGCCTGATTACCGAAGATGATATCCTCACCGCCCCGCTGGAGAAAACCAACGAAGGTTACGCGGTGGCCAAAATTGCCGGCACGATGCTCTGCCGCTTTCTGCGCCAGCAAACGGGCTTTGAGGCCCTGACAGTCATGCCGCCAAACCTTATTGGCCCCGGCGATAACTTCGACCCCGAACGGTCGCACGTCGCGCAAGGTCTGATGGTGCGGATGGCCGCCGCCAAGGCCGCGAACGACCCCACCTTTACCGTCTGGGGCAGCGGCACGCCAAGACGGGAGTACATGCACACCGACGATTTTGCCCGCGCGGTGGTGCACCTGTTGGCCCACCCAACCGAACACGATATGTACAATATCGGCACGGGCGAGGATGTCACAATTCTGGAACTGGCCGCCATGGCCGCCAAAATTGTGGGCTATGCGGGCACCTTAACCACCGACCCAAGCAAGCCCGATGGCACGCCGCGTAAAACCATGGATGTCAGCCGCATCAAGGCGCTTGGCTGGGCGCCAACAATTTCGGTGGAAGACGCCATGCGCCAAGCGTGGGCATGGCATCTGGCCAACCCGCGTTAGAAACTTGGCCAATGGTTGCTGAAATTCGCGTCCTGCATTTCGCCGAAACCATCCGTGGTGGGGTGGCAACCGTGGTGCGGCAACTGATGGCAGCCCAGCTGCAAGACCCGCAAATTCAAGCCTGCGCCGCACTGGTGCCAGCCGAACATGCGGCAGATTTGGTCGGGGTGCCCGCTGGCCACATCCATACGTTTGAACGGAGTGGCCGTAATACTGTTAGCCTCCTTAATTTTGTAAAAGCGGCCTGGCGGCTTATGAAACTTAAGCAGCCCAATGTCGTGCATTTGCATAGCACGTTTGCAGGCGTGCTGTTGCGGCCGATGGTGTTACTGTTGCCAAAGCACCAGCGCCCCAAAGTGGTGTATTGCCCACATGCGTGGGCCTTTATGATGGCAGGGCACCCCTTCAAAAAATGGTTTTATGCCACCATTGAACGGTTGTTATTGCCGCTAACCGATACTGTCATTTGTGTTTCTGAATACGAGCGCGAACTGGCCCGCAAATTTGGTCTGTCGACTGCAAAAATGGTGGTGATTTATAACGGGGTACCAGTCCCTTCAATGCCCATGAACCCGAAAAAAGTAACGGAAAACCAGCCGATTAAGGCATTGTTTGTGGGGCGTCTCGATCGCCAAAAAGGGTTTGATGTGCTCTATGCCGCGATGGCCCAAGTACCTGTAAAATCGGTCGTGCTTAAAGTGATTGGCGAAGCAGTCCACGGCAGTCAAGCGCTCACACATATGCCCAATATTACCTCTTGCGGTTGGCAAACGCCAGCCCAGGTAACGGTAGCCATGCAAGAGGCCGATGTTTTGATTATGCCCAGTCGCTGGGAAGGCTTCGCCATGGTACCGCTGGAGGCAATGGCCAACGGTTGCGCGGTCATCGCGTCCGATGTGTGTTCGTTGCCCGAAGTCGTCGAAGATGGCATCACGGGTTATCTTATCCCCCCCGACAATGCCAACGCCTTGGCGCACTTACTGATGACCACCAAAGCACAAGCCTGGCATGCCATGGGGCAGGCGGGGCAGCAGCGAGTGCAACAAAAGTTTACGCTATCGGCAATGACGGGGGCAACCTTACAAGTTTACCTGGGTAATCTGGGCAACGCACTGGTAAAAACCTAAGCCCCTAGCTTACGGGCCTGAAGTGTCCAGATACCATCCCATACCAACAAGCGCAGCGATGGCACCGGAAACGGCAAAACTGCGGCAAAGTTAGTAAGTTGGCGCGGGCCGAAATCGACCCACAATGATTCATGCGGCTTCACCATGCTTGTTTCGTTCAGGGAATACTGCAGTTGCGCGCCAATTTTAGGCATATCTTCGGCCAGTTCGGGTTTGGCCAGGTGCAAGCATACCAAGTAAGCATGGCGGGCATTCAGCCGCATGATGCAACTACCATTCTTCCCAATTCCTTTGGTCTGGCTAAAAATTTCAATAGATAAAGTATCGGTTAACACGGGGTTGGGGCCATTGGCGGGGTGCGGCGGGGCAGCGAGTTCGTGCCCGATAGATACCGATACAGGTAAGTGAAGTGATTCGGCAGCAGCTTGCACCGCCTTGCTTGGACGCATGACAGACATAGGAACATTCCTTGAATGGGTTGACGTTGACGCGAGGGGGGTTGGTAACAGAAAACCGCTGGCGGTTTCCCACACAGCGGCATCATGGAAAAGATTAGGCATAAGCGTTTCATTTGTCAAGAAAATTTTGATAAAATAATGAAAAGCTTGACATCTTGGGCAAATGTCGCTTGAGGGTTTAGGGATACAAATTATAGTATCTCAAGCGCGTAAGGCGGAGTTTTCGCGGTTACATTCATTAAGATTTTAGCAAAATATTGTATTAGGTTAAAAGAACTATTCGTTGCGTTTAATAATTTCGCAAGCTAAAGAAAAATAATGATTCTACTTCTTCACCCCTACAGCCGCGCGAATCGTGGTGATGGATTGTTAGTCGATTTGGCATTGCAGGTGATTCGGGACGCTTTAGGCGATGTGCCTGTTACGCTGCTGGCAACCGATGCGGACTCGTTTAGTGATTTGCCCCGCGTCTTCCAAATGCCAGGGCCGGTTGGTAGCACTTTTCAGAAGATGCGTAGTGTGGCGGGGAATTTTACAGGAATGGTTTCTGGGGCATTGCGCGGTCAGCAACGTTTGGCTGCGCTGGATGCTTTGCTTCCTCAAACCAAGCTGGTGGTTGGGGTTGGCGGGGCTTATTTGCGGGCGGGCCACCTGCGCGATAGCTTCATTACCGCTGCGGTGCAATTGCCTCAGCTCCGGTGGGCAGCCAGCTGTGGCAAGCCAACAATTTATTTACCTCAAAGTATTGGCCCATTAAAAGGTCCGATGCACCCGCTTATAAGTGAACCATTAGCCAAACTAAACCGTGTTTATGCTCGCGATGACCGCACAATCACCGAACTCGGCTCACCCTCTAATATGGTGCGTTGCCCTGATATGGCGGTGCTGGAACTGGGTAAAAAACTACCCGCGAGTAACGATAAAGCCAGTTACAAAAAGGTTTATTTGGTAGCGCGGGATATTCCGCGAACGCCGGAAATTCGCCAGGCCTATTACGCCAAATTAAATGCGCTGCGTGCCTTATTACCTGAAGCCGAACCGTTGGTACAAAGCCGTGGCCGAGGCAACGATGATGCCGCCTTTTATGGTCGTATGGGATGGAATGATGCCATTCGCGATGTGGGTACGGCGCTGAATGAAAGTGGTCCAGGGATTATGGTGGCAGTGCGCTTGCACGGGGCGTTGCAGGCTATGCTGGCGGGTTGCCCAACCGTTCACCTAACCTACGAGCGCAAAGGCTTTGGTGCCTACGATGACTTGGGCATTGCCGAGTACCTCCACACCGCGGCGGGATTTGACCCCGCCACCGTGGCCACCCAGGTGCGGGCCTTGCAACAGGGCGCGCCGTTTTGGAGTCGCGTAGCTGCACAGCAGCCGACGCTACAAGCACATTATGCCGGAGTTGTTGCAGCAATTCGTGAGTTAATGGACACCGCGCTTGAGACAAAAACTGCCTAAGCTGAAGGGCTTAAAAGCTAATGCTCTGTGGATGATGGGGGGTAACCTTGGCTATGCGATTTGCCAAGGGCTAATTTTAATCGCGTTGGCCCATTTGGGTGGCCCTGAACCAGTTGGGCAATTTAGCTTTGCCCTAGCCTTGGTTGCGCCAATTATGCTGTTTTTTCAATTTGGTTTACGTACCTTAATCAGTACAGATAGCCAACATGATTATGATTTTAAGAGCTACTTAAAGCTGAATCATTTGGCTATGATAGCTGGGGTGCTAGTAGCCCTTACAGCAGCCTTGATAATGGCACCTGACCAAACTGTTTTATGGGCGTGCCTTGCATTAATAGTTTCCAAGGTAGCAGAGTCGTTTTCTGAGCTTTATTACGGTGTTTTACAGCGGGCAGAAATGACGAAGCCTATTGCGATCTCGCTCATTATTCGCTCGGGACTTGGAGCGCTGGCATTTATCATAATATATGCAGGCTTAAAAAATTTGACCCTAGCAACTATGGCATATGCTTTGGTATGGTGTGGCTGCGGTTGGTTCTATGACCGCCAAGTCACCCTACAAAAAGTAAAAGACCTAGCACAAAATTCTACAGGTATGAGAAAGGAATCCCTTAAGCCGCTTTTTGCAATGGCTTTGCCAATGGGAGTTACAGCCCTTTTGATTAGCATGAGCTTGAACTTACCAAGGTTATTTTTAGGGCATACATCAGGTGATATGGCAGCAGTAGGCTATTTTTCTAGTCTTGCCTACTTGGTAGCCTTAGGTGGTACCTTAGCCAATGCGGCTGGACAAAGTATTTCTCCGCGGTTAGCCAAATTATGGCAATTAAAAGATTATAATCAATTTAATAGAATCTCTGGAATTGGACTGAGCTTTTCAGCTTTACTGGGAATTTTGGGATTTTTATTAGCTTATTTCATGGGAGAATTTTTGGTTAAAGTAATATTTGGGCCGTCGTTTACTGGCCAAGGTGAATTAATGATTTGGATTGCGGGGGCAGCTCCCTTCCTCCTGATGGGAAACATTGGAGGATATATAATGTATGCTATGCGGGCACCTAAGGTTTTTACTATTGTAAGAGTGTCTTGGATGGCCATTATATTTATCGCGTGCCTAGTATTAATTCCAACCAATGGTTTATGGGGTGCAGTAGGTAGCCTGTATGTATTAGGCCTAAGCAATGTAATACTTGTGATAGGAGCTGTTATTTTTCAACGATACAAGCTTAAAATATAAAAAATTTGATAAACTAAACCTTCGGCAATAACTTTAGGTTTTGCGCATAAAGAATCAGTAGATACGGCAAAAGTAAATATCGCGTGAGATGCATAACAATCACGTTACTATCAAAGATGAGTAATAAAATTGGTAAGATAACTAAGACTGGAAGCCAAAGTCGCTGTGGATCGTTGGTTGGGCGTGTTTGGTAGAAATTCTGGAGCCAGCGTAGGAATAGACCCATTAAAACAAAGGAAAGTAGGAAACCAAAATAGCTAAAGTTTACAAACATTTCACCAGTCTGACCGAGCAAGATGGGCGTACTCATACCACTTTGATATGCGCCTGGGCCGAAAAGAATATTTGTTTTTTCAAGAGTAATTGGTGCAGGTTGAGTAAAAAATATACTTGGTACTATGGCAAACGGGGCCGTGAGGTAGCTACGGCCCCAGGAATAATCCAGCGGCAGGGTGGCATAAGCCTTCATGGCCAGTAATTGAATATCGAGGCGTGCAATATCACGCACCAAGACGTAACTGAGCGCCTCTTGGTTGCGTGCATCCTGAACTGCAGCGCGGTATTGGGCATCAAAGATATTGGAAAGTGCGTTGATACCGTCGAATTTATAGAAAAACAAAATTGTCATCAAAAACATAAAGCCAACAACGCCTATGAGTAAAAAAGCGCGGCTGAGAGGTTTCACCAGCAGATGGTAGCCAATCACTAAACCTATGAGAGAAAAGACTACGGCAGCGCGGCTTCCGTGCAAACCAGCACCAATAGTTAGGTAAATTGGCATTAACATAAGCATAAAGAGAGCGAGCCCGAACCGCGATTTAGCCCACGGCTTATGGCGAAACCATACGAGAGCTGCAATAGTAGCTAACCCACGAAAGTTATCGGCAAGGAGCATTGGTATCCCAAGCCCTGCCAAAGGATCATATTCACTGCGACCTAAAGCAAGCAGTTGACTGTAGGCAGCAATGTAGCCTTCAATTCCTCCAAAGCGGGACAAAACGTAGATAAATGCTCCGAGACATAAAAATCCCATGACTAAGATTGCAATATTAAAGCGTTGCAGGTCTAACGCCAAAGGTTGAGTTTGATTCTGTAGGGGTAATTTTTGTGGGGTTACTTGGAGGGGATTCAAATAGGCAATGAGACTTAGCCCAGCGGCGTTCATGAGCGCCCAGATAAAAAAGTACTCACGCTCGTTGGTGAGCGGCTCGATATAGGGCCATAGGTCCCAACCGATCTGCAGACTTGGAATAACTACAAAGAACCCACCCGCGAATATACTAAATAAGCCCAAAGGATCGAATGTATCAAATTGACCACGCAGCCAAGCGATTTGATAGATGGCTAAAATTCCCCCTGTATAAATAAGCAGCGGGGTATGCCAGCCCAATGAAAGAGGTTCATTGAGCCCAATTAGGGTGAGAATCAACCCATACACGAGCAGCCCGATGAAAAAATTGAAGAAGGCCATGGGTATGTGAGTCTAGATTAAGCTTCGGTAGAATGCTAGCCGACGTGGCAGTTGGGAAGCCAAGCTGTAGAGCTTTGCTTTCTGGAGATTTTCCGCACTCTCCTGAGCTAGTTGGACAGGGGACGTAAGCTTTCTGTACAAGATATCAATTAGCTGCTGCACATCATCGGGTAATACCAAACAGTCGGGCGGCAAGAGCTCACACACACCACCTACATCACTTGCTACACTGGGTAAGGCGCGCGACATGGCTTCTAATAGCGCGCGTGGGAGACCTTCCTGTCGCGAGGGTAGGACGAAGAGATCAGCTTCATCCAGCGCCTTGGCCACTGCAGCACCACCTGCTAACATGCCTTTGAATGTGACGAGCTTACGAATGCCCAAAGACTCAGCTTGAGCTTCAAACAGAGGCCGGTGACTACCATCACCAATGAATACGAGCTTAAGGTTTAATTGATGGTGATGTACCAGCTTGGCAAACGCATCTAGCAGTAAATCCTGTCCCTTAATAGTTTGCTGCATGGCAGCGACATTAATCAGTGTGAGAGGCTTACCTTTAAAGGTTGCAGCCTTGCGTGTTGACCTTGCAAAACTCTCTTCAGGAAGGTTTAAGTCTGTGTAGCTAAAAGTCGGCCCTGTGGAATTGGGCGGGTAGCGTTGCTGCAATAATCTGGCTGTGACGTAGGCTGTGCTGGTTGCTAGGCGACATTGCCAGCGGGTGAGGTGAATCATCACGAAGCGGAGGAACGGCCTCAATGGGTGCGTCATCGCACGAGGGCCAAAATTATCGGCGGGGTCGGCCACTACTTCAACGCCGTAAGGAATTCTACGGAGCAGAAGAATCATCCAAGCTATGCTTGGGAAAATGCCTGGAATCCTTAAAATGTATGCTTCATCGCGTGGGAGCCGCCATAAAATATTTATTAGTTCCAAGCCGTGACGCAGCAAGCTTACAATTCCTCGGATAGCGGGCAGGGGGGTAACACTGACTTGTGGACCTGCCAAGGGAAGGCCTAAGGGGTCTTCGATAGGAAGAACCCGTGCCAGCAGGTTCACGTGGGAGAAAACCTTCGTGTAACCTTCTGCAAAACGTTTGTAATGCATATGGTGCGAGGAAGGTTGTTCATTAGTGACCTTAAAGCGCCCATCCATAATAATATTTAGACCAGTGCGGGTGAGGAGTGACGCCATATCACTCTTTAGGCTGTAGTTATTGAAACTGCAAGATTTTATTTCTAAAAATCTAAAAATTGGTAATTCAACTCCGCAAATAATAATCCTCATACCGCACAATATCATCTTCACCGAAGTAGGTGCCCACCTGCACTTCCACAATTTCCAACGTCTCGGTGCCAAAATTTTCCAGCTTGTGCTTGCAGCCTTTGGGCAGGAACACCGCTTCATGGGGCTGCAGGGTCAGGGTTTCGGCATCGCGCGTCACGGTGGCGGTGCCCTTCACCACCACCCAGTGCTCGGCGCGGTGCTGGTGGCTTTGCAGGCTTAGGCGCCCGCCTGGCTTCACCCACAGTTTTTTGGCTTTAAATTGCGGTGCATCGGCCAGTACCGTGTAGCCGCCCCAGGGGCGGTAATCTGTCAGGTGCTGGGTGGCCAGCGGGCTGCTTTGTTGCTCGAGCAATTTATAAATATCCTTCACTTCGGCGGCACGGTCGCGCGGCATAATCAGAGTCGCATCGGGGGTGTGGATGATGACCTGATTTTGCAGGCCGTGGGCGGCAATTAAACTGCCCGCCTGGCTGTGCACATAGCAGCCGCTGCAATCGGTCAGTTGCGCCTGGCCCACCACCGCATTGCCCGCAGTATCCTGGGGGGTTTCTTCCCACATCGCGTGCCAGGTGCCGATATCGTTCCATTGCCCTACAAAGGGCACCATCGCCACTTGCCCAGCGGCGGCGGCGGGTTCCATCAGGGCGTAATCAATACTAATTTTGGGGCACTTTTCGAAGGCGGCTTTGCTGGTGCGGGTAAACAGGCCATCGAAGCTAAAGGTGGCTGCCGCAGCCGAAGCGGCTTGGGCCAGCGCCGCATGGTGCTGCGCTAAGGCCGCCAGCAGCGTGCTGGGATTGAACAGAAAAATCCCCGCGTTCCAGAGGTACTCGCCGCTGGCCAAATATTGGGCGGCGGTGGCGGCATCGGGCTTTTCGACAAAGCGCTGCACCGTGTAACCAGCACCAGCCGCCGCGCCCTTTTGAATGTAACCGTACCCGGTGGCCGGGAAGGTGGGGGTGATGCCGAAGGTGACCAAATGGCCACTTTGGGCCAGTGGGGCGGCAGAGTTCACCATGTCGCAAAAAGCGCTGGCATCGGGGATGAGGTGGTCGCTTGGGAGTACCAATAAAAGGGCTTCGGGGGGCAAATTTTGTTCGGCAAAGTGGGCCAGCATGGCAAGCGCGGGGGCGGTATCACGCACCGCACTTTCCACCAACACGTGGGTGGGTTTTAAATCAATCGCTTCAGCCTGTTCCAGCACCATAAAACGGTGGGCTTCGTTGCAGGCCACTGTTAAGTACGCCGCGCCCGAAAGGCCCTGTACGCGGCTTAAGGTATTTTGCAAAAACGTTTGCCCGTTCGGCGCGGCCAGAAACTGCTTGGGGAAGCTAGCGCGCGACAGCGGCCACAGGCGGCTGCCTGCGCCGCCAGATAAAATCACGGGAATAATCATGGCCGTTTACTAGCCCTGAAAAGATTGTTTTACAAGCCTTTTTAAACTACGGCTGCAAGGCTGGCCGTAAGTGCCAGGCCTGCGGCACCCACCACAGCGGCTGATTGTAGCCAATTCCTGCGGGTGCGGGCGTAATATTTTGTACCCGCTGATGTACGGCCACCAGGGCGTAGGGCGCGAACAGCCACAAGTAGGGCTGCTCTTCGGCCAGGATTTCTTGCAGCGCGTACAGGTGCTTGGCGCGTTCGGCCTGCACAAAGGTGCGCCGCGAGGCTTCAATCGCGGCATCGGCAGCAGGGGAGGCAAACCCGACAATGTTAAAATCATCAGGCCCCTGCTTGCTGCTGTGCCAAACATCGAACGGGTCGGGCTCGGCGGGCAGGCTCCAGCCCATGAGAATTGCCTCAAAGGCGCGGGGTTTCAGCACGGTGGTGAGCAGGCTGCTCCATTCCTGCACCCGAATCTCCATCTTCACCCCCACGCGGGCGAACATGGCTTGCAGAATTTGGGCGGTTTTCAAGCGGTCTTCGTTGCCCTGATTGGTGGTGAGGGTAAACGCCAAGGGCTGGCCGTCTTTCATACGCACGCCCTGTGGGCCCATGCGCCAGCCAGCAGTATCCAGTAGTTCGGCAGCCTTGGCGGCATCGTAAGGCGTGGGCTGCAGGGTGGGGTGGCTGGCCCAGGTGCCGGGTTTAAAAATACTTGCCAGTGGCTCGCCTTGGCCAAACAGCACGGCGTTGATCAGGCCCTGTCTGTCCACCGCGTAGCTTAACGCCTGACGCACACGCCTGTCGGCAAACAGCGGGTTTTTCAGGTTAAACCCCAGGTAGGTATAGCTGCTGCTTAAATAACGGTAGGCGGTGTACTGCTGGGTAAACCAGCTGGCGGAAATGAGGCGGCTGTAGGCCAAAGGCGGGATGGTGGCCATATCCAGCTCGCCCGCCTTCAGGGCCAGCCACTGGGCCGAGGTATCGGGCAGGATGCGGTAATACAGCTGCCCAATGCGCGGGGCTTGGGACGAACTTACGTGGGCCTGAAACAAATAATCCTGGCCGCGCCGTGCCTGCACCAGCGCATAGGGCCCACTGCCAAGCGGCTGGGTTTTCAACGATGTTTGGTTAAAATCGGGGGTTTGGTCAACAATGTGCGCGGGTAAAATCGGCAGCCCCGCCCAACTGGCCAATGCGGGGGCGAAGGGTTCGGCGTAGGTCACTTTCACGGTGTGCGCATCGGGGGTGCTGAAATGCTTCACACGTAAAAAATCATCGGCGTAGGGGGTGCGGGTTTGCGGGTTGGTAATGGCATGAAAGGTGGCCGACACATCGGCACTGCTGAGTGGCTGGCCATCGGTAAAGGTCAGGCCCTGTTTCAGGGTAAAGGTAATCTGCAGGCCGTCGGGGCTGACGTGCCAACGCGCGGCAGCCTGCGGAATTAAATTCAGGTTGGCGTCGTAGGTAATCAGGCTCTGGTACACATTCCCGGCCAGGGTGCTGGCGTTGGTCTCGCCCGCCAGAAACGGCACTAGGTTGGGCGGGGTGCCGAGCAAAGCGAAGTTGAGGCGGTCGCCCCTGTCGGCCGTGGTGTAATCGGCTGGTGCCGCTTGGTAAGTTGGGGCAGGCGCCGCAGATGGAGCAGTGAAAATGAAAGTATTGAGGGCATAAAGTCCTGAAAACCCAACTGCCACTGCCAAAACGCCAGCAGTAAATAAAAACGACTGCGCAAAGGTGCGAGGGGCGCGTTTGCCAGAGCCAACTGCCGCCACGCTATTTCACCAGAATTCGTTCCAGCCGGTGGCCGCGTTTGCTGCGCACAGTTAAACTTAACCCCGCCACGTTGCAGGTTTCGCCCTGCACGGGCAGATGGCCGAGCGTTTCGATCATCAGCCCCGCCAGCGTTACCGCGCTGTCATCGGGCAGCTTCCAGCCATAGAGGCGGTTGGCATCGCGCACGGCCAAATTCCCGCCCAGTAACCAACCGCCTTCGGCCTGCGCAGCGGCCAGTGGGTCGGCCTCAGGACGGCGGCTTTTGGCGTCGTGCTCGTCGGCAATTTCGCCCACAATTTCTTCCAAAATATCTTCCAATGTTACCAGCCCCTGCACGTCGCCAAATTCATCCACCACCAGGGCCAAATGTTTTTTCAACAATAAAAATTGGCGCAGTTGGTGGCCAATCGGGGTGGTTTCGGGCACAAAGTAAAGCGGTTGCAACTGGGCGCGCAGGTTCACTTCGTGGCGGCTGGGCACCTTGGCCAAAGCGGCGAGATAATCGCGCACCGAAAGGATGCCCACCAGCGCTTCGGGGCTGCCATCCCACACCACCACGCGGCTGTGGGCTAAATTTCCTAAAACTCCAGGCAGTTCGGCGGGTGGCGTGGCTACATCCATCCCCACCATGGCACTGCGGTGCACCATAATATCTTTTAGGGTCAGCGCGTTCAAATCCAGCACCGCGTCCAGCATCTGGTGCTGGCTGGGCGCCAGCGTGCCGTGTTCCAGCCCCAGATTAATCGCGCCGCGCACATCGGCTTCGGTATAGGCAGGCTGGCCTTTTTGCCCGAGGCCCAGCAGCCCCAGCAGCCC
>JAIXUT010000175.1 GCA_027483385.1 Alphaproteobacteria bacterium
CCAGAATCCACATATCCATGCCTGCGCCGGGGCTGTAGGTACTATCGGTTAAAGGCGGGTAGCTTGTCCAGCCCGCCGCCGCACTGCCACCGGGTACCAACAGGCTGCCCAGCATCAGGGCGCCGGCAAACGGCATCAGCCAAAAGCTCCAGTTATTCAGGCGCGGGAAGGCCATATCGGGGCTGCCGATCATGATCGGCACAAAATAGTTGCCAAAGCCAATCAGGCCGGGGATGACGGCGAAGAAAATCATGAAGGTGGCGTGCATCGCCGTCATCTGGTTAAAGAACGCGCCATCCACGTACTGGTAGCCGGGCATGGCCAGTTCGGTACGAATCACCAGCGCCATCAGCCCCCCAATGAAGAAAAAGATGAGGGCCGAGATGAGATACATCTTGCCGATATCTTTGTGGTTGATGGTAGTGAGGGCGTGCAGCAGCCAATGTTGGGGGGCGTGGGCAGCGTGGGCAGCAGTGGCCATAATGGGGGGCACCTTTTTATTGATATAAAAACTTATAAACCAGCTGCCCGCGCCCCGCTAGGGGGCGGCGCAGAGAAATTTACCCCTGTGGCAAGGGCTTAACGCTGCAGCAACCGTACATAGGTCGTGTCATCAAAAAAACGGCCATTCATGGGGAAGGGGCGGCTGCCGTTCACTTGCAGGCACAATAGCGGGTCTTCCCGCTTCAGGCGGGCCAGCTCGGCCAAGCCTTCCGCCAAAGTTGGCGCGGGGGCAAAAAAGCCATCCGAGCACAGCACAATTTCACCCACGCCCTTGGTGCTATGGATTTCAATGAACTTTTCGGGCACGGGGAGGCCGTTAATCGCGCCAAAACCCATCGGGTCGGTCGGATGATTGAGAAAGACATTTTGCACTTCCACAAAGGGCCAAAAGGGCTGCTGATTGGTCGGGCGTGCCTGTTCAATTTCCACAGTAGTTTGGCCGAGTGCCAGCCGTGCCCGAATAATCGCTGAACGATAGGTATAGGGAATACGCCCTGCGGATATTTCGCCATCCAAAACCTTATCATCAAGCCGAATATGGCAGTCACACACCCGCCAGACTTCCTGCCGCGCGGCGCTGTACACCACCACCGCCGCGCAGGGGCGGTTCTGGCTTTCGTCGGGCCAATGGCCGGTATCCTCAAACACCGCTTGGGTGGCGAGCTTCACAAATGTCTCAGCAGTGCTGTCGGCGGGAAAGGTTTGCACCACGCGGGCAATCGCCTCTGCTGCTACAATCCCGCCCGCCTTGCCGCTGGCCAAGGGGGCGCTGCTGGTGGCGCCGTCAATCACCGCCACAAAGTGGGGCGTGATGACGAGGCGGTCTTCACACGCTTCGGGCTGGCCTTTGCCTTCACAGAATTGTTCAAGAACAGTAAAAGTCATGACTTAAGGTGCCTATTCAAACACAATCTTCACACTGCTTGGTACGGCGGTGGGCAGCTGCAGTTTCGCCCACACCCTGGCCGCCAGTTGGCGGTAGGCGGCGGCGGCCAGGCTATCGGGCGCACCGATGACCACGGGCGTGCCGCTGTCGGTTAACTCGCGCACGGGCATTTCCAGCGGCACTTCGGCGAGGAGGTCGTAGCCTAAGCTGCTCGCCAAATCGCGCGTGCCGTGGGCCCCAAAAATCGGGGAAGCGGTGCCGCAATTCGGGCAGCAGAACACGCTCATGTTCTCCACCAATCCAAGAATTGGTACATTCACCTTTTTGAACATCTCCAGCCCCTTGCGGGCATCGAGAAGCGCAATATCTTGAGGCGTTGAAACAATCACCGCGCCGCTTAAGGCCACCTGCTGGGTAAGAGAAAGCTGGGTATCGCCCGTGCCCGGGGGCATATCCACCACCAGCACATCGAGGGGAGAAGTTGAAGTGCCCCACGCCACCTGCTTGAGCATTTGCGTGAGCGCACTCTGCACCATCGGCCCGCGCCAGACGGTGGGCGTGGTTTCATCGACCAAAAAGCCCATGCTCATCAGGCGCACGCCGTGGTTGATCACGGGCTGAATGGTCTGGCCGTCGCTGTCGGGCTGAGCATCCTTCACGCCCAGCATGCGGGGTTGGGAGGGGCCGTAAATATCGGCATCTAAAAGCCCCACATTTAGGCCTTGTAAGCCTAAAGCGACTGCCAGATTGGCGGCGGTGGTGGATTTACCCACGCCACCCTTGCCACTGGCAACGGCGATGATGTGCTGAACGTGGGGGAGCGTGGTTTGCGGCATGGCCCTTATTTGCGTATGTAGCTGACAAAGTCAAACGCGGGCGTGGTAGCGGTTGGCGCATTGGCCGTACGGGCCACTTCACGCCATTGAGCCTTGTCGTAGGCGGGGAAGAACGTATCGCCTGGCACTTCGGCGTGCACTTCGGTCAGTTCCAAGCGCGTGGCGAGAGGGAACAGGAGGGCGTAAATCTCGGCGCCGCCGATGCCCCACAGTTCGCTGACAGGAAGTTCATTGACATGATGCACAACCTCAGCACCTGTCGCCTGCCAGCCAATCTGCCGCGTGAGCACCACGTTGCGGCGGTGAGGCAAGGGGCGATAGGTAGGCGGCAGGCTTTCCCAGGTTTTGCGGCCCATCACCACCGTTTTGCCGTGGGTAAGCTGCTTAAAATGCGCCAAGTCGGCAGGTAAATGGAAGGGGAGTTGCCCCCCCTTACCAATCACGCCATTGGCCGCCAAGGCGGCAATCAGCACTACTTCGCGCATTAGACAGCGATAGGTGCTTTGATGGCTGGGTGCGGGTCGTAGCCGTCGATGCGGATATCTTCAAACGTGAAGTCATCCAGTTCGCGCACCGCCGGGTTCAGCCACAATGTCGGGAACGGGCGTGGGCGGCGACCCAGCTGTTCACGCACCTGTTCAACATGGTTGCGGTAAATGTGCACGTCGCCAAAGCTGTGCACGAAGGTGCCAGCCTGCAGCCCTGTCACGTGCGCAATCATGTGCGTGAGTAGTGCGTAGCTGGCGATATTAAACGGCACGCCCAAGAAAATATCGGCGCTACGTTGGTACAGGTGGCAATTTAACTTGCCGTTAATCACCTGAAACTGGAACAGGCAGTGGCAGGGCGTCAGCGCCATTTGCTTCAAGTCGGCGGGGTTCCAGGCCACTACCACGATGCGGCGGCTGTCGGGGTTGTTGCGGATGGTTTGCACCGCTTCCGCAATCTGGTCAATCACGCGGCCATCAGGCGCCTCCCAACTGCGCCACTGCTTGCCGTACACGGGGCCTAAATCCCCATTTTTATCGGCCCATTCATCCCAGATGTTGACGCCGTTATCTTTCAGGTAACCGATGTTGGTGTCGCCTTTTAAAAACCATAGCAGCTCGTGGATAATCCCCTTGGTGAACACCTTTTTGGTGGTGAGCAGCGGGAAGCCTTCGGCCAGGTTGTAGCGCAACTGCCCACCAAAGTAGGCGATGGTGCCCACGCCGGTGCGGTCTTCTTTATCTTCGCCCGAAAGCAGAATTTCCTGCAACAATTTCTCGTAAGCGGGGTTATAGGTGGTGGCATAGGCGCGCTGCGCTTGCGGCTGTGTGGTATCTTTAACTAAGGCTAACCCCATTTGTCGTTCTCCCCTTCCTTCATAAGCTAACCCATGCTACATAATTGCGCACACAACCTGCCCACAAAGTAAGCACAGCATGGCCACCAAAATTTCCCCCATCTCGGGTTTCCCTGAATATCTCCCTGCCCAGCAGCGGGCGTTCGATGCCATTACGGCAAAAATCCGCCATGCTTATGAAAGCTTTGGCTACACGCCGCTGGAAACGGCGGCGGTGGAGCGCACTGAAGTATTGGTCAGCAAGGGAATTGACGCCAAGGAGGTGTACGGCCTGCGGCGCCTCGCGGCCATTATGGGGGCAAATGACGACGATACCACGGGCGCCAAGGAACTTGCGCTCCGCTTCGATTTAACCGTACCTACTGCCCGCTACGTGGCACAGAACTATGGCCAGTTGGTGTTTCCGTTTCGGCGCCACCAGATTCAGCCCGTCTGGCGCGGCGAACGCCCGCAAAAAGGCCGCTACCGCCAGTTTCACCAGTGCGATATTGACTACATTGCGGATGGCGCAGGGAACTTGCCGCTGGCGGCGGATGCCGAGATTTTAGCCTGTGCGTTTACGGCACTTTCTTCATTGGGCCTTAACTTTACGATGCGCGTGAATAACCGCAAGTTGCTGAATGGCCTGTTTGCTCAAGCAGGGATTGCGGAAGAAAACCGTACCGCAGCAATTAAAATTATTGATGATATTGAAAAGCAGCCCACTGCCGTGACGCTGGAAAAGCTACAGGCGCTGACACCTAAAGCTACTGAACTATTAAATGTTTTAAGCCAAAAGTCACCTGTGGTAGTGGATAACGATACCCGTGAGGGCTGGGAAGAATTGCAGAGCGTTTTGGCAAACACCCAAGCGTTTCTTGGCCACGACATTCAATATATCAAAGCTGATTATACCATCGCCCGTGGCCTGGATTATTACACCGGCACGGTGGTAGAAACCACGCTGCACGATGCCCCTGAATTGGGCAGCATTTGCAGCGGTGGGCGTTATGAAAACTTGGCCGAGAGTTTGAGTGACCGCGCACTGCCGGGGGTCGGGATTTCCATTGGGCTTGGCCGTTTGGGGATGTGGATGGTGGAGCAAGCGCCGTGGCAGGATTATGCCGCCACCCCTGCGCAGCTTTATGTGGCCTTTGGCCTTGGTACCGTGGCCAGTAAGCTACGTGCGGCGGGCCTGAATGTGGAGGAAGGCTTGGAAGATAAGCCACTGGGCAAGCAGATGATGACTGCGGAAAAACGCGGCCTGACGCACGCCGTGGTGGGAATGGAGGGTGACACCCTAACCCTGCGCACCTTTGCCACCCGCAGCGATGAACATCTGACCATCAGTGCACTGGCCAAGCGGTTGCTGGGCGCGTAGCTTACCCGCGTGGCCATTCTTAAAAACTCCCTCATCGTCTCGGCCTGGACGTCGGTCTCGCGCGGCTTGGGCTTTGCGCGGGATTTACTGATTGCCAACAGGCTTGGCGCGGGGGCGGCGAGTGACGCCTTCTTTGTGGCCCTGATGCTCCCCAACCTGCTCCGGCGGCTGTTTGCCGAAGGGGCGTTTAATGTGGCGTTTATCCCGATTGTGGCGCGGCACAAGGCGCGTTCCGATGCCGAGGCGCTGCGCTTTGCCAGCGTGGTACTGAGTTGGCTGGTGGTAATTGTAAGTGCGGTGGTGGTGCTGGGCCTGTTGCTGATGCCGCAACTGATGCTGCTGCTGGCGGGCGGCTGGGCCGACCAGCCTGAAAAATTTCAGCTGGCCATTGAACTTGGCCGCATTACCTTTCCGTACTTGGGCCTGATTACCGTCGCCAGTTTTTTGGGCGCCATGTGCAACACCTGGGGCAAGTTTGCCGCCTATGCTATGGTGCCCGCGTTGCTGAACCTGAGCATCATCAGCTGCTTGTTTTTGCTGCCGTGGGCGGGGAAACACCCCGCCGAAGCCGCCGCCTGGGCCGTGCCGCTGGGAGGCCTGCTGCAGGTGGCCTACATGTACTGGAGCGCCCAACAGCTTGGCCTGAAATTCACGCTTGGTTGGTTGCCGCGCCACCCCGACCTGAAAAAACTTTTGCTGCGGATGGGCCCCGCCATGCTGGGCGTTGGGGTGCTGCAACTGGCCGTGATTGTGGATACCGTGGTGGCAAGCTACCTGCCCAGCGGCGCGATTAGCTACCTGCAAAACGCCAACCGGTTTTACCAGGCGCCGCTGGCCCTGATTGGCATTGCGGTGGCCACCGTGCTGCTGCCGCACTTGGCGGTGCTGTTGGGCCAAGGGGCCAAGGGCGATGCCACCCGCAGCTTTACTGCCGCCCTTTCTGCCTGCTTGGCCATTGCCTGCGGCAGCATGGTGCTGTTTTTCATGCTGGCTGAACCCTTGATGGATGTGCTGCTGCGCCACGGTGCGATGATCCCGTTCGCCGCGCAAATGATTGCCTACGCCATGATGGGCTATGTGGTGGGCCTACCTGGGTACATCCTGACCAAAATCACGGCTCCCGCGTTTTTTGCGGCCGAAGACCCTCTTAGCCCCGTGAAGGCTAGCGTGGCGGGCTTGGGCGTGAACCTGACCTTAAACATTTTATTTGTGCTGGCAGCCTTTGCCTATGGCCTGGAAAGCCACGCGCATATCGGGATTGCGGTGGCCACGGCGATAGGCGGCTACGTGAATGCCGGGCTGCAGTGGTACTGGCTGACGCGCAAAGGTGTACTGGCTTTAGATACCCGCAAGTTGACGCAGGAATTTGGCACCATGTTGCTGCTGGTGGCGGTCACGGCGGCGGTGCTGCTACTCTGGCAAGCTATGTTCCCCTACAGCCGCGAGGCCTTGTGGCTGGAGCGCGCCGCATGGCTGGCGGTGGCAGGCAGCCTGGGCGGGATGGTGTTTCTGGTGGGGCTGGAATCTTCGGGGCTCTTAAAATTGCGCGAATTTGTAAAAGCCCTGCGGAACCGCAAGCGTGTGAAATTGGCAGGCACGGAAGGCCCTGCTGCCGACTAACACCTGCGCCGCCAGCCCA
>JAIXUT010000137.1 GCA_027483385.1 Alphaproteobacteria bacterium
ACAGGGAAAGCAAAAACTTTATATGCTTTAATATATAAGTATCTTTTTAGGATAAAATTGACTTTATATGCCTTTTTTAGAGCTAAGTTTGTTTTTTATTGAAAGGTAAACAACCTTGCTTTTTCAGTGAAAGTGTTTGTTTATTCAGTGAACGATTCATTTTACCCAGTAAGCTATCGTTTTTAGATATAAACTTGTTAAGCCTCTTAAAAATCATTAGTATTGTTCATTTTGGGCTTAATAATGTAATGAGAGTTAAAAGAAAAATACCATTTAACGGTTCAAAAATAGCTCTAGGAGTCAAAAAGTCCTTTTTGAGTTAATATAAGTAGAAAAATTACTTATATCTTTCTAAGTCGGCTCATTAACTCTTCTTTCGATGATTTACTTAGAGGAATTTGTTTAGTTCCAATATGAAGATGAAGTTCCCGTATTTGCTCTACATGTTTAAGATTTACAATGAAAGACCGATGTACTCTTATAAATTCGGGGCGGTTTTCGAGGGCTTCACTTAATTTGCCCAAGTTCTGTGTAAGTAGAATATCGTTTTCTTTCGATATGATTTTACAATAATAATCTTCGGCTTCAACCCATAATATATCATCAAAGAAAACGCGCTCCATTCGGTCTTTTGTCTTTATAAATAGTCGGTCGCTGAGGCATGGAGTACATTCGGGAGACTTAATGGGTTTTGTATCTTTTGGTTCTTTTTCAGAGTTTTCAAGGGCTAATTCAATCGTATATTTTAAATCACGGATGCGGAATGGCTTAGACATAAAGGCTACTGGTGCTGTATCTTTTGCTTTAGCGAAGGTATCTGCATCGGAGTTGCTCGATAAAAATATGATAGGTAGCTTCTGTTTTGTTAGAATTCGTTTGGCAGTTTCGATTCCATCCCATTTTCCTGCCAGTTGAATATCTAAGATAACCAAATCTGGGTAACCGCTATTTAATGAGTTCACCGCATTTTCTCCCTGAGAAAACGGGCCAGTAACAATGTAACCCATTTCCTGTAGTTGGTCTTTAAGATCAGCTCCTGCAATGGGCTCACCTTCTGCAAGAAGTATGTGTGTTTTTTTCATGTTTGAGGTTTTTCATACCAAATTCATCTATTCGGTCAATACTTTAAGGTTAAATGAAGCCTAGTGCATAACCACAGTAGCCCGAAATTTAGATATTTCAACTAAATGTTCTCAATCATTAGCATAAAAAAAACTCATACAAAAATAAATGAAAAATATTCCTATTTGCAAGTACCATTTGTATTTATCTAAAAATTGTAAGACATATTTTCGAAAGTAGGGTATTTTTTTTTATTAAGTGTCTGGTATTCAAAGTTAGTTTCTGGGAAAAATCATATTTTATTCAGTGAGGAGCAAACGGTAGCAAAGTGGAATTGTTCTATTAGGCACATATTTTGTAATTGAATAGTCGTTACTCTTCTACATTTTGGTGCTTTTGTTTTCTATTTACCCTTATTTAGCAAAGAATTTATCTAACGGTACTTGAAATATAACTATAATGTATATACGTTTTATTTGTTCGTTGATATCAGTAAAATAATTGATTATATATGTTTGGTTATTTTTATCAATTTTAGGTTAGAAGTAATCGTTTAGTAATTCGTGATTCTAAGTTAAAAAAAATAAATATTGGGAGTGTTCAATCGTTTTGCCTCTAATGCTCGTACGGCTAACTTAGATTTATGCTAATTTTATGGCACTACTTCATATTTTATATAATTGGTTGTTAAGGTTTTTGTGTTTTTTGTAATTGGGATATCTGTAAGTAATTATGTCTTTTTTCTATATTTTAAGAATCATTATGAACCAATTATGTGGTTTTATAACGTATTAATTACGATATAAATTTATTTCCTATTATTCACCAAAATACACCAGTTCTAAAGTAACGTAATCCTCATTACATCTTGTCAAAGTTTGTGGACGAAAAAAAATCATCCACAACTTGACTCAAAATTAGTTAATGAACCGAAATCAATGGACCATCTGTCTGTGCTTTAAGTCGACCAAATGATTGAAAATCGTGGCCTAGATCTCTTAATAATTGCTCAAATTCGTCCGTAGTTTCTTCTGATACGGCAACCAACAGACCGCCGCTCGTTTGGGGGTCAGCCAAAATGTATTTTTGTTCATCAGTAAGCGGCCCTACTTTATGGCCATAACTCTTCAAGTTACGCAGTGTGCCGCCCGGAAAACAATTAAGGGCAAGGTAATACGGTATTGATGAAATAACGGGAACTTTATCAAAATCAATTTCAGCTGATAGGCCGCTGCCCTCACACATCTCCGAAAGGTGCCCCAATAAACCAAAGCCAGTTACGTCGGTCATCGCTTTAACGCCTTCCATTTTGGCAAAAACTTCGCCTAGTTTATTGAGCGTAACCATACTTTTCAAGGCAATAGCAGCATCTTCTGGCAGCAAAACCCCTCTCTTCTGAGCGGTTGATAATATTCCCACCCCCAACGCTTTGGTCAAATACAGTCGACAACCCTCCAGTGCGGTAGAATTTTGTTTAAGTTGAGGAATGCTCACCATTCCATTTACAGCAAGTCCAAAAACCGGCTCAGGACAGTCAATGCTGTGGCCTCCAGCCAAGGTGATGCCCGCCTCAGCGCAAACCGCTCGGGAGCCTTCCAATACTTTTTGGGCAACCTCAGGGGGAAGTTTATCAATCGGCCAGCCTAAAATTGCAATGGCCAAGACAGGTTTTCCGCCCATTGCGTATACGTCACTGATGGCATTGGCCGAGGCGATGCGTCCAAAATCATAAGCATCGTCCACGATGGGCATAAAAAAATCGGTCGTAGAAATCAAAGCCGTTCCGTTGCCCAAATCCAAAACAGCCGCGTCGTCGCGTTTGTCATTTCCTACCAGCAAGTGAGGGTCTGTTTGAACCGCAATCGGACTGTGAAGAATTTTATCAAGAATAGCAGGGCTGATTTTGCAACCGCAACCTGCACCGTGGGAATACTGCGTAAGTTTTATTGTTGAACTATCCATTGACGTAAGCTATACCTGCTCAAGTAGGGGCAGGGTTTGGGTAAAAGTTAAAATCTTGCTGGCATTTACTGCCATGTCATAATCAGTGATATCAAAAGTAAATAGTTTTTCAGGTTGACGTTTAGCCAAACCCGTTGTGTAGGTTTTATCATAATATACCAGCACTAACCGAACAAAATCTGTCATGCGGTTTTCTCGAATGGCCGTTACGGCCTGTTTAGTTTGGAGCGGCCCGAGTCGCTTGTGGATTCTTTCGGTACATTCGACCAAAAAATCTTTGTCCAATTCTCCATATTCCTGCACCAAAGCATTGATTCGTTGTTCGAGTCCTACCTGAATATTAATTAAAACTGCCTCTTTCATCTGATGCCAAAAAGGGTTAGGAATAAAAATTTTACCAATGGTCAGGCTTTCATCTTCCACCCAAATTCTGCGTTGCGGATTAAGCATACGTAATTGGTCGGCAAAATTATTTTCAAACTGTTCCTGTGTTGGCTGCACCATTTTGTTCATCGTCCCGTAGGAAGAACCTTGATGCTGCGCCAAATCTTCTAAGTCTATCACCTGCTCACCTTCGTCTTCAAGGGCATGAAGGAGTTTGGTTTTTCCCGACCCCGTCATACCACCCATCATCCAGAGCTGGTAGGTTTTTCCAAATTGATTCAATACCCACCTTCTGAAGCTTTTATAGCCCCCCTCAATAAGGTAAACTTCAAATCCATATAGATTTAGTGCCCAGGCCATTGCCCCGCTTCGCATGCCTCCCCGCCAGCAATGTACACCAATCTTTTTTTCGGGAGCAATTTCCAACGCCCGTTTGATAAAACCCGACCACTTCGGTCCAGTCAAATCAAAACCCAGCAAAAT
>JAIXUT010000218.1 GCA_027483385.1 Alphaproteobacteria bacterium
GATTTGAGGCCTATTTCAATTCCATCTTTTGAAAACAGATCGTGTATGTCCTCATCTTGTATAAACCCGCGAGCAACTGCCCATTCTTTGAACTCTTTGTAGGTATATTTTTTCACTGTCACTGTTAAAGTCATTTTTAGAGTGTGAGAGAAAAACCGGGCAATGTTTCATCACCCGGGCAAGGATCACCAATTCAATAAGTTATCAATTCAAACGCTTTTGAAAAACATGCCCCGACCTTGCTCGGGGCCACACTCGACTTACTACTCAAAAAAAGCCTTCATCAATCGGCCGTTTCTTTCCGAAAGGGTAGGGCAATGCTCGTTTGCACCGCCCTTGCCGCCTTCCGTTATAATCTCATGAACAGATTGGCTCTTCAGCAGGAACTACTTCGCTGGATTCAAGCATTGCAGTTCCTAATTCTATAATCATTTCACGTAATGGTGTTGTTGCGCCATTACGAAAAGCAAGATGTATTGTATTGCGAGATACCGATGGACGTACTTTGCGGACGCGATCATGCAGGCTTCCAATCAGCGCCTTTGCGCTGAGTTTTCTGTAAATCTGTAAGGATTCGATGTTTCCCATTTTTGAATATTAATAAGTTTAGTAACTTTAGGACAAATGTATAGCATAGGTAAATGCTACGCAAGTGTTTTATCAAAAAAAGTTTCGCTTAACGAAATATTGTCGCAAAGTTGACAGATTCAAGTTCCATCGGAAATAGGCTTAAATCCTATTTTAAAGTTAAAAACTTTAAACAAAACGCTGTCGCTCAACGAATTGATGTTAGTGCTGGCTTTTTATCGCGTGTGCTTAACGATGAAGAAGAAATAACTGCTAAAGTTATTTTCGGATTATCCAAAAGTTACGCTGAACTAAACATTAACTGGCTTATAAGTGGTAATGGCGAAATGCTTGTTGAGCAAATGCCAAAATTTATTCAAGCCAATGAAGATACTGCTGCTTACGAAACTCCGAAAAAGAAGCCGCTGAACGGACTGGAGTTACTCCTTGAAGATTACGGCCGTAGAATCGATGCACTGGAGAATGACGTAACCCTGCTGAGGAAGGAGGTGGAGCGATTAAATAGGGTGACAAAGTAACGTAGAATATAAAACAAAAACAAGCGCTTTTAAAACAATTTAATTTGATCTAATCACATTTAAAAATATAGTAACCTATGAATTTCACGGCAATTGATTTTGAAACAGCCAACAGAAAAAGATCAAGCGCATGTTCTATTGGTATGGCCAAAGTAAGGAATGGCGAAATTGTAGACACGTACTACCATTTACTGTATCCGTTTCCCGAAGAGTTTGAGTTCATAAATATCTCTACGCACGGAATAACCCCGGAGTCGGTTCGAGATGCTCCTTCGCTACTTGATTCCTGGTCGCAAATTATGGGCTTTATTGATGGTGATGTATTGGTAGGGCATAATGTATCCTTTGAGCAAAGTGTCATAAACCAGTACATGACGCAACAAAACCAAGAAGTTCCCGAGTTAGATTACCTATGTACACTTTATATGTCCAGGGTAAACTATCCGAAGCGGCTTGGATATAAGTTGGATGACATTTGTAAGGATCTTTTAGGGAAAAAAGTGAATCACCATCATGCTTTAGAAGATGCCATGGCTTGTGCCGAACTGGCCGTTCATCACATTTCAAAATATAGAGAACAAGATGTAAGAGAACTAATAAAAGTACTTTATGAAACTCCGATTAGGAATAAGCCAGAATGGAAAAAACTTACCGGGATCAAGCCATCTAAAGAGGAGTTAGACCCAAACCATCCATATTACGATAAGAAGTTTGTGATTACTGGCATCCTGGATTCTATGTCACGAGAACAGGCAGTATTGTATATCGTTGATTGTGGGGGAGTTTATCAGGATAAAATCACTAAATCAACTGATTTTTTAGTCATGGGAAACCAAGATTATCAAATCAATATGTACGGTGGCAAAAGCGGTAAAACCAAAAAAGTTGAAGAGTACAATGCAGCCGGTTGCAACATTAAAATAATCAGTGAGCAGGAATTTATGGGAACGGTTGTTCCGTAAAGGGCACAAAGCAGTTTAAATTACGATTATTCACCAAACCATTTATATCATGGGATTTTTCAGTAAAATATTTTCAGGTTCAGAACCGCAACCTTTCACCATTACAAAAGAGCCTCAGGCTTATGCTGCCATTTTGTTGGCATGCGTGAATATTGATGGCGATATTTCGGATGAGGAGTCTTCTGCATTATTCTTTTTGTTGCATGGAAGACGATTATTTGAAGGGTATGATATTCCAGAATTGATTTCAGCAGCAATTGGTAATTTCAGGAAAGCCGGTGGCTCATCGGCATTGCTGGAAGCTGCTGTCGGTGCCATTACAGACAAAACGAGAAGATCACTTTTTGTTTGTTGCGTAGATGCAATTTTAGCAGACGGCGTAGTAACCAAAGAAGAGGAGGATGTACTTGAGTTTATAAAATCCAAACTGGGTATTGATGATGCGTTTGCTCAGCAATGCGTGAATGTATTGCTGGCTAAAAACGAGTGCTAAGGCACAGATTTAAATGAAAAACAATTGATAATCAATTATCTAAATCTGCCACAAGGTCTGCCAAAATGTAGTTTTTTGGCAGATTAGGCAGGCTTTTCAGGGTAAAAAACATTTGTAATTGATTGATTGGTAAGCAGATGCGTCTGCATGGTGGAGGGCAGTGCATCCGGCCTCCGCCAC
>JAIXUT010000046.1 GCA_027483385.1 Alphaproteobacteria bacterium
AACATTGGATAATATCTTCAACTACAAAAAGAGCTTTGGTAAACACAATATTGATGTCACAGCTTTGTACGGTTACAACATCGCTAAGTTTAATAATACGTCTGCTTCGGGTACCGGTTTTTCGGATCTAAACTTGTCTTACAATAGCTTACAACAAGCTGAAATTCAGAAAATAAGCTCTTCTGCCTGGCAGGAAAACTTGCTGTACCAAATGGGAAGTGTTGCCTATAATTACGGCAGCAAATACTTAGTCAAAGCTACGGTTCGTCGGGACGGTTTCAGTGGTTTTTCAGCAAATAACAAAACAGGTATTTTCCCTTCTATTGGCCTTGGTTGGGTGCTTTCAGAAGAAAGTTTCTTTAAAGTTCCGGGCATTGACTATCTCAAAATCAGAGGAAGTTACGGAGAAAATGGTAACAAAGTAGGGCGATACAGCTCACTGGCAAGAGTGGCTTCGACCGACGATTCAAAATACGTTTTTGGCGACGGTGGTATGACCTCTATCGGTCGGTCGGTGGCTTCATTGGCCAACGCCGATCTCAAATGGGAACGTACCCGTGGTATCAACATCGGGCTTGATTTTGCCATTTTGAAAAACCTTATTGATGGAAATATCGAATATTATAATTCAAATACCAACGACCTGCTATGGCAACAAACGCTTCCACAAACCTCAGGCTTTGCCAATGTATTCACCAACTTAGGCCAAATCAACAACACGGGTATTGAGTTTATGCTGCATGGACAGCCCATTAAAACTGGCAATTTTACATGGGATTTGACGGTTAACTTTACCCGCAACCGAAACAAAGTAGTCACGATTTTGGGTGAAGATAAAAACCAAGATGGCGTAGAAGACGACCTCATAGCCAGTGGTTTGTTTATTGGAAAACCTATTGGAACAATTTACGACTACAAGACGGCGGGTATTTATCAACTGGCCGACGAAAAATTGGCGGGTTTTCAAGCGGGTACCTATCGCATTGAAGACCTAAACAAGGATGGTAAAATTACAGCTGCCGATGACCGTCAGATTTTAGGCAATACCGAACCGGCGTATCTGTTTGGTATTCAAAATACCGTATCCTATAATCAATTTACATTGCGGGCATTTATAAACTCTGTTCAAGGAGGTAAAAGCAGCTACTTGGCAGCAAACGCCCCCGCCGGAAACTATGGTACACCCGGAAATGCCACCAATTCCAACTGGTTTGATTTTACTGATTTTTGGTCGCCACGCAACCCCAATGGCATACACCCCAATCCGTGGGTACCTACGCCTGCTGGTGGAAGAGAATTTTTCCAGCGCAATTTTGTGCGCTTGCAAGACATCTCACTGTCCTACAATCTTACAGACAAAACTGCTAAGAAAATCGGGGCATCCAATGCAAAACTATTTGTAAGTGGTAAAAACCTACTTACACTTACCAAATGGAAGGGCTGGGATCCTGAAGTGGGCTTAGGTGTAAGTTCTGTCAATGCCTTCCCGGTAATGAAGTCCTATTCTTTTGGCGTTGAAATCACATTTTAAAGCCCCTCAAAATCTCCCGATGGGGAAACTTTAATTGATTTATTCAACCAAGATTTTACAAAAAATGAAAAATAACCTATTTAAAATACTCCTTTTGGCAGGTGGAGTCCTGCTGAATTCAAGTTGTAACGAAGAAGAGTTTTTGAAAGAAGTACCGTTGGACTTTTACAGTCCCGAAAACTCTTTCATTAATGCCGGAAACTTTGAAGCTGCCCTGACCGATTTGTATTCGAGGGTGCGAGCTATTCAAAGCGTGGATGGAGGTGCAAACCTTTATTCAGAAGTACTCGGTACAGATATTGCATTTAATGCCCGTCTGGACCAGTCTCGATTAGGAAGTTACACCGTTTCGCTTACTCCTCAGGGTGATATTCCACGTCAACACTGGATTCGTTGGTACAAAATTATTGGCAATGCCAATACTATTATAGCAAGAGCGGCAACATCAAATGTTACAGAAGCACAAAAGAAACAATTTGCCGCCGAGGCTAAACTTTTCAGGGCTTTTGCCTATCATAAGTTGGTACATTTGTATGGTGGTGTGCCGTTGATATTGGAAGAAGTAAATACGCCAAGAACCAATTTTACGAGGGCTTCGAAAGACGATGTGTTGAAGCAAATTATTGCCGATGCTACGGAGGCTGCCGCAAACTTACCCAATGTAGATGCTGTAAAAGATGGCAAATTGAGCAAAGCCGTAGCCAACCACCTTTTGGCCGAAACCTACATTGCGGTCAAAGACTACGATAAAGCCATTGCAGCAGCTACTGAAGTGATTGATAAGTCGAATCTACGACTAATGACTGAGCGTTTTGGTAGTCTTAGAACCCAACCAGGCGATGTATTCTATGATTTATTCAGGGTAGGCAATCAAAACCGAAAGGCGGGAAATATGGAGTCTATTTGGGTAATTCAGTATGAGTTAGATGTAATTGGCGGTGTTTTGACATCATCGGGTAGCCCCATGAATAACCTCGAACGAGTGGTAGCCCCAGCGGTTTTTTCTATCTCTGACCCAAGTGGCAGGGCTGCTTTATTAGATAATGCGTCGGCATCAACGCTCAATAGTGGCGGTCGTGGTGTATCTTTCGTTCGCCCATCTGATTACTGGACTTACGAAATTTGGGGATTAGACCCTAAAAAGGACAATCGTAAATTACCTGCCACGCTTACCGACATCAGAACGTCGCCTTTCAACATTGTGCGTGATTTTGTTTATACCAATCCAGCCTCTCCTAATTTTGTGGGTAAAAGTTTGATTGATTTTCCTGCCCCCAACTGGATAGCTGCTTCTTGGCGTTGGTATCCGTACCCTTCAAAAGTAACTACCCCCGGGCAACATCCTGCGGGCGTGGTGCAGGATGCTGCCAAATTGACCTTGAAAACCACGGCCGGACCTACATTTAGAGATATGTACATGATTCGTTTACCCGAAACAATTTTGTTGAGGGCCGAAGCTCAGCTTCTAAAAGGAAATGCTACTGCTGCCGCCGCTGATATTAATTTGGTTCGCAACCGTGCAAAAGCAACGCCCGTAACAGCCGCCGAAGTTACACTGGATTATATTTTGGACGAAAGAGCCCGCGAACTGATCTTTGAAGAAGACCGTCGCGTGACGCTTTCCAGAATGGGTAAATTGGTGGAAAGAGTTAAAAAATACAATCCACTCAATGCGCCGAATATCCAACCGTTCCACGCCCTGTTTCCGATTCCTTTTTCCGAAATAGAAGCCAACAAAGACGGGAAACTGGAACAAAACCCAGGGTATTGATTTGTACTGTGCCCAAAAGGGTCAATACCGACTGTTGACCCTTTTCATTCAAACACGTTGTACCCATGAGAATGTATTTATTTCTTATCCATTTGCTGGTGTCCCTCCAAGTGACGGGACAGCAGGTCCTCCCTTTTATTCTGGTAAATCAAACACAGAAAGCGGTAATTGTCTTGCCGAAAACGGAACCGGAATCGGTGCAATTGGCCGTAAAAGATTTGGTGAGCGATGTACAGAAAATTACGGGAAAAACGCTTGAAATCGCTACCGTAAAAGTGCCCGGACGGCAGGCTGTCTTTATAGAAACCCAGCAGAACACGGACGCTGAAAACTATCGAATTCAAACCAAAAACGGAAACCTTTACATTTCAGGCAGTAATGCGTTGGGGACAATAAGCGGCATTTATTATTTTACAGAAAAGTATCTGGGCGTTGACCCGATGTATTTTTGGAACAACCGGGAACCCGCAAAACAACGCTTTTTAGCCTGGCAGGAGATTGATGTACAATCTCAGACGCCTACATTTAAATACCGCGGTTGGTTCATTAATGATGAAGACTTACTAACAGAATGGCAGGAAAGTAACGGAAAACGTACTATTGATTATCCCTATTACCAACAGGTTGTTTCACCCAAAACAATGG